>DXBY01000181.1 GCA_019116305.1 Candidatus Ruania gallistercoris | reverse complement strand
GCCGCGCTAGCGGCCACTGGCTACATCGCGATGGTCGGGACCCAGTTCATCGGCCGGATAGCCGGTGACCGCCTGGTGGACCGGTTCGGTCAGCGCACCGTCGCCCGCACGGGCGGCATCGTCGTCGCCCTCGGGATGGGCGTGGCGCTGGCGCTACCCACGGTGCCGGGCACGATCGCAGGCTTTGGCCTGGCCGGGCTGGGGGTGGCCACCCTGGTACCGGCCGCGATGAGCGAGGCGGACGCTCTGCCCGGGCTACGCCACGGCACCGGTCTGACCGTGGTGTCCTGGCTGATGCGGCTCAGCTTCCTGCTCTCCCCGCCGTTGGTGGGGCTGGTCTCCGACGCCACTTCGCTGCGTACCGGTCTGCTGGTCATCCCGCTCGCCGGAGTGCTGGTGGTGCTGCTCGCGCAGGTACTCCCGCGCCGGATCACCCGGGTGCTACCACCAGCCGCCGGACCGGCGGATGGCCACCGACGCCCGGCACCCCCACCGGCGGCGTGAGCGATCCGAGCACCGTCGGCCCGGCCGCGCCGGTCGCCCGCGCCCCGTCCGGCTCGGCCGGATCCACCGGTGCGGTCCCCGGCAGCCCGTGCACGGAGAGGTAACCGAGCAGGGCGAAGAGATACGCCTCCTTCGCATCGGCATCCAGACCGCACTGCGCCGAGGTCAGCACCGGACCCACCAGCTCGGCCAACCGAGCCATCAGGACCGGATTGCGCAGCCCGCCACCGGAGGCCACCACCCGCTGCACCCCGGAGCCCGATAGCACGTCGGCAATCGTGCGGGCGGTCAGCTCGGTGAGCGTGGCGAACAGGTCTGCTCCGGCCGGCACCGGCACCCCGGCGGCCGCCAGCCGGTCGGCCACATACTCGCGATGAAAGTACTCCCGGCCTGTGGTCCGCGGCAGCGGCCGGGAGTAGTACTCCTCGGCCAGCAGCACCGCCAGCGCCGCCTCGTCCACCACCCCGGCCGCGGCCAGCTCGCCGTCAAGGTCCGCCGGTCGCCCGATCTGCTGTGCGGCCGCATCCAGCAGGCAGTTGCCCGGACCGGTGTCACCGGTGCGCACGGACCCAGCCCCCACCAAGGTGAGGTTCGCGATGCCGCCGATGTTCAGCACTGCTGTGGGCCGCTCCCCCAGCCACAGCTGATCGAGCAGGCTCACCAGCGGTGCCCCCTGCCCACCGGCGGCCACATCGGCGTTGCGGAAGTCGGACACCACCGGCAGCCCGGTGGCCCGGTGGATCCAGCCGGGCTGGCCGATCTGTAGCGTTCCCCGCACTCGTCCCTCGGCGACGTCGTGGTAGAGCGTCTGCCCGTGGCTGGCCACCAGCTCCGCCGGCCCGAGCTCAGCCAGCCCAGTGGCCGCCGCCCGGCCGAACGCCTGACCCACCTCGGCCTCCAGCGCACACCACTCACTCACACCCACGCGCGCCGGCGGCAGGACCGCGAGCAGGCGCTCGCGCAACTCCTGCGGCCAGACCAGCTCCAGGTGACCGTGCGGCACCAGGGTGAGCACGCCGTCCCCGGCGGGCTGGAGCTCGGCCACCGCGACATCGATCGCATCCACCGAGGTCCCCGAGCTCAGCGCCAGGACGCGCACAGCTCAGTCCGCCAGCACCAGGCGCAGCGCGGCGTCCGCATTGGCCCGGCCCACCCCGTGGGCGAGCACGAGCCGATCCGCCTCCGGGGCGCCGTCAGCGGTTCCGCCGTGAATCACGACGGCGTCGCCTCGCCGGGCGAGGAGCAGGTCCAGGTCCTCCTGCTCCCGCACATCGGCGAGCGGTTCTCGGGTCAGGGCGAGCACGGGACGCTCCCCTAGCCCGTCCAGCAGCTCGGCCAGCGGCCGCGCGTCCGCCGCACCAGCGAGGATCACCTCTGCCCCGGGTGCCCGCTCCGCCAACGCGTTCGCGAAGCCCGGGGCCACCCGCCCGGTGGCCTGGTTGTACCGGCGGCGCAGGTCGACCAGTACCGGGGCACCGCCGGCCAGGCGCACGTCCCCGCGTGCCACCGTCACAGCAGCGCGGGCGGCCAACGCCCCCACGTCGGCCACAGCCGTCTCGGCCTGCGCCACCTCGAGCGCCGGCGCTGCGGCCCGGTAGCCGGCGATCCGCTCCCGCAGTGCGCCCACCCGGGCGATACTGCGCTCCAGGTCCGCTGCGGCGAGCTCCCCCCGGGCCAGCGCGCCCACGATCGCCGCCACGGCGGCTTCGAACACCGCCACGTCGTCCCGGCCGCCGGTGGTGCCCAGGCAGAGCAGGTCGGCCCCGGCCTGCAGTGCCCGCACGCACGCCGACCCGATCCCGGCAGCACTCCCGTCGCTGACCGCGTGCATGTCCAGGGCGTCGGTGATGATCACCCGGTCCTGCCCGCCGGGCAGCTGACGGGCGAGCGCGGTCACGGCCGGCTCCAAGCTGGCCGGGCGCGGTCCGAGGGCGGGGATGTGCAGGTGCGCGGTCATCACCGCATCCAGCCCGGCCTGCGCCGCTGCCAGGAACGGCGGCAGGTCCCGGTCGGTGATCACCTGCTCGGTGGTATCCAGCACCGGCAGCGCCAGGTGGGAATCGGTGGTGGTCGCGCCGTGGCCCGGGAAGTGCTTGGCGCAGCCGGCCACTCCCCCGGCCTGCAGACCAGCCAGGAAGGCCACCCCGTGCCGGCCCACCAGGGCCGGGTCCGGGCCGAACGCCCGCACCCCGATCACCGGGTTGGTCGGCTCACTGGCCACGTCCAGCACCGGCGCCAGGTCCACGTCGATCCCCGCAGCGGCCACCAGCGCACCGAGGGCGGCACCGGCACGTTCGGTCAGCTGCACGTCGTCGGCGGCACCGAGCCCGCCGGCACCGGGCAGCGCCGAACCGGAGGCCGCCTGCAACCGGGAGACGTCCCCGCCCTCCTCGTCCACGGTGATCAGCACCGGGCCGGCGGCATGGATCGCATCGGTGAGCGTGCGGGTGGTGGGCAGGTCCGGGGCGTTCTGCGCCACCAGCATCACACTGCCCAGGCCCTCCGCCGCGGCCCGGAGCAGCCAGTCCGGCGGGGTGGCACCGTTGAACCCGGGCATCAGCACCCCGAGGGCGAGCTCTCGGGGAGACCTGGCGGCCGGGGTGACGGGGGTGGACGGCGACGGCGACGGCGTGCTGGCGGTATCCATAGGCCCATCATGCTAGATTCTGTAATTCCTTGACTACGGCATGCCCCAGTCCGTAATCTGCTTACCTCACTGGGGCCATTCGATGGGGAGAAGTCAGTGACGCACCCGCCGCCACGGACAGGTCTGAGCCGGGTCGTGCAGGACCCGAGCCTGCTCGGCACAGACAGCATCGCGCTGTGCAGCAACTACACCGCCGTCACCGACGACCTGCGCCGTGGGCTGGACGCCCTGGTCGACGCCGGTCTCCCGGTGCGCTGCCTCCTCACCCCGGAGCACGGCTACTGGGGGGCGGTGCAGGCCGGGGAGAGCGAGGGAGACGGCCGGGACCAGGCCACCGACCTGCCCATCCTGGACACCTACCAGATCTCCGGCGCCGAGCTGGACGCCCTGCTGCACCGCACCGGCGCGGAGCAGATAGTCCTCGACCTGCAGGACATCGGCACCCGGTTCTACACCTACACCTGGACGCTGTTCGACCTGCTCTGCTCCGCAGCCCGCACCGGGCACCGGCTGGTGGTGCTGGACCGGCCCAACCCCCTCGGCTCCCGGGTGGCCGGACCGGGCTTGGACCCGGGCTGCACCAGCTTCGTGGGCCGGGTGGACGTGCCGCTGCAGCACGGCCGCACCCTCGGTGAGCTGGCCCGCTGGTTCAACACGGTGCACGTGCCGGAACAGACCGGCAGGTCCGCCGGGCTCGAGGTGATCACGGTGACCGGGTGGCACCAGGAGCCAGGCGGTGACCGGGCGCCGTGGGTGCCGCCGTCGCCGAACATGCCCACCCAGCAGACGGCCGTGCTCTACCCGGCTACCGGACTGCTGGAGGGCACCACACTGTCCGAGGGCCGTGGCACCACCAACCCGTTTCAGCTGTTCGGGGCGCCCTGGACCGATTCCCGGTTGGCCGCTGCCCTGGCCGAGCAGGAGCTACCCGGTGTGCTGGTCCGCGAGGCGGTGTTCGCACCGATGTTCTCCAAAAGTGCCGGCGAGCGGCTGCACGGGGCCCAACTGCACCTGACCGGCCGGGAGAGGTTCGACCCGGTGCGCACCGGGCACACCCTGCTGGCCACGATCGCGGCGCTGTACCCCGACCAGCCGCTGTGGCGGGAGCCGAACCCCGGCCGGCCGCCATTCCTGGACCTGCTCTGGGGCAGCCCTTCCCTGCGCGAGGGGATCGACGCCGGCAGCACCCTCGAGGAGATCCTCGCCGCTGCACCGGACCAGCCCCAGCCCCCTGCCGAGGCCCTGCTCTACTCCCCCGCGACCCGACCCACGGAGGCACCTGCGTGAGACCCCGAACGATCCTCGCCGTCGGCGCCCACATCGGCGACATGGACCTCGCCGCCGGGCCACTGCTGGCGCAAAACGTGCTCGACGGCGGAACCTCCGTGCTCCTGGCGCTGACCCCGGGTGAGCGGGGTCACCCGCGCCTGGGCGTGGCCGAGTACAAAGAGCAGAAGATCGCCGAGGCGCACACCTTCGCCGCCGGCATCGGTGCCGAGGTGATCGTCTACGACGACCAGTCCGACGGGTTCCTGCACTGCACCGATGAGCTGGCTGCCCGGTTGGCGCGGGACATCCGAACGATCCGGCCCGAGCTGATCCTGGCGCACTGGGGCCGCAGCATGCACACCGACCACGAACAGGCGAGCCTGCTCGCCGAACGGGCCCGGTTCCTCGCCGGGCTGCCCGGCTGGGAGGAGGACCCGGACGCCACCGACGGCACTGGCCGCCGGCACGGGGTGGGCCAGCTGCTCTACACCGAGAACTGGGAGGACGCCGACGGCTTCACCGCTGATCGGTACGCCCCGGTCTCGGATCAGGCCCGGGACCGCTGGCACGAGGCGATCAGCACGCAGGCGTTCGCCCGCGGGGAGACCTACGGATTCCGCTACATCGACTACTACGGTGCCCAGCTGATCACCCGAGGCTGCCTGACCCGGACGAGCTACGCCGTCGCCCTGGCTGATTCCGGGCACGGACTGCGGGAGGTGTGAGCTGATGGCCATCATCTATCGCAGCCACCGCCACGGTGACGCCGCAGCGCTCGCCGCGCTGACCGCCGTCGCCATGCCGCAGGATGCGGTGGATACTGCGTGGTTCACCGAGAACGTGCTCCTGGACGCGGGTTTCCAGCCCGAGGGGCTGATCGTGGCAGAGGCCGACGGCGTTCCGGTGGGGTTCGTCTACGCGGTCACCACGGCCGGGGCTGCTCCGGCACCGGGCGAGCAGGGCGGCTGGCTCACCATCGGCTGTGTGCACCCGGACCACCGCGGCCGGGGCGTGGGCACCGCGCTGCTTGAGCGCGCCTGCACCTGGCTGCACCAGCGCGGTGCCGCCTGGGTGAACGTGGCCGCCTATCCGGCCGCCTACTTCGTGCCCGGGCTGGACGCCGTCGCCTACCCGGAGGCGGCGCGGCTGCTCGAGACCCACGGCTTCACCCGGCTGTACACCGCTGCGGCGATGTCGATGGAGCTGAGCACCTACCGCACGCCCGCCGAGGTACTCACCCTGGCCGAGCAGCGCAGGGACGAGGGCTACCAGCTCGGCCCGGCCACCCCGGACGACCTGCCCGAGGTCCTCGAGTTCGCCGGCCGCCAGTTCGCCCCGGACTGGGCCCAGGCGGTGCGCGACGCCGTGCTCCGGCACGGCCACCTGGATCGGCTGCGGATCGTCCGCGGCCCACAGGGCCTCGCCGCGTTCGCCATCTACGGCGCCTACCGCGGCCTGCGCGAGCGCTTCGGCCCGTTCGGGGTGGACGAGTCCCTGCGCGGCACCGGACTGGGCAAGATCCTGCTGCACCACACCCTGACCGCGATGCGCGCCGAAGGGGCGCAGAGCGCCTGGTTCCTCTGGACCGGAGAGGAATCGCCCGCTGGTCACCTGTACCGGCGCACCGGGTTCACCGTGACCCGTCGCTTCGACGTGCTACGGCGCGTACCCGCTCATCCACCCAGCATGACCACGAGGGAGAGGTCCTTATGAGAGTCCGACGACTCACCACTGCGGCGGCCGCACTGACCGGCGCCGCCCTGATCCTGTCCGCATGTTCCGGCGGCGGGGACGACGGCGAGGGTTCCGGTGGCGGCGAGGTCGAACCGCTGACCATCCACGCCAACTCCTCGAACAGCTACCAGCGCAACTTCAACCCGTTCTCCACCGCGGTGCTGCACGGCGCCCGCGGGATGATCTACGAGCCGCTGGTCGCCTCCAGTCCGCAGTTCGAGGAGCCGGTGCCCTGGTTGGCCGAGAGCGTGGAGTTCAACGACGACGGCACGGTGATGACCTACCAGCTGCGCGAGGGAGTCACCTGGTCCGACGGTGAGGAGTTCAACGCCGAGGACGTGGAGTTCACCTTCACCATGTTCGTGGACCAGCCGGCCACGAACCTGTCCGCACTCGAGGTGGTCGGGGCCACTGCCACCGACGACCTCACCGTGGAGATCGAGTTCTCCGAGCCGATGTTCGCCTTCGAGCACGCCGTGGGGAACTCGCTGATCGTGCCGGAGCACATCTGGTCCGAGATCGAGGATCCGATCGAGACCACGAACGAGGACCCGGTGGGGACCGGACCCTTCCTGCTGGAGGACTTCGACCAGCAGCTATACACCATGACCAAGAACGCCGACTACTGGGCCGCGGACGAGATCGAGGTGGAGCAGCTGCGCTACCCGGCGAACACCGATCAGACGTTCACCACCAGCCTGCAGGCCGGGGAGATCGACTGGTCCGGTGGTTTCGTGGCGAACATCGACGACATCTTCGTGGCCCAGGACCCGGAGAACCGCGGCTACTGGTACCCCGGCGGTGGGCTGGTCAGCCTGACCCCGAACACCCAGGAGGCTCCGTTCGACGATCCGGAGCTGCGGGAAGCGCTCAGCCTGGCGATGGACCGGGACCAGATCTCCGAGGTGGCGATGCAGGGGTACACCCCGGCGGCGCACCCGACCGGTCTGCCGCAGCCGGCCTACCAGGACGCTCTCAGCGCCGACTACGCCGATGCCGCCTTTGCCCGGGACGTGGAGACCGCCAACCAGATCCTCGACGACGCCGGCTACGAGATGGGCGCCGACGGGGTGCGCACCACCCCTGATGGTGAGCCGATGTCCTACCAGCTGGAGATCCCCTCGGACTGGGTGGACTGGGTGACGATCAGCCAGCTGCTGGTGGAGCAGTACGCCGAGATCGGGATCGAGATCGTGCCGCAGGGCGTGTCCTTCGAGGCCTGGGTGGAGACCCGGAACTCGGGCAACTTCGGCCTGACCATCTCCGCGACCGCGATCGGGCAGAGCCCGTTCGACATGTACCGGTCCATGATGAGCTCGGAGTACTCCAGCGACGGTGCGGTGCGACAGAACTTCAGCCGCTTCTACAACGACGACGCCGATGCGGCGCTGGACGCCTACGCCGGCACCGACGACGAGGCCGAGCAGCAGGCCGCGCTGGACACGCTGGAGGAGATCATGGTGGAGCAGCTCCCCCTGGTGCCGATGATCCAGTCGCCGAACTGGTTCCAGTACACCAGTCAGCGGTGGGAGGGCTGGCCCACCGAGGAGAACCCGTACGCCTTCGGGGCGCCGTTCCAGAACCCGGACATCATGCTCGTGGTCCGGAACCTCACCCCGGCGCAGTGACCGCCAGCGCGGGTGCCGGCCCCCGGTCGGCACCCGCGCCCGAGACGAAGAAGGCTCCCGCGTGAAGTACTTGCTGCGCAAGATCGCGCTGTATGCGTTCATCGCCTGGGCGGCGGTGACCCTGAACTTCCTGATCCCCCGGTTGATGCCCGGGGACCCGGTGACGCTGCTGATCGAGCGGACCGAGGGGCGGATCAGTCCGGAGGCGATGGCCGCGATCGCGGAGAGCTACGGCATCACCGACGCCCCCATGCTGGCGCAGTACTGGACCTATCTGCAGAACCTGTTCGCCGGCGACCTCGGACTCTCGATCGGGTTCCACCCCACCCCGGTGGCCGAGATCGTGATGGGGGCGCTCCCCTGGACCCTCGGGCTGGTGGGCATCACCACGATCATCAGCTTCTTCGTCGGCACCGCCCTGGGCGTGGTGCTCGCCTGGCGCCGCGGGACCTGGACCGACCACGCGCTGCCGACGCTGACGTTCCTGAACGCGGTGCCGTACTTCTGGATGGCGCTGATCCTGGTGCTGCTGCTCTCGGTGAACGCCGAGGTCTTCCCGGTGGCCGGTGCCTACGACGTCTCCGTGGACCGGGCGTGGAGCTGGGAGTTCATCTCCTCGGTGCTCTACTACGGCACGCTGCCGGCGATCACCATCGTGATCGCCTCGTTCGCCGGTTGGGTGCTGAGCATGCGGAACATGACCGTGACCGTGCTCGGTGAGGACTTCGTCACGATGGCCGAGGCCAAGGGGCTGCCGAAGCGGATGGTGCTGGTCAACTACGCCGCCCGGAACGCGATCCTGCCCTCGGTGACCGGCTTCGCGTTGGCGCTGGGCGCCGTGGTGGGCGGGTCGATGCTCACCGAGGTCATCTTCAACTACCCGGGGGTGGGCTACACCCTGTTCCAGGCGGTGCAGAACCAGGACTTCCCCCTGATGCAGGGACTGTTCCTGATCATCTCCCTGGCGGTGATCGTGGCCAACCTGCTCGCCGACATCGTCTACATCTTCCTCGACCCGCGCACCCGCCAGGAGGCCTGAGAGATGCGACTACGATCCTGGCTCCCCACCTCCGGCAAGGTCCTCGCCGGGCTGATCATCGTGCTCTTCTTCGCCCTGGTGGCGGTCCTCGGCCCGATGATCACCCCGTACGGGCCACGTGCCAGTGG
>DXBY01000180.1 GCA_019116305.1 Candidatus Ruania gallistercoris | reverse complement strand
GCGTTGACCGCCATCGCCTGCAGCCCCTGGGCGCTCTCCGCGTCCAGACCGAGCTTGCTGTAGCCGGAGTTCAGGATGAAGGCCCCCGAGACGAGCCGGAGGGGAAGTCGGTGCAGGGCGAAGGCCATCGTGCGCTCCTTGGGTTCGGGGCCGGGTGCGGTTCTAATCTACCTACATCGCGCCGACGCCCGCTCGCCGGCTCCCCCGACCGGAGGCGCAGCGGCCGCCGTGCTGCCTGGCCATCGGGCCCGGCGATCACCAGCCGCCACCACCGCCGCCGCCCACGCCTGCGCCCACGGATCCGCCGGAGAAGCCGGATCCACCGGTGGTCGCCGCCGCGCCCACACCGCCGCCGCTGGTGAACGCGCTGAAGCCGTCGCCGTCGAATCCGCCGCTGCTCCAGAAGGCCACAGTGCCTACGTACCAGGTCGGCGTGGCCACCGGGTACCCGTCCGCCGCTGCCTCGGCGAACACCGTGGTCCAGTGCTCGGCGGTGCCGAACGCGATCGCGAACGGCAGGTAGCGGGAGAAGATGTCGTTCTCCTCCTCGAACTTCAGCTGGTTCACCTCAGCGGTCTCCAGGTACTTCTTGAAGCCCAGGGTCTGCGCCAGCACCGCCGTCCCTGCAGCCGTGCGCGCAGGCGCTGCCAGAGCAGCGAACATCACCACGATGCCCACCAGGGTGATGCCGATCCCCACGACGCCGAGGCCCAGCGTCAGACCCAGCACGATGGTCAGGACGATGCCGAGCACCACGGTGAGGGCGCCCCAGCCGGCCCAACGGCGCCGCACCCGCTGCGGTGAGGCGGTGAACCACTTCCGCTCCATCACCCGGTCGTAGAGCTCGTTCTGGATCTGCGACATCGACTCGGCCAAGGACTTGCCGGCGGCTGTCATCTCCACCTGTGTCTCGCTGCCCGGGAAGAGCGCACGGAGCACCGTCTCCT
Organism: Candidatus Ruania gallistercoris; assembly: GCA_019116305.1. Classification (GTDB taxonomy): domain Bacteria; phylum Actinomycetota; class Actinomycetes; order Actinomycetales; family Beutenbergiaceae; genus Ruania; species Ruania gallistercoris. The sequence continues at coordinate 25,565 of DXBY01000180.1, read as the reverse complement.
CGAACGGCGCCAGCCCGGAGAGGTCCGCGTGCTCGGGATCGGTGGACCGGTGCAGGTCCCACTCCTTAGCGGCCCCCTTCTTCTCCGGCTCCCGCTCGACGATGGTGAGGTAGCCACGGACAGCCAGGTCGACGATCGTGGCGGTCACGTCCTGGGGGTTGGCCACCTCATCCACCAGCGTCCCCGCGGCCCCGGGGAGCACCCCCTCAGGCGGGGTGAACTGGACAGCCACGGGACGCCGTCGGGCCGGACCGGTACGCTCCGACGCCGGTGAGGTGGGAAACAGACCCGGGGTGAGCCCCAGGTAGGCGCGGTCTCGGCCGCGGGTGCGTGCCCGCCAGATCGCCCCACCCCCGCCGATCATCGCGATCAGTGCCGCGACGACACCGGCCGGACCGGCCCAGCCCATGAACGATGCCCAGGTGGTCCGCTCGACCAGGATCGGCTCCACCCCGGCGAACGTCTCCAGTGGGTAGGCGACCACGATGCTCAGCCCCTCCCCCTCGTCCAGCTGCTGCGCACCGAAGGTGGCCACCTCCCCAGTTGCGGCGTGCTGCTCACAGCTGCGGCCGCTGCCCACGGCGCCGGTGTAGCAGGCCACGTCGAGAACCTCGGCCGGGCCGGTCAGCGCGACGCTCACGTTCTGCAGCGGCACCTCCCAGCCGGAGCCGACGACGTTCCAGTAGATCTCGTCGCTGCCGTCCGCACCCGCCCCCGGGGTGGGAATGCCGGTGACCGTGTAGCTCACCTGGTACTGCTGGACCCCCTCGACGTCGACGTCCTCGTCACCGATGTAGACGGCCAGCCCACCGCTCTCCTCCTCGGTGCGCACCTGCGCGGGTGCGCCACTGGGCGAGGTGGCACTGATGTCGGAGTACTCCAGCACCCGGTAGTGGTCGGGGTCATCGGCGATCTCCTGCCGGGTGACGAAGGTCAGGTACGGACCGTGCCCCTCCTCGTCGCCGAAGTCGAAGTCGAAGTCCAGCTGCACCTGCACCGTGCCGTCGGCAGCGGCCTGGGCCTGGACGTCGTAGCGGGTGATCGCCCAGTCGTCGGAGTCCGCGTGCGCCGGTGGCGCCCCTGCTACCTGCAGCACCAGTGCGACACCGGTCAGCAGACCGAGCGTGAACAACAATCTCCCCAGGGACGTCAACCTACGCATGCCCTCATCGTAAGGAGGCCGCGGACTGGTCTGCCTCCCCCGCACGGGCGATCCTGGCGTTCATCCTCTCCCCAACGCGGCGGGTTCGAGGTCGACGGCGCACGGCCGGTCCTGTTCGTGGCTCACCGGGTGCGCAGCTACTGCGCCGAGAGGTGTCTCAGCGGTGCTGGCGCAGGCTCATCGCGCGCTGCGCCTCGCGCAGGTCCTGCTTCTCCCGCAGCGCTTGCCGTTTGTCGAACTCCTGCTTACCGCGCGCCAGCGCGATCTCCACCTTGGCCCGACCATCGCGGAAGTACAGCTCCAGCGGTACCACGGTGTGCCCCTTCTCCCGGCTCTGGGACGCGAGCTTGGTGATCTGGTCCCGGTGCAGCAAGAGCTTGCGACGGCGTCGAGGAGCGTGGTTGGTCCAGGTCCCCTCGGTGTACTCCGGGATGTGCACGTTCTCCAGCCAGACTTCACCACGGTCCACGTTCACCCAGCCGTCCACCAGCGATGCCCGGCCGGCGCGCAGCGACTTCACCTCGGTACCGGTCAGCGCGAGCCCAGCCTCGTAGGTGGCGTCGATGTGGTAGTCGTAGCGCGCCCTCTTGTTCCGCGCCACCACGGTCTTCACCTCGCGCGGATCAACGGCGGCGCCCTTCTTGTTCTTCTTCTTGGCGCCCTTGGCCGCGTTACTCATGCCCTGTCGTCTCCTCCTGCCGGCTGCACGTCTGCAGCAGGTACCAGGGTAGGCCCCCACACCACGCGCGCCCAGCCGAATTCGGCTCCTCCTTCCTACACAGTGACGAGCCCGCGGGCACGCTCCAGGTAGAACGTCAGCGGATCGGCCGTGACCCGCTCCCGGACGTCGACCGCCCGGTCCACTTCATCGGTGATCACCCCGTCCACACCGCGGGCGATGTGGTCGCTCAGCGGACCTGCCTCGTTCACCGTCCAGGTGTAGAGCTCGCGCCCCTGGCGGCGGGCCTGGACCAGCATCCGGTCCTGCACCGACCAGTCCTCGAGCACCACGGCGTCGCTGCTGGTGGCGGGCAGGTTCCCGATCTGGAAGCCGACGACGTAGGCCGTCGCCCGTTCCGGGTCGAGCCGGGCGATCTCCTCGATCAGGTTCCGGTCCAAGGACTGGATCATGTGGCTGCGGTCGGGGTCGAGCCGGGCCAGCGTGGCAACGATCCGATGAGCGAACTCCGGCCGTTCCTGACCGTGCGGTTTCAGCTCCACCAGCAGCCGCACGCCGCGGGCGTCGGCTTCACGCACGAACTCCGCGAGCGTGGGCACCGGCGCCGTGCGCCCGTCCTGGCGCACGGTCAGTGCGGTGGCCTCGTCCTCGGTCAGCTCGTGCACGTTCCGGTCCACACCGGTGAGCCGGCCCAGGTGGACATCGTGCAGCACCACGAGGCCACCGTCCCGGGTCTCCTGGATGTCCATCTCGACCATGTCCGCACCGGCGGCGTCGGCGGCGTGCAAGCCCGCGATGCTGTTCTCCACAGCGCGGGCCGGATAGCCACGGTGCCCGATGATCTGCGGTGCAGTCTGCGCCGCTGCGGTGGCGTTCTGAGAGGCGGTGACCACCTGCGGTGTCGCGCTCAGCACCGCCAGGGCCAGCAGCGAAGCACAGGCCACTCTGGTTCCTCGAGCGGAGGCACCGTTCGAGGGCTCCTCGATCGGGCGTTGCTGCTCGGCACGCAGGTAGGCGACGAAGAAGAAGGCGAGGAAGGCGGCCGCGGCACCGGCCACCAGGAACTGGGCCAGCTCGACCAGGCCGAGCATCACGCCGGCCGCTGCCGGGGTAGCCACCCAGGCAACCGGAGCCGCTCCCAGTCCACCCACCAGCACCAACACCAGCCACGCGAGCAACGCCGTCGCCAGCATCACCACCCCGAAACCGAGCAGCGTGCGCCAGCGGGTCATCCGCAGGCTGCGCCCGAGCGCCGCCACGATCGTGTCCTCGGTACCGGAGACGATGGCGGGAAAGAGCAGGAACCGCAGCATCGCGTACACCACGGTGCCCATCACCACGACGTACAGGACGGTGCCGGGGGTGGTCTTGAGCAGCTCGCCGGTGATGAACTTCGGGATCGCAACGTACTCAGTCAGGAACGAGGTGAACCCCACCTCGGAGATCGGCAGCAGCACGGTGAGGTACGGCACGAGCACCAGGCCCTGCCAGCTGACCACCTTCCGCGCTGTGGTTCGGCACCGGCGCAGCACGCTGGTGAAGGTGACGCGCTCACCGGCCAGGGTCAGATGGCCGATCACCGCGAACACGGTCACCTCGGTGAGCACCAGGATCGTGGCCACGGCCGCCACCAGCAGCAGCGCGAGGATCGCCAGCGGCGAGGTGAGCACGGTATCGAGGGTCTCCAGGTTCACCCCGCCGATGTCCAGCCGGCGCAGTGTTGCTCCCACCAGCGCGACCAGGAGCGGCATCGTCCACACCAGCCCGCCCTGGACGCACACCATCGCCACCAGCACGGCGAACCATCGGGTCCGCAGCATCGTGGCTGCGCGGCGCGCCGCCCCCCAGGTGAGCGCGACCGTGCCGCCGGTAGTGACTGCACCCATCGAGCCAGGTTAAGTTCCGGGGCCGCCCCTGGCGCAACCGGGACGGGCTCAGAAGCCGGACAGGCCCATCGGGTCGATCGTGGACCCGTTGCGCCACACCTCGAAGTGCACGTGGCACCCGGTGACCATCCCGGTGGCGCCGGTGTAGCCGATCGTCTCCCCCTGGGACACCGACTCCCCCGAGCTGACGGCGAACCGGGACAGGTGGTTGTACACGGTCACGTAGGTGTTGCCTCCGATCGTGCCGTGGTTGATCATCACCTGGTTGCCGTGCGTGCCGTTCGGCGCAGGCCGTACCGCAGAGACCGTCCCGGCTGCGGAGGAGCGCTGTGCTTGTCCGCACGGCGAGGAGAGGTCCACGCCCTGGTGCATGTAATAGCCACCGGTGATCGGGTACCAGCGCATCCCGTACGGGGACGTCACCCGCAACCCGCCGCTGATCGGCGGGATCAGCGATGAGCTGCCACCGGAAGATCCACTGCTGCCCGAGGACCCGCTGTTGCCCGAGGACCCGCTGTCCCGGTCGTCCCCGCGCGAGCTCTGCGCCTGCTGCTGCGCCTGCCGGCGGGCCTCGGCCTGCCGACGCCGCTCCGCCTCGCGCTCGCGCCGGTCGATCTCGGCGATCTCATCGGCGATGCGGTCGTTGTCGTCCTCGATCTCTGCGATCTGGTCCTGGTACTGCGTGCGCAGATCCTGCAGCTCGGACTTGCGCTCCTGCTGCTGGCGCTGCAGCTGTTCGATCTCGGCGAGCAGGTCGGCGGCGCGCTGGCGGGCCTCCTCGGCGCGAACCACCGCGGCGTCGGCCTCCACCTTCAGCTCGTTGATCCGTTCCTGGACCGCATCCAGGCGGGCCTGCCGGTTCCGGTTGACCGCCATCAGGGACTCCATGTCCGTGAGGGCCTGGTTCTGCGTCCGCAGCGCGGAGCTCATCACCGAGTACTGGTCCACGAAGTCCTCGGCCGAGGTGGCCTCCAGCACCACTGAGAGCGTGGACGCCTGCTGTCCCCCACGATAGGCGGACCGGGCCACCTCGCCCATCGCGGTCTCGGTGTCGGAGATCTCCGTCTCAGCATCGCCGATCTGGTCCTCGAGGTCAGCACGCTGGGCCTCGGCCACATCCAGACGGTTCTGCACCGCCTCGGCCTCGCGCTGTGCCGCGGCGAGCTCGTCGTTGGCCGTGGCCAGCTCGGTCTCGGCGATCGGCAGGCGCCGCTCGATGTCGTCCAGCTGCAGGTAGACGTCAGCGAGCTCGGAGTTGGTGCCCTCCAGCTGGGCGGCGAGCTCTTCCCGCTCGGCCTCGTTCTGCTCCTGCTGCTGCTCCAGATCGTCCCGGTCGTCAGCGTGGGCGGCGGGCAGCCCGACGAGCACCACGGAGGCGGCCAGCAAGGCCACGGCCAGTGCGCGCGCCGACCGGCGCGCGGTCGCGGGGACGGACAGTCGCATCGTTCTCACACCTTCGTGTATCGGCTGAGGCTGACCAGGGAGCTGATCGTAGCGAGCACGATCCCGACGCCGATGAGGATCGGCGCGATGAGGAGCACATCACCAGTATCGACGAAGTTCACCCAGCGCACCGACTCGGCGAGCCAGTCCTCGATGACATACCTCACCCCCAGCCACAGTCCGCCGGCGGCCATGACCGCACCGAGCAGCGCGGCGAGCGCCCCCTCGAGCATGAACGGCAGCTGGATGAACAAGTTCGAGGCACCGACCAGCCGCATGATCGAGGTCTCTCGGCGCCGGCTCATCGCGGAGAGCCGGATGGTCGTGGTGATCAGCATCACCGCGGTGATCGTCATCAGGGCGGCGAGCCCGGCAGCGAGCAGGGTGGAGCGGTTCAGGATGAGGAACAGCGGCTCGAGGATGGCGCGCTGGTCCTGCACGTACTCCACTCCCGCGCGACCGGTGACCTCATCGGCCACCACCTGGTACATCTCCGGATCCACCAGGGACACCCGCAGCGACATCTGCATCTGCTCGGCGGTGATCGATTGTGCCCACTCCTGGTCGCCGAACTGCTCCAAGTAGGCCTCGTAGGCCTGTTCCTTGGTCTCGACGTAGACCTCGTCGACGTAATCGCTCAGCGCATCCGAGGTGAGCAGGGTCTGCAGCTCGGCCACCTGCTCCTCGGTCACCTCCCCGCTGGCGCAGTTGGGCACGCTGGAGCTTGCCGGGCAGAGGAAGATCGAGACCTCGACCCGGTCGTACCAGTCGTCCTTCATGTTCGAGATCTGCATCTGCAGCAGGATCGCCGCACCGACGAACGCCAAGGAGATGAAGGTGACCAGGACCACCGAGGTGGCCATCGCCAGATTCCGGCGCAGACCGTTACCGATCTGGGAGAACACGAATCGTGCGCGCATGATCGCCCCTCCCTACCGTGCCGCGCCGTAGACGCCGCGGTCCTGGTCGCGCACCATCTGCCCGTCCACCAGCTCCACGACCCGTTTGCGCATCTGGTCCACGATCTCGTCGTCATGGGTGGCCATCACGATGGTGGTTCCGGTCCGGTTGATCCGGTCCAGGAGCCGCATGATGCCCACCGAGGTGGTCGGGTCGAGGTTGCCGGTGGGCTCGTCCGCGAGCACGATCGCCGGGCGGTTGACGAAGGCGCGGGCGATCGCCACCCGCTGCTGCTCACCGCCGGAGAGCTCGTGCGGCAGGCGCTTCTCCTTACCGGCCAGGCCCACCATCTCCAGCGTCTCCGGCACTGTAGTCATCACCTGGTGGCGCGGTTTGCCGATCACCTGCATGGCGATGGCCACGTTGTCGAAGACCGACTTGTTGTGCAGCAACCGGAAGTCCTGGAACACACAGCCGATCTGGCGGCGCAGGTGCGGCACCTTCCAGGTGGAGACCTGCGCGAGGTCGCGACCGGCCACGAACACCGACCCGGTCGTGGGTCGTTCTTCACGCAGCACCAGCCGCAGGAACGTGGACTTACCCGACCCCGAGGCGCCGACGAGGAAGACGAACTCCCCTCGCTCGACCTCGAGGGACACCTGGTCCAATGCAGGTCGCGCCCCGCGGGCGTAGACCTTGGACACCTTCTTGAACCGAATCACGTGCTGCCTGGCCAGTCTCGGGGATGGGGGAAGGACAAACCCTGGCCACTGGCACCATAAGCAGCGATCCCTCCGTGCCCGCCGTGACACGCCGACGATGCCCGGGCAAAGGTTGCGCCCTTCGCGATCTGGCTCGCAGGTGAGCCCGGCCCGCACCGAGCAGCCCCGGCCGAGTGAACGGACCGGGAGGGGCGACTACTCGCCGTCGACCTGCTGCTGCTTGCGCCAGCGGATCCCGGCATCGATGAAGTCTTCGATCTCGCCATCGAAGATCGCTGCCGTGTTCCCGGACTCGTACTCGGTGCGCAGGTCCTTGACCATCTGGTAGGGCTGCAGCACGTAGGAGCGCATCTGGTCCCCCCAGGACGCTTTCACATCCCCGGCGAGGGCCTTCTTCTCCGCGTCCTGCTCCTCCTGGCGCTTGAGCAGCAGCCGGGACTGCAGGACGCGCAGCGCGGCGGCGCGGTTCTGGATCTGGGACTTCTCGTTCTGCATCGAGACGACGATGCCGGTGGGCAGGTGGGTCATCCGCACCGCCGAGTCGGTGGTGTTCACGCTCTGCCCGCCGGGGCCGGAGGAACGGAACACGTCCACCTTGATGTCCGCCTCCGGGATCTCGATGGAGTCGGTCTGCTCGATCAGCGGAACCACCTCCACAGCAGCGAACGAGGTCTGCCGCCGGCCCTGGTTGTCGAACGGGGAGATCCGCACCAGCCGGTGCGTGCCTGCCTCCACCGAGAGGGTGCCGAACGCGTACGGGGCCTTCACCTCGAAGGTCGCGGACTTCAGGCCGGCTTCCTCCGCGTAGGAGGTGTCCAGCACCGAGGTGGCGTAGCCGTGCCGCTCGGCCCAGCGCAGGTACATCCGCATCAGCATCTCGGCGAAGTCCGCGGCGTCCACGCCCCCGGCACCGGCCCGGATCGTCACCACGGCCTCGCGCTGGTCGTACTCGCCGGAGAGGAGGGTGCGTACCTCCAGGTCGGCGAGCGCCTTGCGGATCGAGGTCAGCTCCTCGCCCGCCTCCTCGAGGGTGTCGGCGTCGTCCTCCTCGTGGGCGAGCTCGACCAGCGCCTCGAGGTCGTCCACCCGACCGGCCAGCCGCTCCAGCCGCTCCAGCTCGTGCTGAGCGTGGGAGAGCTGACTGGTCACCTGCTGGGCGGAGTCCGGATCGTCCCACAGGTCCGGGGCGGCTGCCTGCTCGGACAGCTCCGTGATCCGGGCCCGAAGCTGATCAGGGTCGCTGACCGCAGTGATCTGGTCCAGGGTGTGCTGGAGATTCTGGATCTCCTCGGAGAAGTCGGTAGCCACAGTTGGCAAGGGTACGCGACGCCACCGGGGCTACTTCCCGCCTGCGGCGCAGCCGGCAGGCTCAGCGCAGCCGGCGGGTGAGGACCCGCCGGTACTGGCCCAGCACGGATCGCACGGCCGACGGGATTCGCTCATCGCCGGGATTGGCCAGCGTGGCGATGGACAGCGGCAGGTTCGAGCCGGCGACGGTGCGCTGGTGGGAGAAGGTGTCGAAGCCGAACTTGCCGTGATACTTGCCCATCCCGGAGCTGCCGATACCGCCGAACGGCAGCCCGGGCAGCGACTGGGACAGCGCCCAGTCGTTGCGGGCCACACCACCGGAGCGGGTGCGGGCCACGAACCGGCGGTAGTCCGCATCATCGGGTCCGTACCAGGTGGCCACCAGCGGGGCGGGCTGCTCGGCCAGGGCGTCGATCACCTCGTCCACATCGGTGTAGGCGTGCACGGCCAGCACCGGACCGAACACCTCCTCCGAGGCGATCCTCATCTCCTCGGTGACACCGAGCACCACTGTGGGCGGCAGGATCCGGGCCGCGCGCAGCGCCTCGTGCCCGGACTCGTCCGAGCGCACGGAGGAGAGCACCTGGGCGCCCTTGGCCTCCGCGTCCTCGAGCAGTGCGGAGATCCGCTCGTAGGCGTCGTCGTCGATCAGGGTGGTGACGTCGTCAGCGGCGAACATCTCCGGCATCACCTCCCCCCAGGTGGCGAACACGTCCTGCACGAACGCGCGAGTGGCCGAGCTGGGCACGTGCACCACATCCGGGGAGATGCAGACCTGACCGGAGTTCACCACCCGCGCCTGCGCCACCCGCTCGGCGGCGCGGCGCAGCACCGAACGCTTCTCGGCCGCCACCGGCGAGACCACCACGGGGTTCTTCCCACCGAGCTCGAGGGTGACCGGGGTCAGGCGCTTCGCGGCCGCGGCCATCACTGCCGAGCCGGTCTTGGCGGACCCGGTGAAGAACAGGTGGTCCAGGTCGAGGGAGGCGAACTCGCGGGAGACGTTCACATCTCCGGTGAGCACCGCCACCTCCTCGACGTCGAACGCGTCATGGACAGCGTTCGCGAACACCTCCGAGGTGAGCGGCAGCTGCTCGGGCATCTTGATCATCACCCGGTTCCCGGCCGCGAGCGCCGAGACCGCCGGGATCGCGGTGAGGTTCAGCGGGAAGTTCCAGATCCCCATCACCCCGACCACGCCGAGCGGGGCGGGGTGCACGGCGGCATCCAGCCCCCCGGCCCGCGCGGCCAGGGATCCGAGCCGCCCCCACGGCCGGTACGGGCGCATCCAGGCGGCCACCCGGGCGCGGGCGTGCTCGGCCTCGATCGCGAACGTGGCCAGATCGGTCACCAGTGTGGTCACCGGGGAGCGGTGCCCGAAGTCGGTGGAGATCGCCTCGACGAGCTCATCGGTGTGGGACACCACGGCACTGGTGAACCTGTCGATCCGCGCCCGTCGCACCGCGGCCGAGGGTGGGCCATCGCGGTGGAAGGCGGATCGCTGCAGGTGCAGAACCTCCGACATCGGGGTGGAGGTGGTGGTGGCGCTCATCCCTCCACTGTGCCCCTTTCGGCCCACTCGCGCCAACATCAGCGACCGCCTTGCAGGTGAGGCCGCACACCACCGGACAGGCTCAGCCCCGGGCCCAGGCACACGGTTACAACGGCGGGCGCGCACGGGCGCACGTAGCGCAGGACGCCGCTAGTGGCAAAGTTGAATGGACCCTCCACTCGTGCCAAGGTGCACAGCAGCCATGGGTCGCAGCCGCCTGCCCCTTAGGCACGTCATCAACGCATCGCCCGCGAATTTCAAAGATTCGCCACCTCAGGGTCAAGGGCCATTCGCCCGTTGATCAAGTGCGGTCAGGTGAGTGCCAACAGGCCCTGGGCACCCAGAGCATGTGCGAGCGCTCGGACCGCGAGGCCCGGGGCCGGCGCCACCCGCCGAGGCTCCGGTACGCGCCGCGCGCCATCGCCGACAGAAGAATCCCCGACAAAAGGAAAGTGTTCGTGGCTCATCCGTCCACGGCCGCACTCGGCGCGGTCACGGTCGTCGCAATCCTGCTGCTGTTCTACGGCGGCACCTTCCTCATCTCCACCCGGATCGGGAAGAAGCAGGAGAATGCCGACGGCTACATGACCGCTGGGAACAAGATCGGCTTCGGCGTCTCCGCCGCGAGCATGACGGCCACCTGGATCTGGGCGTCCTCGATGTACGCCTCGGCCACCTCCGGGTACACCTACGGCATCTCCGGCCCGATCCACTACGGCCTGTGGGGCGCGCTGATGATCCTGTTCATCTACCCGTTCGGCAAGCGCATCCGGGCCGTTGCTCCCCGGGCACACACCCTGGCCGAGGTGATGTTCGCCCGGCACGGCCGGTCCAGCCAGCTGATGCTCGCCGGGTCCAACGTGGTGGGCAGCGTGATCTCGCTGATGTCGAACTTCATCGCCGGCGGCGCACTGATCGCCCTACTCTCCCCGTTCACGTTCCTGCAAGGCGTGTTCGTGGTGGCCGGGGGTGTGCTGCTGTACACGCTCTGGTCGGGCTTTCGCGCCTCGGTGCTCACCGACTTCGTCCAGGTGGTGGCGATGCTCGGAGCTGTCGCGGTGATCGTGCCCTTCATCTTCTTCGCCGCCGATTTCCCGACGGCGTTCGCCAGCGGCGCGGACAACCTCACCGCCGAGCAGGGCAACTTCTTCTCCAGCGAGGCGTTCCTGCACCAGGGCGCTCCCTACATCGCCGCTGTGCTCGCCTACGCGATCGGTAACCAGACCATCGCCCAGCGGCTGTTCGCGGTCCGTGAGGACCTGATCAAGCGGACCTTCGCCACCGCCACCGTGGGCTACGGCGCCATGGTGATCGGCGTCGGCATGCTCGGCGTGCTCGCGCTCTACCTGGGTGTCGAACCCACCGGCGGTGACCTGAACAACCTGATCCCGCAGATGGCCTCCGAGTATCTGCCGCCCGTGCTGCTGGTGCTGTTCTTCGTGATGATCATCGGTGCACTGTCCTCCACGGCGGACTCGGACCTGGCGGCACTCTCCTCGATCGTGATGACCGACGTCTACGGGCAGAACGTGGCCGGCAAGGAGAAGGCCGACCCGAAGGTGATGCTGCTCGTCGGCCGGCTGACGATGATCGTGGCGACGGCCGCGGCCGTGGCGTTCGCCAGCCTGCAGCTGAACATCCTGGACCTGCTGGTGTTCGTCGGCGCGCTGTGGGGTGCCCTGGTGTTCCCGGTGATCGCCAGCTTCTACTGGGACAAGGTCACCAACAAGGCGTTCACCATCGCGGTGATCGCCGCGATCGCCTGCTTCCTGCCGGTGCGCTTCGACCTGATTCCGATGACCGGTGCCGCGGCGATCGCTGTGGACGTGCTGGCTGTTCTCGGTGTGGGCGTGGTGCTGGGGCTGATGGCGTTCGGCTTCTTCGGCGCCAAGGTCGGCAAGATCGTCGGCGCGCTAAGTGTGCTGGCCGCCGCGCCGTGGGCCCTGGGCCAGCTGCACGAGTACGCCACGTTGAGTGCGTCCCTGGTGGCCTACTCGGTGTCCACGCTGGTGTGCGTGGCCCTGTCCTGGCGCAGCAGGAGCACCTTCGACTTCGCCACGATCGCCCAGCGCGTCGGCGACTTCGATCCGGAGGACGACCTGCGCGATGACGACGAGACCACCGACGCCGCCGCGGCCCCCGGCCGCTGACCCCTCTCCCCAGAAGCCAAGGAGGCTGACATGTCCGTCTCGACCGTGCTGCTCACCGCGTACGTGCTGCTCTGGCCGGCGCTGGTGGCCGTGGTGCTGTTCGTGATCTGCAAGGCGTTCTTCTCCGAGTGGCGCACAGCGCGCAAGGAAGGCCGCGACCTGGTCTGAGCCGGTGCGCCGGCTCAGCCGGCGCACCCCACAACGACGGCGCCGCTCACCTGCCCAGGTGAACGGCGCCGTCGTCGTGGTCAGATCACCCAGCCACCGCGCCGGTAGGCGGGAGTGCCGAGGGCGAGCACCAGCAGCGCGGTGACCATCGCGCCGACGATCACCACGGACATACCGAGGGCGTTCGCGCCGACCACCCCGACCAGCGGAGCCACCAGTCCGGCGACCCCGGCCTGGGCGCAGCCGATCAGGGCCGCAGCGGCACCGGCCCGTTCACCGTGCCGGGTCAGGGCCAGCGCGGAGGCGTTCGGCGGGATGAGCGAGTTGATCGCCAGCATCAACCAGAGCGGGACGCACAGGCCGATCAGCCCGCCCGCGCCGGTGGCGGCCATCACCAGCAGCACCACCGAGGTCAGCACCGAGGCCGGTAGCGCCAGTCGCATGATCCGCACCGGCGCGAACTTGCGCACCAGGGCGGCGTTCACCTGCGCGCCGAGCACCAGTCCCAGGCCATTGACCGCGAACAGGATGGCGAACTCCTGCTCGGAGAGGCCGTACCCGTCCCGGATCACGAACGGGGAACCGGAGACGTAGGCGAACAGCGCGGCCATCGCCAGCCCGGGCAGCAGGGCCAGCGCGAGGAACTGCGGGTCCTTGAGCAGCACCCGGTAGGAACCGACCACCGCCCGGTTGGACCGGATCCGCTTGTCCGCGGGCAGGGACTCGGGCAGGAACCGCCAGACGATCACCGCAAGCACCACGCCGTACAGCGCCAGCGCAACGAACACCACCCGCCAGTGCCACACGGACGCGATCAGGCCACCGATCGTGGGGGCCAGCAGTGGGGCAACACCAATCACCAGCATCAGCCGGGAGAGCATCGCGGACGCCTCGGCGCCGATCAGGCGGTCCCGGATCACTGCCACGGCCACCACTGCGGCCGCCGCGTTGCCCATCCCCTGGATGATCCGGAGCGCGATCAGCGGTGCGACCGACGGCGCCAGCAGGCATGCCAGCGAGGCGACCACGTGCACACTCACCCCGACCAGCACCGGCGCGCGCCGGCCGTACCGGTCCGAGAGCGGCCCGATGAGCAGCTGGCCGAGGGCACCGCCGAGCAGGGTGGCGGTGATGGTGAACTGCACGGACGCCTCACCGGCGGCGAGGTCGACGACCACCTCCGGCAGCGAGGGCAGGTACATGTCCGTGGTCAACGCACCGAGGGCGGCCATCGCGCCGAGCAGCAGCACCAGCTTGACCGAGGTTCGCCGGCGCGCCGCGGTGGGTGTCGGGGTGGTCATGCGGTCGGCGGAGGTTGGCACAGCAGGGAGTTCGGACGTCTCAGTAGTCACAGGGCAGCATTCCGGGAAAGCAAGGGGGCGGAGCCCGGCAGCGGCCGGCCGGGACGGCGGGCAGGCGTGCGGGCGGGGCGTCGGGAGCGGGAGGCGGGTCGGTGTGGCGGGCACAGAGCGACCCACGCTCTATTCTGCTCGGCGGTTGTGGCGAGCGTCGAATCGTTTCGTGAACATTCGGTGTGATTCCGGCGACAGTGCCGCAACCGCTGCCCTGACCGCGGCCCCAGCCCCAGCCCGATTGAATCGACTCAGTCGTTACTGCCTGCAGTGAGTAGTGCTCGCGGGTATCGCCTCACCGCCGGAAGTAACGAATCGGTCCCCCGGCCGCCGGGGTCAGCGCGCCGCGGCACCCTTCGCGGCCGCCTTCGCCGCCTTCTTCGTGGCGCGCACCTCCTGCAGCGACTCGGCATCGCGCACGTCCGCGATCGAGCGGCGTGCCCCCTCCTCGCCGTAGTCGCCGGCCGCTTCCCGCCATCCAGGCGCCTGCAGACCACGCTGCTTGCCCAACAGTGCAAGAAAGATCCGCGCCTTCTGGTCGCCGAAGCCGGGCAACGCCTTCAGCCTGCTCAGGATCTGGGCACCGGTGGGCTCGTCGCGCGTCCACAGCGCGGCCGCATCGCCGTCGTACTCGCTCACGACGATCTGGCACAGTGCCTGGATCCGCCCGGCCATCGATCGCCCGTACCGGTGGATCGCCGGCGGTGTCGCACACAGATCGGCGAATGCCTCCGGCTCCGCGGCCGCGATCCTCGCCGGCTCCAGGGACCCGAACCGGTCCAGAATCTTCGCCGGCCCGGCGAACGCTCGCTCCATCGGGAACTGCTGGTCCAGCAGCATCCCGATCAGCAGCGCGAGCGGGTCGGCCGCGAGCAGGCGATCGGCACTGTCATCACCGGTGAGCCAGAGCGAGTCTCCCATCGCTCAATGGTGTCACGACCGGGCGCGCGGCGCGCCATCGATCCCGCCGGCGCCTCCGATGCCACGTGACCGGATCAGGCGCCGTGCCGACCGCGGCCCATCAGGGCACCCGAGTCGGGTTTACCAAGAATCGGTCAATGATTCGCATACGGTTACCTTCGGAATTGTGGAGATTGTTTCATCACCGTAACGATGATCGGCGCCGGTTCTGCGTCCGCTCCGAACCTCCTACCTCGCACTCTAAACCGCAGAATGCTGCCAGATACCGATGGGTCATCGGCCAGCGGCACGGGGTCGGAATCCGACGGCGCGCCACACCGTGTTCCGGTTGAGGGCACGGGCGAGGTTGCCTAGCGTTATCAACCATCACGACCTGTCGGGGTAGCCCGTCGGGTGAATCCTGCCCAATTGCGCGGTCAGGTTCGCTACGTTGGACAGCGAACCTGACCAGCCGGGTGGACCACCAGGCGACGCCCTCGTCCAACTGAAGGGACCATGATGGCAAATAGGATGCGACGTACGGTTGCAGTGACTGCGACCACCGGAGCCCTCGCGCTCGGGTTGGCCGCCTGCGGCGACGGCGGCGGCGAGAGCGAGGCCGGCGACGGCCACCTCCAGGAGCTCCAGGACTCCGGCACCATTACCGTCGGGATCGCCGGCGAGGAGCCGTACAGCTTCCTGGACGAGTCCGGTGAGCCGACCGGTGCCACGATCGCGCTGCACGAGGCCGTGTTCGCCGAGATGGGCATCGACACCGTCGAGGCCACCGTGGTGGAGTGGAACTCGCTCATCCCGGGCTTGAACGCCGGCCGCTTCGACGCCGTCTCCGCCGGTATGTCGATCCTTCCGGACCGCTGCGAGAACGGCCTCTTCAGCGACCCGGAGATCAGCTACACCACGGCGCTGATGGTGCCCGAGGGCAACCCGGAGGGCCTGGAGACCATGACCGACATGGAAGGCACGGACCTCACCGTGGCGGCGATGACTGCAGCCATCGAACAGGGCTACGCCGAGGACATGGGCATCGACCTGATGACGGTCGACGCTCCGGAGGACGGCCTGGAGGCAGTGGAAGCCGGCCGTGCCGACGCCTTCGCGCTCACCGGTATCTCGCTGCGGGCCCTTGCCGAGCGCAATGCCGATGCTGCGGTCGAGGTGACCGACCCGTTCGTCCAGGTGGTGGACGGCGTGGAGCAGGTGGGCGCCGGCGCGACCGTTTTCGCCCAGGGTGACGAGGAGCTGCGGGACGCCTACAACGAGGCCTACCACAGCGTGGTCGCCAGCGCTGATGACTTCGTGAGCATCGCCGGTGAGTTCGGCTTCACCGAGGCCGAGTTCCCGCCGGAGGATGTCACCACGGAGATGCTCTGCAACGGCGACCTCCCCGAAGTTGAAGGCTGAGTAACTCTCCGTGGACGGTCTTGCCGACCAACTGAGCCTGGCGGCGCCGCGATTCTTGGACGGGCTGGTGGTCACTCTCCAGCTCGGCCTCGGCGGCGCCGTCCTGGCGTTCGTGATTGCCGTAGCCCTGGGCCTGCTCACCCTCAGTGAGCACCTCTGGCTCCGGGCGCCAGGACGGATCGTCGTGGAGTTCTTCCGCGGCACCTCGCTGGTGGTGCAGCTGTTCTTCTTCTTCTTCGTGATGCCGCAGATCGGTATCGACCTGGAGCCGCTCCAGGCGGGGATCCTGGCACTGGGGCTGAACTACGGCGCCTACGGCGCCGAGGTGGTTCGCGGCTCCCTCGCGGCGGTGCCGAAGGCGCAGTGGGAAGCGACAGTGGCCCTCTCGATGAACCCGGTGCACCGCATGGTCCGGATCATCTGGCCGCAGGGGTGGGCGTTGATGCTCCCCGGGCTGAACAACCTGCTGGTGATGCTGGTCAAGGGGACGGCGCTGGCGAGCTTCATCTTCCTGCACGACATCACGTTCGTGGCCGACGATCTTCGCCGGACGGCTGGCAAGCTCGTGGCGTTCGGGATCGCATTCGCGCTGTACTACCTCATCAACTCGCTGCTCTCCGGCGGTCTGCGCATCCTGGAGCGGCACGCGCAGCGCAAGCTCGGTCTGAAGCCACCGACCGGCCGGGCAGCGAAGCGGGCCGAAGCGCTGGCGGGGGTGAACTGACATGTCATGGAACATGGAGCTTGCCCTCGAGATGCTGCCGCAGCTGCTCGAGGCGTTCCTCAAAGTCACCCTGCTGGTCACCGTGGTCTCCTCGATCGCGGCAGCCGTACTCGGGATCTTGTGGGCGATCATCCTCCGCGAGGCGCCACGACCGATTGCGGCCGTCGTCTTCCGGATCCTGGACATCATCCGGATGACCCCGATTCCGTTGCAGCTCGCCGCGGTCTACGCCTTCCTGATTGCGACCGACGTGTCCACGCTGACCATCGGGATCGTCGTCTTCGGCATCCACTACTCCACCTACATGGCCGAGTCCTACCGGGCGGGCATCGAGTCCATCCGACCCGGCCAGTGGGAGGCAGCCACGGCGCTGTCGATGTCGAAGGCACGCACCTGGCAGGCGGTGATCATTCCGCAGGCACTGCGGGCGACCGTCCCCTCGCTGGGCAACTGGGCGATCGCGATGTTCAAGGACACTCCGTTCCTGATCATGATCTCCGTGCCAGAGATGGTGACCGTGGCTCAGGACCTCGGGGCGAACAAGTTCAGCTACTTCGAACCCATTACTCTCGCCGGCCTCATCTTCCTGGTGGCGAGCTACCCCACTGCCGTCCTGATGCGGAAACTGGAGAACCGTCTTGCCACCTACTGATGACTCCCTGCAGCCCGTGCCCGGTGCACCGGCGCTGACGTTCGAGAACGTCCAGAAGAAGTTCGGTGACCTCACCGTGTTGAACGACCTGAACTTCCAGGTCGAGCGCGGTCAGCGGGTGACCCTGATCGGCCCGTCCGGCTCCGGGAAGACCACCATCCTGCGTCTGGTGATGACCCTGGAGTCACTCACCGGCGGCTACATCCACGTCGATGGCGTCCCGCTCACGCACCTGGAGCGGGACGGCAAGCGGGTGGCGCGGCGCCCCAAGGAGGTCGCCAAGCTCACCCGTCGGATCGGGATGGTGTTCCAGCAGTTCAACCTGTTCCCGAACATGAGCGTGATCGAGAACATCATCGAGGCGCCGGTGCACGTGCTGGGCAAGTCCAAGGAGGAGGCCCGCTCGCGGGGACTCGAGCTCCTGGACCAGGTGGGCCTGAAGGACAAGGCCGAGCAGCACCCGACCCGGCTCTCCGGTGGTCAGCAGCAGCGGGTGGCGATCGCCCGGGCGCTGGCGATGGACCCGGAGATCCTGCTGCTGGACGAGGTCACCTCCGCTCTGGACCCGGAGCTGGTGGGCGATGTGCTGCAGGTGCTGCGGGACCTGGCCGAGTCCACCGACATCACCATGCTGATCGTCACCCACGAGATGCAGTTCGCCCAGGACGTCTCGCACCGCGTGCTGATGTTCGACAGCGGGCACATCATCGAGGATGCCAAGCCGGACGTGATGTTCTCCAACCCGACGCACGAGCGCACCCAGGCCTTCCTCAAGGCTGTGCTCTAGGCCGCAGTGCTTCGATACTTCGCCCGGCGATTCGCTAACCGAGTTGACGAATCGCCGGGCGAAGTATCGAGTGAATGGATTCAGCCCGGGTGGGTCGGCTCGGAGCGGGTCAGGTGGGGTGGGGCAGGTGCATTACCGGTACTTGGTCGCAGGTCCAGGCGGCGCAGCCGCAGCGCATTCAACGCCACCACCACCGTCGAGGCACTCATCAGCAGCGCACCCACGGCCATCGGCATCACGAACCCGATCGGCGCCAGCACACCGGCCGCCAGCGGCACGGCCACCAGGTTGTAGCCCGACGCCCACCACAGGTTCTGCCGCATGGTCCGGTAGGAGGCTGTGGACAGGCGCAGCACCGAGAGCACACTACGCGGGTCATCCCCCGCCAGGATCACCCCGGCGGACGCCGCGGCGACGTCGGTTCCGGCGCCGATCGCGATCCCCACGTCCGCCTGCGCGAGCGCGGGCGCATCGTTGACGCCATCGCCGACCATCGCCACCACCTGGCCCTGCTGCTGCAGCTCGGCCACCTTGGCGCTCTTGTTCTCCGGCCGCACCTGGGCGAACACCTGGTCGATACCCAGGTCTGCGGCCACGGCACGCGCCACCGGCTCGGCGTCCCCGGTGATCATCACCACGGCAAGGCCACGGGCGTGCAGCTCCTCGACCGCCTGGCGCGACTCCGGTCGCACTTCGTCGGCCAGTGCGAGCCCGCCGACGATCTCACCGTCGATGAGCACGTGCAGCACGGTCCGACCCCGGTCTCCCCACGCACCGGTCTGCACCAGCGGCTCCAGGCCCAGCTCGCTGAGCATGTGTGGTCCGCCGACCCGCACCTCCCGATCGTCGATCCGGGCCACCACCCCGCTGGCGGTCAGCGCCTGGAAGTCGGAGACCTCGGGAAGCACCAGCCCGCGCTCGGTCGCAGCCGCAACGATCGCCCGGGCCAGTGGGTGCTCACTGTCGGACTCGGCGGCGGCGGCCCAGGCAAGCATCTCGTCAGCGGAACCGACCACGCTCGAGGCGCCCTCCGCCGTCGTGACGTCCGTGAGGACCGGCTCACCGGTGGTGAGCGTGCCGGTCTTGTCGAACAGCACGGCGCTGACACTACGCGCGCGTTCCAGGGCGAGCCGGTCCTTGATCAGCACACCGGCCTTGGCGGCGCGCTCGGTGGAGATCGAGACCACCAGCGGGATTGCCAGGCCGAGTGCGTGCGGACAGGCGATCACCAGCACGGTGATCACCCGGGTGAGGGCGTCGGCTGGGTCCCCCAGCAACAGCCAGGCGATCG
The DNA here is from genome assembly GCA_019116305.1 of Candidatus Ruania gallistercoris. Classification (GTDB taxonomy): domain Bacteria; phylum Actinomycetota; class Actinomycetes; order Actinomycetales; family Beutenbergiaceae; genus Ruania; species Ruania gallistercoris. The sequence goes on along the minus strand of DXBY01000180.1, from coordinate 6,467 downwards.
CAGTGAGCACCGCGGCGCCGAAGGCGAAGTAGAACAGCCAGCCGGCGGCCCGGTCGGCCAGGCGCTGCACCTTCGTGGTGGAGGACTGCGCCTCGGTGACCATCCGCTGGATCCCCGCCAGTGCGGTGCTCTCCCCCACGGCGGTGATGCGGACCCGGAGGGCAGAGTCGGTGGCGACGGTACCGGCCACGACAGCATCGCCAGCCTCGCGGGCCACCGGGGTGGACTCGCCGGTGATCATCGCCTCGTCCACGTGCGCCCGGCCCTCGGTCACCTCGCCATCGGCGGGGATGCGCCCACCGGGGCGCACGATCACCAGATCGCCTTCGGTCAGGTCTGCGATCGGCACGACGGCGGAGCTTCCGTCGGTCTCCAGCCGTTCTGCCTCGTCGGGGAGCAGTTGGGCGAGGGTGTCCAGCGCTGAGGAGGTGCGCGCCAGCGAGCCCATCTCGATCCAGTGACCGAGCAGCATGATCACCACCAGCAGCGCCAGCTCCCACCAGAACTCCAGGTCGTGGGCGAGCAGGCCGAAGGTCGCGGCCAGCGAGGAGGCGAAGGCGACGGTGATGGCCACGCCGATGAGCAGCATCATCCCGGGCGCCCGCTGCCGGATCTCACTGACCGCTCCGGTCAGGAACGGCCACCCGCCCCAGACGAAGATGACCGTGCCGAGCACCGCCGGGATCCAGGCGGTTCCGGCGGGTGGGGTGTAGCCGAGGAGGTCGGCGAACATCGGGCTGAGTGCCACAGTGGGAACGGCGAGCACCAGCATGATCCAGAACAGCCGCCGGAACTGCGCGACGTGGTCGCCGTGATCGTGGTGGCCGGAGTGGCCGGCATGACCGGAGTGGCCGGCATGAGCGCTGTGCCCACTATGGCCAGCATGCCCGCCGTGGTCGGCGTGGTCGGCGTGGCCCTCGTGACTAGTGTGCGCATGCTCGCCCTGGCCCCCGGCGTGATCAGCGTGACCTCCGTGATCGACGTGACCTGCGCCGTCGCCACTCTCATCAGAGCGTTCAGTTCCAGTGGGCATTCCGGTCACTCCCTTCGCAGTCCTCTAGCACAACCAGCATACCCCCCTAGGGTATTTCTTGCTTGTTGGCGGGGCGGGAGGCGCAGGAGCGGATCCGGGTAGAGACAGCGTCAGGGGCCGGAGGCATCCTGCACCTCAGCTCCGCTCCCGAAGCCACCCCGTCGCAGCGGATGGGACGTCATGGAGTGGCGGCCGCGTCTCGCCGCCGCTGCTCGCGCCGCTTCGCGCGGAGGTAGATGCCCATCGCGACCGCCGCCAGCAGGGTGCCGAGCAGGAGGAAGCCCGTCACTGTGAGCCACTGCACGCCTTCCGGCATCCGCAGGGCGAGGAACCAGCCGGTCGCCCCGCTGCCGGCGAGCAGGTGTCCGCCCGCCACCAGCCCTTGCGGCACGACGGCCAGCACGGCCGCGAGGTACAGCACCCAGAACGTCAGCGACTCGGCCGGGCGCATCGCCGTGAACCCGGACACCGGAGCAGGCTCGGCGCCCGCAGGACCGCCGGCCGCCTCGTCCGACATCCCGAACGTCTCGCGCAGTGCGGTCCGGGTGAGCGCACCCGCACTCTCCCCGGCGTCTGGGCTCTGCGGGCCAGAGCCCAGCACGTGCAACAGCTCCGGACCCCGGGTGGCCAACCGCCGGATCGCGGCCCGGCCGAGCAGAACCGGGGCGAGCACCGCCGTCAGCAGCCCGAGGGCGATACCAGTCCAGGTGAGCGGATCACTACTGGTGAGCTGGCCGGCGATCAGCACGCCCACTGTGGGTGTGGCCACCAGCAGGGTGAGGAAGATCGCGACGAACGCTCCACCAGCGGCATCACCCTGCGCCGCTGGGGCATGCTTGGCCGTGTGCAGGTCAGGCATCGGCGCCGGCGCATACACGGACAAGAACACCGAGAGTCCGGCACCGGCGCCGAGCACCGCCAGGAACCCCGCGATGACCCAGGGCAGCAGCACCGGATCCGGGTGCAATGCCAGGCCTACCACCGTGAGCACGGCTCCGAGGCCGCCGAAGACCAGCAACCAGGCACGCTGCCGGCCGCGCACGTCGCCGCGTTCCGAGCCCGGCGTGGCCAGCATCATCCAGAGCGCCGTGCCGTCGCTGGCGTAGAGGTTGCAGCTGGTCGCCGCACCCATGATCATCGTGACGATGCCGAGGAACGGCAGCAGCGCGCCGAAATCAACGATCAGCGGCAGTGCGCAGGTGCCGACGGCGTAGGCGAGCGCGAGCACGAGGTCCTGCACCCGTAGCGGGTTGCGCAGCCAGCCGAGCAGCTCTTTGCGGGCGCCGCCCAGGGCGGGTGTCCGGGCCCGCCGCCGCGGGCGTACAACGGCACCGCGGAGCGGGGCGCTGGCCACCACCCGGGTCCAGAGCAGGAAGAGCGCTCCGGTGAGCACGGCGAGGCCGGTCACCGCTGCTGCGGCCAGCCCCCAGGCGCCCTCACCAGCGGCGGTCACCGCCACCAGACCCCAGCTGCTCGGTAGCGCGCGCAGCACGGTGCCGAGCGGCCCGGGTATCCCGGTGTCCAGGTGTATCGCGATTGCAATGAAGATCAGCCAGCTGTGCTGGGCGACCACGATGATCGCCGCGGTCACCATCGCGCTGATCGCTGCGCCGAGGCGGGAGCGGGACACCGCCGCGAACCAGATCGCGGTCAACCGGGCGCCGACCACCAGCAGCGACACGCTGAGCACCATCGCCACCAGGGCGACCAGCACGGGAGCAGGTCCGCGCGGCGCGGCCACAGCAACCAGCACCCCGAAGGCCACCAGCGTGACGATCGCCGGCAGGCCGGTCCAGGCCGCGGCGAACAACCCGCGGGTCAGCGTGCCGCGCGGCACCGGGTGCAGCCGGAAGTACTGGCCGGTGAGCTCGGGACCACCGGTGAAGCTGGGCGCCACCAGCCAGCCGACCAGCCAGAGGCCGAGCACCACGGCGAGCAGATCCAGCCGTGCGGGTTCGGGCACGGTGAGGAAGGCGAGCACGATCGTCGCCAATGCGAGCGCGAACCCCAGGGTCGCGCCGAGCGCCCGCTGGGCCGCTATGGCGCCGGTCATCCGGTTCCGGGTGAGCGCCAGGTGCAGCCGGACGATCACGCCAACCACAACAGCTCCTCCACTGCCAGAGCCTGCGGCCGGCCGGCGGCGCGGATGAACGCCTCCTCGAGGGTGCCCTCCTGCGTAATCTCGGCCATCGAGGCGCTGCGCACGATCTGCCCGGCGGCCATGATGGCCACGCTGTCGCAGAGCTGCTCCACCAACAGCATCGAGTGGCTGGACATCACCACCGACCCGCCGTTGGCGACGAACTGCTCCAGGATCTGCCGGATCATGATGGCCGAGAGCGGGTCGATCGCCTCGAACGGTTCGTCCAGCACGAGCAGCCGAGGGCGGTGGATCAGTGCGACCGCGAGCCCGATCTTCTTCCGCATCCCGGTGGAGTAGTCCAGCACCAGCGTGCGCTCGGCTGACCCGTCCAGCTCCAGCAGGGTGAGCAGGCTGCTGGCCCGGGCGTCGACGTTGTCCGGGGCGAGGCCATGCAGCCGCCCCCAGTAGCCGAGCAGCTCCCGGCCGGAGAGGTGCTCAGGGAGCGCGAGATTGTCCGGGAGCACCCCGAGCAGACGTCGCGCCGGAAGCGGCTCGTCCCAGACGTCGACGCCGAAGACCGCTGAGGTGCCCCGGTCCGGCCGATCGAAGCCGACTGTGCACCCGATCAGCGTGGATTTCCCGGCACCGTTCGGGCCGAGCAGGCCGGTGAACGAGCCTGGGCGGACGGTCAGCTCGGCATGGTCGACGGCGACCTTGGTGCCGAACGTGCGGCGGATGCCATCGATGGCGAGCGCAGGGACCGACTGGGCCCCCGGTTGATCGTGCGGGCTGAGCGCGGAACTCCCTGACGGCGGCATAACGTCCTGACTCCCCGTGGAAGCCAGCGCGGGCGCACTGGCCTGGACACCGAGGGCTCGGCCACCTCATGCCCACCTGCACCAGAGGTGGCGGCCCCGTCAGCGTCGGTATCGCCAACCTAGAGGTGCGCGCCGACTTTGACCAGGGATATCTCTGGCGCTGAGACCCGGCGCGCGCTGTCGATCCACTCCTGCCAAACCCGGACACGACCCGACTTTTTAATAGTCATTGCGACTCTAACTAGAAGGGTTAGTATGTGTCGTATAGACCCTTACTCGGCCAGGGGCCGGGTCGCCGAACGACGAAGGAGCAGCACCTATGCAGCTCGCGGTCTCCACGGTGATCTTCGCCCTGCGCGAGGACGAACAGTCCGCGAAGCGGCGTGGCCCCGAGCTCTGGCTCCCGCTGGTCTGCCGGGTCCGCGACCCCTACGACGGCTTCTGGGCGCTGCCGGGCGGCCCGCTGCGCGAGGACGAGGGGCTCGCCGATTCCGCCGCCCGCACCCTGGCGGAGACCACCGGGTTGCGCCCGGCGTATCTGGAACAGCTCTACGCCTTCGGCGAGCCGGAGCGCGGCGGCAGTGCTGGAGCACGCACCCGCCCGGGGTCCGACGCCGCCAGCACGCCGGCCGCTGCGCCACCACCAGCCGCCGACCGGATGGTCTCCATCGTCTACTGGGCGCTGCTCGGCAGCGAGGAGGCCGCCCGCGCGCGGGTGGGGCAGAACGTGCGCTGGCTCGCCGCCGAACGCCTGCCCCAGCTGGCCTTCGACCACAACCTGATCGTCGAGTACGCCCTCTGGCGGCTGCGCACCAAGATCGAGTACGCCCGGATCGCACACGCCTTCCTCGGCGAGACGTTCACCCTGCGCGAGCTGCGCGAAGTGCACGAGATCGTGCTGCAACGCGACCTGGACCCGGCGAACTTCCGCCGACAGATCGAGGCGAGCAACGCCGTCGTGCCCACTGAGGACTTCCGCACCGGCGGACGGCACCGTCCCGCACGGCTGTACCGCTACAACAGCGCGATCGAGCCGGTAGACCTCGGCCCGCTGACTCCGACCCCCTCCCCCGACCGAAGGAGCAGGCCATGACCTCCACGGCCTCCGTCGACACCCGGATCCAGCTCATCTCCACCGGCAAGCAACCGGGCAGCACCTGCAGTGACGACCTCTCCTCCGGGCCCTGGGAGTTCGACGCCCAGCCGCCCGGCTACGGCCCAGGCGCGTCCATGGATGATGTGATCCCGGCGGCCGCCCCCCGCCAGGGCGAGCTCCCGGCCGCCTATCGCGAGGCCGACACCGCCGAGCTGCACGAGCGGATCCGCACCGCCAAGGCCACCCTCGGCGAGCGCGTGGTGGTGCTCGGCCACTTCTACCAGCGCGACGAAGTGGTCCAGCACGCGGACTTCGTCGGCGACTCCTTCCAGCTCGCGAACGCCTCACTGACCCGGCCGGAGGCGGAGGCGATCGTCTTCTGCGGGGTGCACTTCATGGCCGAGACCGCCGATCTGCTCTCCCGCGAGGAGCAGGCGGTGATCCTGCCGAACCTGGCCGCCGGCTGCTCGATGGCCGACATGGCCGATATCGACCAGGTGGAGGAGTGCTGGGAGCAGCTGATGGAGGTTCTCGGCGAAGAACCCGGACCGGACGGGTGGCAGAGCGTCATCCCGGTCACCTATATGAACTCCTCCGCCGCGCTGAAGGGGTTCTGCGGGCGCAACGGCGGCATCGTGTGCACCTCCTCCAACGCCGCCACTGTGCTGGAGTGGGCGTTCCAGCGCGGCCAGCGGGTGCTGTTCTTCCCCGACCAGCACCTGGGCCGAAACACCGCGAAGGCGATGGGCATCGGACTGGACGAGATGCCGATGTGGAACCCGAACAAGCCGCTCGGCGGCAACGACGAAGCCGCCCTGGACGCCGCGAAGGTGATCCTCTGGCACGGGTTCTGCTCAGTGCACCGTCGATTCACCGTCGATCAGATCGTGAATGCCCGGGCCACCCACCCCGACGTCCGGGTGATCGTGCACCCGGAGTGCCCGATGCCAGTGGTGGACGCCGCTGACGAGTCAGGGTCCACCGACTACATCCGCAAGGCGATCGATGCCGCCACCGAACCCACCACGTTCGCGATCGGTACCGAGATCAACCTGGTGCAGCGGTTGGCCGCCCAGTACCCGCAGCACACCATCTTCTGCCTGGACCCGGTGATCTGCCCGTGCTCCACGATGTACCGAATCCACCCGGGCTACCTGGCCTGGGTGCTGGAGTCGCTGGTGGCCGGTGAGGTGGTCAACCAGGTGCAGGTCAGCCCGGATGTGGCCGACCCGGCGCGGGTCGCGCTGGAGCGGATGCTCGCCGCGAAGCCACGGGCGTAGTGATGACACGCGTGACGACGCCGCGCGTGACGATGCCGCGCGTGCTGATCGTCGGCACCGGGATCGCCGGGCTGACTACGGCACTGTCCCTGGCCGGGCGGGCCGAGGTGACAGTGGTGACCAAGGCGGCGGCCACGGTGAGCAACACCAGTAAGGC
>DXBY01000179.1 GCA_019116305.1 Candidatus Ruania gallistercoris | reverse complement strand
GGGGCGCACCTGGGCAGGCGGGGCAAGCTGGGCGCGTTCGTGGAGGTGAAGAACTCCGAGATCGGGGCCGGGTCCAAGGTGCCGCACCTGTCCTACATCGGCGATGCCACCATCGGCGAGGAGAGCAACATCGGTGCGGCGAGCGTGACCGTGAACTACGACGGCGAGCACAAGCACCGCACCGTGATCGGCTCGCACGCGCGCACCGGCGCGGACAACATGTTCGTCGCGCCCGTGCAGGTGGGCGACGGCGCCTACACCGGTGCTGGCACCGTGGTCCGCCGGGATGTGCCCGCCGGGGCGCTCGGGGTCAGCGGCGGATCACAGCGGAACATCGAGGGCTGGACGATCAGCCGCCGCCCGGGTAGTGCTGCGGCGGAGGCCGCCGAACGGGCCGCCGGGGGCACGGGCACGGCCGACGACCCGGGGGCGAGCCAGGACCAGCACAGCGATGACTGACCGATCCGTCGCGATCACACCCACCGACCCCGAACCGCGCAGGAGAAGTCTGTGATGACCGGTATCACCAGCCACGGCGAGAAGCGTCTGGTCCTCGTCTCCGGACGGGCGCACCCCGAGCTCGCCCAGAACGTGGCGGACGAGTTGAACATCGAGGTGGTGCCCACCACGCTGTACGACTTCGCTAGCGGTGAGATCTACGTGCGGTTCGCCGAGAGCGTGCGCGGCACCGACGCGTTTGTGCTGCAGTCGCACACGGCGCCGATCAACCAGTGGATCATGGAGCAGCTGCTCATGGTGGACGCGCTGAAGCGGGCCTCGGTGAAGTCGATCACCGCCGTGATGCCGTTCTACGGCTACGCCCGGCAGGACAAGAAGCACCGTGGCCGGGAGCCGATCTCCGCCCGGCTGATGGCGGACATGTTCTTCACCGCCGGCGCCGACCGGCTGATGAGCGTGGACCTGCACGCGGCCCAGACCCAGGGGTTCTTCAACGGACCGGTGGACCACCTGTGGGCGATGCCAATCCTCACCGACTACGTGCGCACCCGGATCGACCTCGGCAACGCCGCCGTGGTGTCTCCGGACGCCGGCCGGATCCGGGTGGCGGAGCAGTGGGCCGCCCGGCTCGGTGGGGTGCCGCTGGCGTTCGTGCACAAGACCCGGGACATCACCCGGCCGAACCAGGCGGTGGCCAACCGGGTGGTCGGTGAGGTGGCTGGCCGGGACTGCATCCTGGTGGACGACCTGATCGACACCGGTGGCACGATCACCGAAGCGGTGAAGGTGCTGATGAACGATGGCGCCCGCAGCGTGATCGTGGCAGCCACCCACGGGGTGCTCTCCGACCCGGCGACCCAGCGGCTCACCGAGTGCGGAGCGACCGAGGTGGTGATCACCGACACCCTGCCGATCCCGGCGGAGAAGCGTGGAGGTCCGCTCACCGTGCTCTCCATCGCGCCGCTGGTGGCACGGGCGATCCGGGAGGTCTTCGACGACGGATCGGTCACCAGCCTGTTCGACGGCAACGTCTGAGCTGCGGTCACCGAGGTGGCCCAGTTGCGGCTACACTAGTGCGGTTGCCTCGGCGAGGGAGGACGGGCGGCAGCCCGGCTCCGTGATCGACGCGGTGGAAGCGCCTGTGCTGTGCGATCCTCTGCGTGACCGCCCGCCCACCGCCGCAGGCCCACCCCGACGCCTCGACAGTGGAGAGAGAAGACCATGGCTGATAGCAACACCACCCTGGCGGCCACCCGCCGCACCGAGTTCGGCAAGGGTGCTGCCCGCCGGATCCGGCGCGAGGACCAGATCCCCGCAGTGCTCTACGGCCACGGCACCGACCCGGTGCACCTGACCCTTCCCGGCCACTCGACCTGGCTCGCGCTGAAGGACAACCCGAACGCGCTGCTGACGATCACCTTCGACGGGGGGCAGGAGCTCGCCCTGGCCAGGGACGTCCAGCGCGACCCGGTCCGGCGCACCATCGACCACATCGACTTCATCCTGGTCCGCAAGGGCGAGAAGGTCGTCGTCGACGTCTCGGTGATCCTCGACGGCGAATCCGCTCCGGGCACCATCCACATGCTCGAGTCGCAGACCCTGAGCGTGCTGGCCGACGCCACCAAGATCCCCGAGTCCCTCGAGGTGTCCATCGAGGGCCTGGAGGAGGGCGCCATCATCCGCGCCGGCGAGGTGTCGCTGCCCGACGGTGTAGAGCTGGAGACCGACCCCGAGTACGAGGTCGTCATCATCTCCGTGCCGCGCGCCGAGGTGGAAGAGGACGAGGAAGAGGACGAAGAGGCCGAGGCGGGCGCGGCTGAGGAGGCCGAGTCCGAGGCTCCCACCGACGAGAGCTGACGGCCGGCGTCTCGATGAGCACTGCGCCCTGGCTGGTGGTGGGGCTGGGTAACCCCGGCCCCACCTATGCCGGCAACCGGCACAACGTCGGCCAGATGGTGCTCGATGTGCTCGCCCGGGAGGTGCCGGGGTCGTTCACCGCGCACAAGGCCCGCGCGGCAGTGCTCGACGGCCGGCTCGGTGTGCGGGCCGGCGGAGCCCCGGGCCCGCGGGTGGTGCTGGCGAAACCGGGCAGCTACATGAACCTCTCCGGTGGGCCGGTGGCCGCGCTGCTGACGTTCTACCAGATTCCCCTCGAGCGCCTGCTGGTGGTGCACGACGAGCTCGACCTGCCGCCGGAGACCCTCCGGCTCAAGCGCGGTGGCGGGGAGGGCGGCCACAACGGTCTGAAGTCGATCTCCCAGTCGCTCGGCAGCCGGGACTACCTCCGGTTGCGGGTGGGCATCGGTCGACCGCCGGGCCGAATGGACGCCGCCGACTACGTACTGCGGGACTTCTCCACGATCGAGCGGGTGGGCCTGGCGGTCACGCTCGAGGAGGCCGCTGAAGCGGTCGTGGACCTGCTTGCCGACGGGCTGGAGAAGACCCAGACCCGGTTGCACGCGGCGCGCGGTTAGCGCACGGCCGGCCACCGGCCGCGCCCGCCCGCACCGCAACGGCCGAGCGGAAGGTGCGCTCCGCCGTCGGGAGTAGAATGGACCCCCTCATCCCACCTCCCCTCTGCTGGCGGAGGTGGGCCATTCGTGCTGCCCTGAAGGGACCTCCCACCGATGAACCTCACAGGTGTGCTGCCCGCGCTTCGCGCCGATACCGGCCTGGCCGAGCTGGTCGAGCACGTGCCGGCCCGTGGCGCGCTGACCGTCACCGCATCGGTGGGAGTGCGTGCCCCGATGCTCGCCGAGCTCGCCACCCGGGCCGAGCGGCCACTCGTGGTGGTGGTGGCCACCGGCCGGGAGGCGGACGAGCTCGCCGAGGCGCTGGCCGCGTACCTGCCGAGTGAGGGCATCGCCGTGCTGCCGTCCTGGGAGACGCTGCCGCACGAACGGCTCTCCCCCCGCAGCGACACCGTGGCCCGGCGGATCGCCGTGCTGCGCCGGCTCGCTCACCCGGACACTGCGCAGGTCGGCCCGGCCGGGTCCTCCGCCCCGATCCAGGTGCTGGTGCTGCCGGTGCGGGCCCTGCTGCAGCCGGTGGTCGCCGGTCTCGGGGACCTGGAACCGGTGGCACTGCGCGCCGGGGACACCGCCCCGATGGAGGACGTGATCGCCGCACTGGTGGATGCCGCCTACACCCGGGTGGACATGGTGGAGCGGCGCGGCGAGTTCGCCGTGCGCGGCGGTCTGCTGGACGTGTTCGCCCCCACGGAGGCGCACCCGCAGCGGATCGAGTTCTGGGGCGACGACGTCGAGGAGATCCGCTGGTTCTCCGCCGCCGACCAACGCTCCCTGGAGATCAGCGAGGACGGCATGTGGGCCCCGCCCACCCGGGAGATCCTGCTCACCGAGACTGTGCGGGAGCGGGCCCGGGAGCTGATCGCCACTCTGCCCGGAGCCACTGAGATGCTGGAGAAGCTCAGCGAGGGCATCGCGGTGGACGGGATGGAGTCTCTGGCTCCGGTGCTGGTCGATGAGATGGTGCCCCTGCTCGACCTGGTGCCCGAGGATGCGCTGCTGCTGGTGGACGACCCGGAGCGGATCCGCCGCCGCGCGCACGACCTGGTGGCCACCACTGAGGAGTTCCTCGCCGCCGCCTGGACCTCCGCCGCCGCGGGTGCGAACACCCCGATCGACCTTTCCCGCGCTTCCTTCGCCACCCTGGAGGAGACCCGGGACGTCGCCCGCCGCCGCGGGCTGGGCTGGTGGCAGATCTCGGCGTTCTCCGCTGATACCGAGCTCGAGGAGCTCGCTGACCCTGCTCAACCGGAGGAGGAGCACGACGGCGGAGGTCGGGTGGTGCAGATCGCCTCCCGGGACGTGGAGGGGTACCGGGGCGAGACCGAGCGAGCGGTCGCCGATCTACGCGAGCTCACCCGGGACTCCTGGCGGCTGGTGCTGGTCACCGAAGGTCCCGGCCCGGCGCGGCGGATGGTGGAACAGCTCCTCGATGCCGACGTGCCCGCCCGGCTGGTGGCCGAGGTCGGGCCCGCCGGCGCGGATGCCCGCACCGGGGAGGACCCGGACCTGCCGGTGGCCGGGATGGTGCTGGTCACCACGGCGAGCGTGGGCCGCGGTTTCGTCTCCGAGCCGTTGCGGCTGGCGGTGTTCACCGAGGCGGACCTGACCGGGCGCGCGGGCACCTCCACCCGGGACATGCGCACTCTGCCCGCGCGCCGGCGCAACGTCGTGGACCCGCTGGCGCTTCGCCCGGGGGACTACGTGGTGCACGAGCAGCACGGCGTCGGCCAGTTCGTGGAGCTGCTGCAGCGCACCGTGGGGACCGGCAAGACTGCTGCCACCCGGGAGTACCTGGTGATCGAGTACGCCCCGTCCAAGCGCGGGCACCCCGGGGACCGGCTGTATGTGCCCACCGACTCCCTGGACCAGGTGACCAAGTACACCGGCGGCGAGGCGCCGAGCGTGAACAAGCTCGG
>DXBY01000178.1 GCA_019116305.1 Candidatus Ruania gallistercoris | reverse complement strand
CGAACGGTCCCTGAACATCGACTTCCTGATGGGCTACCTGCACCAGCTGCTGCCGCAGCGCCCGGACCTGAAGGTGATCGTCACCTCCGCCACGATCGACTCCGAGCGGTTTGCCGCCTACTTCGGCACGCCCGCTGGGTCCGGCAAGCCCGCCAAGCCCGCACCGGTGATCGAGGTCTCCGGGCGCACCTACCCGGTCGAGATCCGCTACCGGCCGCTGGTCCCGGATACCGAGGATGACGACGGCGCCGCCCCCTCGCCCGGAAAGCCCGCCTCGCGTAGCGGCCCAGCAGGTAAGGCGGGTGAGGAGGAGACCGACCAACCCACCGGGATCTGCCAGGCGGCCGATGAGCTGATGGCCGAAGGACCGGGAGACATCCTGGTGTTCTGCTCCGGGGAACGGGAGATCCGGGACGCCACCGATGCCCTCGCCAGCCACCTCGGACAGCGCTACGTCAGCCCGGGCGCGGCACGCGCCTCTGCCCACGCGGGAGGCGCCGTCGAGGTGATCCCGCTGTACGCCCGGCTCTCTGCGGCCGAGCAGCACCGGGTGTTCCAGCCGCACACCACGCGCCGGATCGTGATCGCCACCAATGTGGCCGAGACCTCGCTGACCGTGCCGGGTATCCACTACGTGATCGACACCGGTACCGCGCGCATCTCCCGCTACTCCACCCGGACCAAGGTGCAACGGCTGCCGATCGAACCGATCAGCCAGGCGAGCGCGAACCAGCGCGCCGGCCGCAGTGGGCGGGTGGCGGACGGGATCTGTATCCGGCTGTACTCGAAGGCCGACTTCGAGTCCCGCCCGGAGTACACCGAGCCGGAGATCCTGCGCACCTCGCTGGCCTCGGTGATCCTGCAGATGGCCGCGATCGGGCTGGGCGATGTGGCCACGTTCGACTTCCTCGATTCCCCGGACTCCCGGGCGATCAAGGACGGCGTGCAGCTGCTCGCCGAGCTCGGCGCCGTGGACGAGGAGAACCGGCTCACCAAGACCGGGCGTGCCCTGGCGCAGCTGCCGATCGACCCGCGGATGGGCCGGATGATCGTGGAGGCAGCGCGGCTGGGGTGCCTGCGCGAGGTGATGGTGATCGTGGCCGGGCTGAGCGTGCAGGATGTCCGTGAACGTCCGGCCGAGGCCCAGCAGGCGGCGGACGAGAAGCACCGCCGGTTCGCCGACCCGCACTCGGACTTCCTCGCCCTGTTGAACCTGTGGGGCTACCTGGGGGAGAAGCAGCGGGAGCTGTCCGGTTCGGCGTTCCGGCGGCTGTGCAAGGCCGAGTACCTGCACTTCCTGCGGATCCGGGAGTGGCAGGACGTGCACTCCCAGCTGCGGCAGATGGCCAAACAGCTCGGCCTGAGCTGGTCGCATCGCGGCGATGAGCCCGATGCCGATCGGATCCATCAGGCCCTGTTGTCCGGACTGCTGAGCCACATCGGCTCCTGGGACGAGCGCAAGCGGGAGTACAGCGGCGCCCGCGGCACGAAGTTCGTGATCTTCCCCGGATCGCACCTGGCGAAGAAGAAGCCGGAGTGGGTGATGGCCGCCGAGCTGGTGGAGACCTCCCGGCTGTTCGCCCGTACCGTGGCGCGGATCAAACCGGAGTGGGCAGAACCGCTGGCCGAGCACGTGCTCAAGCGCACCTACGCCGAGCCGTACTGGTCGAGCAAGCAGGGTGCGGCGATGGTGAAGGAGAAGGTGCTGCTCTACGGGCTGCCGATCGTTGCCGCCCGCCCGGTACCGCTGGGTCGGGTGGACCCCGAGCTCGCCCGGGAGATGTTCATCTCCCGGGCCCTGGTGGAGGGTGACTGGCGCACCCACCACGCCTTCTTCGCCGAGAACGCCGAGCTGCTCGCCGAGGCGGAGTCGGTGCAGGCCCGCGAGCGCCGGCGGGACCTGCTGATCGACGAGGACGGCTTGTTCGACTTCTACGACGAACGGATCCCGGAGTCGGTCACCACGGCTCGCCATTTCGATTCCTGGTGGAAGAAGACCCGCCGCGAGCAGCCGGACCTGCTCACCTTCACAGAAGAGCTGCTGCTGCCGCGGGCCGAGGAGCTGGACGCCGGCGCCTTCCCGGACACCTGGCGGCAGGGCGATCTCACCCTGCCGCTGACCTACCAGTTCGCACCGGGCAGCGAGCAGGACGGGGTGTGCGTGCACATCCCGGTCGCGGTGCTCGCGCAGGTGCGCCCGGACGGGTTCGACTGGCTGGTGCCCGGGCTGATCGACGAGCTGACCGTGGCCACCATCCGGGCGCTGCCGAAACGGCTGCGCACCCAGCTGGTGCCCGCCCCGGACACCGCCGCGCAGATCACCGGCCGGCTGCCGGAGTGGGCCGAGGCAGCACCGACAGGTGACCCGCCGTTCCTGTCCGCTTTCGCCGACGCCGCCCGCGAGCTCCGGGAGGTGGAGATCACTCCCGAGGACGTGGCGGTGGACAAGCTCCCGGCCCATCTGCGGATGCTGTTCCAGGTGCACGACGACCGCGGCCAGGTGCTCGGGACCAGCCGGGAGCTGGTGCTGCTGCAGCGTCAGCTGGCCCGGGAGTCGGCGGCCGCAGTCCGGGCCGCAGTGCGTGGGGCGGTGCGGGCTGCTACTGACACTACCGACGACGGCGCAGCCCGGCCGCGCGATCCGCGCGCCCAGGCCGGTGGTCGAGCGGGCGCGCACTCCGGAGGTGGTTCCGGTGCGTCTGGCGGCGCCCCCGGAGCGAGTGCCACCGGGGCGGGGGTCACCACCCCGGGCATGGTGGAGGTCGGCGGCCTGACCGACTGGCCGGAGCTGGCGCAGATCCCCTCGACGGTGACCTCCACCGGGCCCGGCGGGCTGGAGGTGCGCGGCTATCCGGCGCTCGTGTCCGAGGGGAAGACCGTGGGTCTGCGGGTCCTCACCGACGCCGCACGGCAGGCGGTCGAGCACCGCCAGGGAGTGGCCCAGCTGCTCACCGGCCGGCTCGCCCTGGCTACCTCCCGGATCACCTCCCGGTGGAGCGGGACCCAGTCCTTGACGTTGGCCGCGAGCCCGTACCGGAACACCGAGGTGCTGGTGACGGACCTGCAGGCGGCGGCGGTCGCCTCGCTGACCACCGGCAGCGACCTGGCGAAGGTGCGCACCCGGGAGGCGTTCGAGGACCTGGCCACGAATCTGCGGGATTCCTTCGAGGACGAGGTGCAACGGCTCGCGGACCTGGCGGCGAAGATCCAGACCGCCTCTCGCGAGCTGGACCAGGTGATCAAGGACACGACGTCGATGGCACTGCTGAACGTGCTCACCGACGTGCGCGACCAGCACGCCCAGCTCGTCTACGCCGGCTACCTCACTGCCACCCCGCCCGAGCAGCTGGTGCACCTACCTCGTTACCTGCGGGCCGCCGCCTGGCGCCTGGAGAAGGCGGTAGCCAACCCGCACCGGGACGCGGACCTGGCCTGGAAGGTCGGTGAGCTCGCCGACGCCTGGTGGTCGGCGATGCGCAGCGCGGAGCACGAGCCGATCCGCACCGCCCGGCTCGCGCCGATCCGCTGGCAGCTGGAGGAACTCCGGGTGAGCTTCTTCGCCCAGCAGCTGGGCACTCCGGTGACCGTCTCGGAGAAGCGGGTCCGCAAGGCCCTCGCCGACGCCTGAGGCGGTACCGCGAACGTTCCCTGGTGCGGCTCCGCGGGCGGTTTCGCCGCACCAGAGAACGTTCGCGCCCCATGGATGGGAGGCTTGGGTCATGCGCCTGTGGTCGTTACAGCCCGGCTATCTGGACCGGCAGGGATTGACCGCGTGCTGGCGGGAGGCACTGTTGGCCCAGGCGGTGCTGGCCGAGCGTACCCGCGGCTACCGCAACCACAGCCAGCTGGTCCGGTTCCGCGCCTGCGCGCAGCCACTGGCAGCAGTGGGTGAGTACCTCGGCGCGATCGCCGAGGAAGCCGCCGGCCGCTCCTACCGGTTCGACCGCACCCGGATCCTGGAGCCGCCGCCTCCCGGTGCCGCCCTCCCGCGGATCCCGGTCACCGAAGGTCAGATTGAGCACGAGTGGGCCCACCTGCTGGCCAAGCTGCGCCGGCGCAGCCCGGAGCGTGCGGCCGCTCTTTCCGGCGTCGTCCGGCCGGAAGTGCACCCGTTGTTCACCCTCGTCCCGGGGCCGGTCGAAACGTGGGAACGCCTCTGACCTCAGAGCCAGTCGAGGGCGATCATGATCAACAGCTGGGTGATCAGGAAACCGCTGACCAGGTTCAGCCAGAGGAACCGCCGCCACCCGGCCCGGGCACGGCCGCAGTCCTCGTCCCGCAGTTGCCAGAAGGGGGCGATGCTCACCAGGTACAGCACCGGAATGACCGCCGCCAGCATCCCGGGCCACCCGGCCGTCAGCATCACCACACTCGACGCTGCGTAGCCGCACATCGCCGCGCGCACCGTGGCACGAGCGCCCAGCCAGGTCCCCACGGAGGCGATGCCACCTTCCCGGTCTGCCACGATGTCCTGCACCGCACCGAAGGCCTGCGAGGCCATCCCCCAGAGGAAGAACGCCACCATCGCCGCCAGCACGGCCCAGCTCCGCTCGGCCCCGGCCAGCACCAGGGCGAAGACCGCCGGGCTGACGAAGTGCGTGCTCGAGGTCATCGAGTCGACCACCGGGCGTTCCTTGAACCGCAGCCTGGGGGCGGAGTAGGCCACCACGGCGAACACACTCACCGCGAGCACCGCCGTCGACGCCGGGCCGCCCACCGCAACCAGGAACACCAGGAACGGGACGTTGGTCAGCGCCGCCGACCAGAGCACCAGCCGGTGCCAGCGCCGGTCCAGCACCACCCCCTCCACCCCGCCCTTGCGCGGGTTGCGCAGATCCGACTCGTAGTCGAAGACGTCGTTGATGCCGTACATCAGGAGGTTGTAGGGCACCAGGAAGTACAGCGTGCCGATCACCAGCACCACGTCGAGGCGGCCCACGGTGAGCAGGTAGGCGGCTGCGAACGGATAGGCGGTGTTGATCCAGCTGATCGGCCGGGAGGCACCGACCAGCTGGCGCAGCGCCCCGCCGGGCTGTGCCCGCGAGGGTGAGTCCGCTCCGCCGGGCGTGCTCATCAGCCGTCCTCCTTCCGCGGGCTGGTGGCCCGCGGGGCACTAGCACCGAGCAGCAGCCACACCGAGGGCAGCAGCAGGGCTGCCGCGACCGGCCAGGCGAAGTCCTCCACCGGTGCGGCACCGATCCGCAGCCCGCTGAGCGTGGCCTCCTGGTACCGGTACAGGTCGGCGAGGATCATCACCGAGTCGAACACCGCGGTCAGCACCACCAGCACCAGCCCGACCACGGCGATCCCGGCCCACCATCGCGCCGGTGGCCGCACCCGGACGGCGCAGAGTGCCGCCACGGCGCCGGCGACCAGCACCACGATCACTGAGAGCAGGCTGTAGCTCATCGTTGCTGGCTCCGCTCTCTCGGCGGCAGCAGGAACCGAGTCACCAGGCTGTGCAGCACCATGGTCAGGTAGCAGAGGAACACGATGAAGACGAGCTCCTCCACGGGCAGGTGCGCGCTGATCTCGATCCCGCTGAGCGCGGGCGAGTGTCCCCGGCCGTAGAAGCCGCGAGCGATCGAGACCAGGTCGGCGAGCAGGAACAGCAGCGCACCGGCCGCCAGGGTGAGCAGCCCACGCACCGGCCAGGCGAACAGGAACAGCCGCCAGCGCAGATCGAGCAGCACCATCCCGCTGAGTGAGACCATA
>DXBY01000177.1 GCA_019116305.1 Candidatus Ruania gallistercoris | reverse complement strand
CCGGTGGTGAGCACCTGGGGGTTGAGGATGTTCTGCGGTGTGGTCCCGGCGAGCACATCGGCCACGTTCTGCACGGTGCGGCGCTTGAGCTCCACATAGGACTGCTCGGTGTAGAACGCGGCGTGCGGGGTGAGGATGCATCGCTCGAAGCGGGTGAGCGGGTGGTCGACCGGCAGCGGTTCGTCCTCGAACACGTCGAGACCGGCGCCCTGCAGGTGCCCGGAGGCCAGTGCCTCGGCGATCGCGTCGGTGTCCACCACCCCGCCGCGGGCGGTGTTCACCACGGTCGCCCCGGCGGGGAGCTGAGCCAGTGCCTGGGCGTCGAGCAGGTGCTGGGTGGTCGCATCCAGCGGCGTGTGCACGGAGAGTACATCGCTGCGGGCCAGCAGCTCCGCGAAGGTCAGCACCGGCCAGCCTTCCTCGGTCACCGTTCCGGATTCGAGCCGGATATCGCTGGTGGCGACCTCGAAGCCGATCCCGGCAGCCTTGCGGGCGGTGGCCTGACCGATCCGGCCGAAGCCGAGCACTCCGAAGCGCAGCGTGGAGAACTGGCGGATCGGCGTGGCCGGGGTCAGGTCCGGCCGGCCGGCGCGCAGCCCGCGGTCCAGCACGCGTAGTCCGCGGACAGTGGCCAGGGCCAGCGCAATTGCGTGGTCGGAGACCGCCTCGGTGCCGTAGTCGGGGACGTTGCACACCGCCACGCCGCGCTGGGTGGCAGCCTCGACGTCCACGGTGTCCACCCCCACCCCGTACCGGCCGATCGCGCGCACGTTCGGCAACGCGTCCAGCACCGCAGCGGTGATCGGCGCGTACTGCACCACGAGCGCATCGGCCCCAGCGGCGCTGGCGATCACCTCGGCCTCGGTGTGGCTCTGGGTGAGCACCAGCTCGACGCCGGCCTCGGCGGCCACAGCCTGCTCAGCGTCGATGGTGGCGTGGTCGCAGTCGGTGATGACGATCTTCATCGGTTTCTCCTCAGGCGGCGTCGTGGTCGGAGGTCAGCGAGAGCAGCACCTTCCCGGAGACCTCGGAATCCTTGGCGGCGGCAAAGGCCGCCACCGCGTCCTCGGCCGGGAAGACGTGGGTGAGCACCTGCTCGATCTCGGGCCGGTCGGCCAGCAGGGCGACTGCGGCATCGATCTCGTTGTTGAACCGGAACGACCCGTGCATGGTCAGCTCCTTGGAGATCATCGGGGCGAGGTTGATCCCGCTCGGCGCGTTCGGCACCATCCCCACCTGCACGTAGGTTCCCGCGCGGCGTGCGGCCTCGAACGCCGCGTTGATCGAGGCAGGAACGCCCGAGCACTCCAGTACCAGGTCATAGGCCTCGGCCGGGATCTCCTCGGTGCCCACATTGATCGTGTGCGCGGCCCCGATCCCGCGGGCGCGCTGCAGCGGACCGTCGAGCACATCGGTGGTGGTCACCTCGGCTGCACCGAGGGCCACGGCGGCACCGGCGGCCAGGAGGCCGATGGCCCCCGACCCGGTGACCAGCACCCGCTGCCCGGCCACCCCACCGGCGAGCTCGATGCCGTGCAGTCCCACGGCGAGTGGTTCGGCCAGGGCGCCCCGGTTCAGCGGCAGCTCGGCCGGCAGCACCCGCACCATCGAGGCGTCCACCACCACGTACTCCGCGGCCGCGCCCTGGGTGTGCGGCCAGGTCGAGGCGCTACCCAGGTAGGCGCCGTTGGGCCACAGGTGCGGAGCATCCTCCAGGCCCGCCAGCACGTCACCGAACGTCGCCGGATGCACGGTCACCGCGGTGCCGGGCGCCAGCTCGCCCGAGGGATCGAGGTCCACGGTGCCGGACATCTCGTGCCCGGGGATCAGGGGTTCGCGCACCACGAAGGCCCCGTTCGCGCCGTCGTAGTAGTAGTGCAGATCCGACCCGCAGATACCCACGTAGGCAGTACGGATCCGGACCTGACCGAGCCCCGGTTCGGGAGTAGGGACCTCAGCGAGGGTGAGGTCCTCCTTGCCGTTGATGACGATGGCGCGCATAGCGGATGTCCTTGGTCGAAGTACAGGTCGGGCAGCAGGGCGAGCAGAGGAGAACGGGACGGTCACACGATCGCGGTCATCCCGCCGTCGACGAAGATGTTCTGACCGGAGACGTAGGCCGAGGCATCGGAGGAGAGGAAGATCAGCGTGCCGACCAGCTCCTCCGGCAGCCCCCACCGCTGCGCCGGGGTGCGGGTGCCCACCCAGCTGCTGAATTCCTCATCGGCCACCAGTGCCGCATTCATCTCGGTCTTGAAGTAGCCCGGGGAGATCGCGTTCACCTGGATGTTGAACCGGGCCAGATCGGCCGCCATCCCCTTGGTCAACATCACCACACCGCCCTTGGACGCCCCGTACGGCGCGATGGTCTGCCGCGCGAGCTGGCTCATCACCGACCCGATGTTGATCACCTTGCCGCTGCCCCGCTCGGCCATCCCCGGAGTGACCTGGCGCGAGACGTAGAACGCGCTGGACAGATTCCCCGCGATCACCGCATCCCAATCCTGCGCCTCGAAGGAGTTGAACGGGGACCGGCGCTGGATCCCGGCATTGTTCACCAGGATGTCCGGCACCCCGTGCTCGGCCACCAGGGCCGAGACGCTCTCGGCAACAGCGCCCGGATCGGTGACATCGAACCGCACCGTGGCAGCCGACCCGGTCGAGGACACTCGCCCCACCGCCTCGCTCGCCGCGGTCAGCGCCTGCGGGTCCCGCCCGTGCAGCACCACCTTCGCCCCGGCCTCGGCCAGGCCCGTGGCCAGAGCCAGACCCAAGCCTCGGGAAGAGCCAGTCACGAACGCGAGCTTGTCGGTGATGTCGAACAGCGGGCTGGTCATGTGCCTACCTTGAGGTCGAAGCGACGTCGCGGACCCAGGACCCCGGGGCACCGCGGTGTGAGGCACCACAGTCCCATAATGATCACACCTTTTGCAAGTGTCGCGGTGGGGTAGTGCTGGTAGAGCGTGTGTCAGCGCATCTCGGCGACCGGGAAGGTGTCCATATCGTCGAAGGACTGGTTCTCACCGGCCATCGCCCAGACGAAGCTGTAGGCGGAGGTGCCCACCCCGGAGTGCACCGACCAGCTGGGGGAGATGATCGCCTCCGCATTGCCGACCACCAGGTGCCGGGTCTCCTGCGGCTGGCCGAGCAGGTGCACCACCCGGGCATCGTCAGGTAGGTCGAAGTACAGGTAGCACTCAGTGCGCCGGTCGTGGGTGTGGGCAGGCATCGTGTTCCACATGCTGCCGGGGTGCAGGGTGGTCACGCCCATCACCACCTGGCAGCTGCGCACGCCGTTCTCATGGATGTACTGGTTCAGCGTGCGCCGGTTGCTGGTGACCTGGTCGCCCAGCTCGCGCACGGTACCGGCACCAGGCTCGGTGAGTACTGACGGGTAGCCGGTGTGGGCGGGGGCGGAGAACAGGTAGAACCGCGCCTCACCCTCACCGGTGCCGGTGAAGGTCACCTCGCGGGCGCCGCGACCGATGTACAGGCAGGCGCCGGTGGTCAAGGTGTACTCGGTGCCGTCGACGGTGATGGTCCCGGCGGCGCCGACGTTGACGATCCCCGCCTCCCGATGCTCGAAGAAGTACTCCGAGCGGATCTGAGGGTAGGTGGGCATCGCGATCGGCTCTCCAGCCGGGGTGATCCCGGCCAGCACCACGCGGTCCTCGTGGGTGTAGACGGCCTGGACCGTGCCCGCGACGAACAGGCCGGGCACCAGATACCGGGACCGCAGCTCGTCGGTGTCCATCCCGGGGATCTGGTCGGGGTTGGTGGCGTGTCGAAGCTCCACAGTGAGTCTCTCCTTCTGGACGGCGGAACGAATCTCCGTAATGATCGCACCTTTTACCCGGTGATGGCTTTAGCATGGGTATGGACGCCGGAGAGTTTCCCCGGCGGACGGACCGACTTGGCCAGGGAGGGTCATGGCAGCACCGGTGCTTCACAGCGACATCCTCAATACTCTCGGCGCGGAGATCGCTGGCGGCGACCTGGATCCCGGTGATGTGCTCACCCTGGCCGGGTTGGAGGACCGATTCGGCGTCTCGCGGACCGTGGTGCGCGAGGCGATGCGGATCCTGGAGTCGCTCGGCATGGTGCGCGCCAAGCGCCGGGTGGGGCTCACCGTGCAGTCCTCGGACTCCTGGTCGGTGCTGGACCCACGGGTGATCGCCTGGCGCCTGGCGGGTGCCGGTCGGGCCGAACAGCTCCGGTCGTTGACCCAGCTCCGGGTCGCGCTGGAACCGACCGCCGCCCGGCTCGCCGCGCAGACCGCACCGGAGGCAGGACCCGAGCTCATCCGGCTGGCCGAACAGCTGCGCGAGCTGGGCGAACAGGGCCTGGGGGACACCGCCGAGTACCTGGACATCGACGTGCAGTTCCACACTCTGCTGCTCACCTGTGGCGGGAACGAGATGTTTGCCGCTCTGGCCGGGTCGGTGGCCGAGGTGTTGATCGGGCGCACCCGGGTGGGACTGACCCCGGCGCACCCTGCCCATGCGGCGGTGAGCAACCATGAGGACCTGGCCCGCGCCGTCGGCGACGGTGACCCGGTACGGGCCGAGGAACACGCGCGGGCGGTGCTGGAGACCGTCTGGTCCGAGGTGGACTACGCCAGCCAGATGGAGCGGATCGCCACCGGGTGAGCGGCGCGGGCTCCGGGAATACCGCCCACGGCCGGCGACTTTGCTCTGATGTGCTGATCTGTGTGCTGGTCGGATGACCGAAGGCTCGACGCCGGCCGAGGGGGTGGGGCTGCGCTCGGAGCGCGGTCCGATCCTGCTCGCCCTGATGCTGTCGACGGCGTTGGTCGCCCTGGACGCCACCATCCTCGCCACAGCCGCCACCACGATCGCGCGGGAGTTCGACGCCTTCGCCCTGGTGCCGTGGCTCTTCTCCGCCTACACCCTCGCCCAGGCGGTCACCGTGCCGGTGTACGGGCGCCTCGCCGACGTGTTCGGCCGCAAACGCCTGATGCTCTTGGGTGTCGGGCTGTTCCTGGCCGGATCGGTGCTCTGCGCGCTCGCACCGAGCATGCTCGCCCTGATCCTGGCGCGGGTGGTGCAGGGCCTCGGCGCCGGGGCGATCATGCCGATGTCGATGACCATCGCCGGGGACATCTACACCGTGGCCGAGCGGGCCAAGGCGCAGGGCTACCTGGCCAGCGTGTGGGCGATCTCGTCAGTGGCCGGTCCGACCCTCGGCGGAGTCTTCTCCCAGTTCGTCAGCTGGCGGTGGATCTTCTGGATCAACATTCCGCTCGCTGTGCTGGCAGCGGTGATGCTCGGGCGCCGGTTCACCGAACCGGCCGGTGACGGGGACCGGGAACCGGTGGACTACCTCGGGGCCACGCTGCTCACCGGCGGCAGCACCCTGCTGGTGCTCGGTCTGCTCCAGGCCGGGGACTGGGGATGGGGCTCCGTTGCGACACTCGGGGTGCTGGCCGGGGGCGCGGCGCTGCTGGCCCTCTTCGCGGTGCGGTCCCAGCAAGTGCGCTACCCGATCCTGCGCCTGTCCGTGCTGCGCCGCCGGATCATCGCTGCGCCCACGGTGGCGGCGTTCATGATCGGGGTGATCGTGCTCGGCCTGTCCACCTACGTGCCGATCTACGCCCAGGGGGTGCTGGATGCTCCACCCCTGGTGGCAGGGTTCGCGCTCGCGGCACTGAGCGTCGGGTGGCCGTTGACGGCCACCCTCTCCGGCCGGGTGTACCTGCGGCTCGGCTTCCGGATCACCGCTCTGTTCGGCGCAGCACTGGTGGTCATCGGTTCCGCTCTGGCACTGCTGCTCGGTGAGCACACCCCGATCTGGCAGGTGGCCGCCACCTGTTTCGTGATCGGTGCTGGGATGGGCCTGACGACCGCCCCGACCCTGATCGCCGCGCAGACCAGCGTGGACTGGGCTGAACGTGGCGCGGTGACCGGTACGAACGTGTTCTCCCGGTCGCTCGGCTCCGCCGTCGGGGTGGCGGCCTTCGGCGGGGTGGTGAACGCCGTCGCCACTGTGGGGCCGGACGGGATGCCAGTGGGCGCCGATCTGGTCCATGGCGTGCACCTCGTGTTCTGGTGCTCGCTCGGAGTGGCAGCGTTGCTCGCGCTCGCGGTCGCCTGCATGCCGCGGGA
>DXBY01000176.1 GCA_019116305.1 Candidatus Ruania gallistercoris | reverse complement strand
CCGCTGAACTCCATCCCGCCCACGGTGAACGTGGCCGCGCTGGACGAGAAGGTTGCCGCCACCGAAGGCAAGCGGCACGTGAACGTGGGTTTCTGGGGTGGTGCGATCCCCGGCAACAAGGCCGACCTGCGCGGTCTGCACGACGCCGGTGTGTTCGGGTTCAAGTGCTTCCTGCTGCACTCCGGCGTGGAGGAGTTCCCGCCGCTGGACCCGGACCAGCTGGAGGAGGACCTGGCCGAGCTGGCCACCTTCGACGCCCGGATGATCGTGCACGCCGAGGACTCCCGCACCATCGACCGCGCCACCCAGCCGGAGGGCGACCAGTACGAGAAGTTCCTGCACTCCCGGCCCCGCAGCGCGGAGAACCTCGCCATCGCCGAAGTGATCGCCCGCGCCCGGTGGACCGGGGCGAAAGTGCACATCCTGCACCTGTCCTCCTCGGACGCCCTACCGATGATCGCCAGCGCGAAGCGGGACGGTGTGCACATCACCGCCGAGACCTGTCCGCACTACCTCACCCTCGCCTCCGAGGACATCCCCGCCGGAAACACCGCCTACAAATGCTGCCCACCGATCCGGGAGGCGGCGAACCGGGACCTGCTCTGGCAGGGCCTGGCCGACGGCACCATCGACTGCATCGTCACCGACCACTCCCCGTCCACCTTGGAGCTGAAGCACCTGGACACCGGGGACTTCGGGACCGCCTGGGGCGGGGTCGCCTCCTTGCAGCTGAGCCTCGCGGTGATGTGGACCGCAGCCCGGGCCCGGGGTATCAGCCTGGAGCGCGTGGTGGAGTGGATGGCGAGCAAGCCGGCCGCGCTGGCCGGTCTGCGGTCCAAGGGCACGATTGCGGTCGGCTATGACGCGGACCTGTCCATCTTTGCCCCGGACGATGCGTTCGTGGTCCGCGCCGACCAGCTCGAGCACAAGAACCCGATCACCCCCTACGACCAGCGCTCGTTGTCCGGGGTGGTCCGCCGTACTCTGCTCGCCGGGAAGGACATCGACTTCGACCAGCCCGCCGGCGAGCTGATCTGGAGAGGAAAAGCATGAGCTATCACGTTCCCCAAGGGGGGCTGCCGCCGCAGACGGCGCTGACCACCGACCGCGCCGTGTTCACCGATGCCTACGCGGTGCTGCCCGCGCGCACGATGAGCGACATCACCGCCAGCCTGCTGCCGCACTGGGCCGACACCCGGCTGTGGGTGCTCGCCCGGCCGCTGAGCGGCTTCGCCGAGACTTTCGCCCAGTACCTGGTGGAGGTCGCCCCCGGCGGCGGCAGTGATGCCCCGGAACCGGACCCCGGTGCCGAAGGTGTGCTGTTCGTCGTCGGCGGCGAGCTGGAGCTCACCCTCGATGGCAGCGGGCACACCCTGGCCTCGGGCGGGTACGCGTACCTGGCCCCGGGGGCGAACTGGACGCTGCACAACCGCACCGGGGAGAAGGCCAGCTTCCACTGGGTGCGCAAGGCCTACCAGCATGCCGACGGCGTGGCGACGCCAGAGTCGTTCGTCACCCGCGCGCAGGACGTCGAGGGCGTGGGCATGGTCGGCACCGACGGAGCCTGGAGCACCCAGCGGTTCGTGGACCCGGCTGACCTGCGCCACGACATGCACGTGAACATCGTCACGCTGCAGCCGGGCGCCTCGATCACGTTCCCGGAGACCCATGTGATGGAGCACGGCCTGTTCGTGCTGGGCGGCAAGGCGGTCTACCTGCTGAATACCGACTGGGTGGAGGTGGAGGCCGGGGATTTCATGTGGTTGCGCGCCTACTGCCCGCAGGCCTGCTACGCCGGCGGCCCTGGGCCGTTCAGCTACCTGCTCTACAAGGATGTGAACCGGCACGTGAACCTCACCCTCTGACCGGCCCGCACCTACCCATCCCGCGTGAATCCATTCACTCGTTACTCAGGGCGCCGAGTCGTGCTCCCGGTTCGCGAATTTCCGGCAGCGGTAACGAGCGCGCAGTGCCGTCACGTGACTGTGGGCCGGTGGCAGGTGCGTGCGCAGAACTCCGCTCGACGGCGTCACACCAGGTGGCTGAGCCAGTCACCCACCGCTGCGCGCAGGCCGGGCAGGTCGGAGTCCAGCGCGTGCGTACCGCGCAGCGGGACCACCTGCCGCCCAGGTGCGGCTGGCGGCATGCCGAACCGGTCCGAGGTGCCCTGCACCACCAGCACCGGCACCTCGACCGCTGCGAGCGCGGGCAGCCGGGTCTTGTTCGCGTCCTTGCCTGGCGGCAGCAGCGGAAAGGCGAGGCAGAGCACCCCGGAGGCTACGCCGTCGCCGGCCGTGCGGCAGGCGACCCGTGCCCCGGAGGAGCGACCCCCGGTGACCACCGGGAGCCCGGCCAGCTCGGTCTCGGTCAGCTCGGCGAGCACTGCCCGCCAGGCGGCATCCAGCTGCTTCGCCGGAGCCGGGGCGCGCCGACCGGCCACCCGATAGGGCTGCTCGACC
Source organism: Candidatus Ruania gallistercoris (assembly GCA_019116305.1). Classification (GTDB taxonomy): domain Bacteria; phylum Actinomycetota; class Actinomycetes; order Actinomycetales; family Beutenbergiaceae; genus Ruania; species Ruania gallistercoris. The sequence continues at coordinate 1,452 of DXBY01000176.1, read as the reverse complement.
AGCACGGCAAGCCACCCGGCCTGCAGGGCCACTCCGGCGGCGGCCACCAGATCCTTCGCCCCGATACCCCCACCGGCGCCGTGTCCGAGTACCAGCGCTCCGGTCGCAGCCCCCGTCGGGCGGTGCAGCTGCGCGCGCGCCGGGCCGTGCGCAGTCTCGATCGTGCGGATCTCCGGCTCGGGTAGCACCACCTGCTCAGCCTAGGTGGAACCGGTCCGGAGCCGCAGCAGCAAGCTGCCCGCACAGCGCGCCGCGGTCGCCCCGCAGTGCGTGCGGACGAAGGCGGAAGGAGAAAGGGGTTGTCTCCTCGGACCAAGTGTGTATACCGTATATGCACACTAGTTACACGGGAGGTGTGCTCATGCTTGCAGTCACCGGGCTGACGAAGAACTTTCCGTCGTTCTCCCTCCGGGACGTCTCGTTCGAGGTGCGGACCGGATTCATCACCGGATTCATCGGGGTGAACGGCGCGGGGAAGACGACGACCCTGAAATCGATCATGAACATCGTGCGACCGGATGCCGGAGCGGTGACCTTCCAGGGGCAGGACCTGCACGCCCACGAGGCCGAGGCCAAGCAACGTATCGGGTACATGCTCGGACCGATCGACGTCTACCCCAAGCACACAGTGGCCAAGGTCGTCGATGTGTTCAGCCGGTTCTACCGACACTGGGACACCGACGCCTTCGCCGGTTTCCTGCACCGGTTCGGTATCGACGACCGGAAGAAGATCAGTGAGCTGTCCACCGGCATGCGGGTCAAGCTCGGCATCTCGATGGCACTCTCGCACGGGGCGCGACTGATCCTGCTGGACGAGCCGACCAGCGGTCTGGACCCGGTCGCGCGAGACGAGCTGCTCGACCTGCTCCGCGAGGTGGTCGAGGACGGTGAGCGCGCTATTCTGTTCTCCACGCACATCACCACCGACCTGGACAAGATCGCCGACTACATCGTCTACATCCGGGAGGGGCAGATCGTCGCGGACGATACCAAGGACGACCTGCTGGACGACCATGTCCTGGTGCGCGGTGGGAGTGCCGGGCCCAGTGACGAACTGCGCGAGCGTCTGATCGGTCACCGCAGCCACGCGTTCGGATTCTCCGGGCTGGCCCGGACCGACGACGTCACCGCAGCATCCGCCGACGGCGCCGTGCAGACCGCACGCCCGGACCTGGAGTCGCTGCTGCTGCACTACGAACGGGAGGGAAACCAGTGAGTACCGCTGCCCTGCTGCTGAAGGAGAGCCGCCTCGTGGTGCCGCCGGCCTACCTGGGCTTCGCGGCACTGACGCTGTTCAACCTGATCCCGCACTACCCGATGATCATCGGCGTCTCGTACTTCATGCTGGCGCTGTTCATCGCGCTGTCCGAGGCGAACGCGAACAAGGACCATGAGTTCACCATCTCCCTGCCGATCACCCGGGACAGCGTGGTGCGTGCCAAGCACCTGACC
>DXBY01000175.1 GCA_019116305.1 Candidatus Ruania gallistercoris | reverse complement strand
CGGAAGAACTCCACCACCACACCGCAGAACCAGCGGATGACCCGGTTGCTCGCCAGCCGGCCGATCCCGAAGACTAGCCCGAAGACCAGGGCGAGCACGATCGAGTAGGCCGCTGCGACCAACGTGTTCTGCAGACCGGGCAGGAAGTAGTACAGCCAGGTGCGCGCCTCGATCATCGGCGCCCACTTCTCGGCGGTGAGCTGGTCATGCACCTGGAGCTGGTACACGACGAAGGCCGCGATGCCGAGCACCACGATCGCGCCGAGAACGTTCCCGACCACCATCCGGCGCCGGGCGCGGGGGCCGGGGGCGTCAAAGAGAACGGATTGCGTACTCATCGGGACACCGCCAGACGCTGGGAGAGGTAGGTGACTGCCAGACCGACCGGGATCACGATCACCACGAACCCGGCCGCCACGGTCAGGAAGATGGGAATCACGTAGTTGCCGTGCTGCTCGACCATCCCCTTCATCAGCAGCGAGATCTCACTGACAGAGATGGCGCTCGCCACTGTGGTGTTCTTGATCAGCGCAATCAGCGTGTTCCCCAGCGGTGCGATCGAGCCGCGGAAGGCCTGCGGCATGATCACCAGCCGCGCCGCCGGCAGGAAGGACAGCCCGACCGCCCGCGCCGCCTCAGCCTGCCCGAGCGGCACGGTGTTCACCCCGGAGCGGATCGACTCGCAGACGAACGAGGCGGTGTAGATCGACAGCGCCCAGACTGCGAGCCAGAAGAAGTTCGCATCGAAGCGGTCGGCGAACTGCACCCCCAGCTGGGGCCAGAGCACGAACGCGGCGAACATCATCACCACGGTCAGCGGGATGTTCCGGACCAGGTTCACATAGGCCGCACCGGCCCACTGCAGTGAGGGCAGCGGGGAGATTCGCATCAGCGCCAGCACCGTGCCGAGAACCAAAGCAAAGATGGCGGAAAAGAACGTGAGCTTGAGGTTCAGCCAGTAGGCACCGGCGATGTCGTAGTTGGAGAGCACTTCGAGGAAGTCACTCACGGGCATACCGCCTCGGCGTCATCGACTGGGAAGGGACATCCTGCTGTGGTCGGTGGCTTCCCAGCCACCGACCACAGCAGCGGAAAAGACCGCTCAGATCAGCCGCACTCGGCCGGTGTCGGCGGGTTCAGGTCAGCGTTCGGGGTGTAGCCGGTGCCCTCGGTGTTCGAGGTCACCGCCTCTTCCCAGCTGCCGTCCTCCAGCATCGCGTTGATCGCGTCGGTGACGTCCTGGCACATGTCCGAGTCCGGGGGCAGACCCACACCGTAGTTCTCCTCGGAGAAGGTGTTCCCCACGACTTCCAGCTCGCCGCCGCCGTCAGCCGCGGCCAGACCGGCGAGGATGATGTCATCGGTGGTCACGGCGTCCACCTGGCCACCGGTGAGGTACTGGATGCACTCCGAGTACCCGTTCAGCTCCACCAGCTGGGTGTCCGGCGAGAACTCGTCCTTGACGTTCTGGGCCGAGGTGGACCCGGCCACTGAGCACAGGTTCCGGCCGTCCAGCACGTCCGGACCAGTGATCTCGCCGGCGTCCTCGGAGCGGATCAGCAGGTCCTGACCGGCCACGAAGTACGGGCCGGCGAAGTCCACCACCTCGTCGCGCTCATCGGTGATCGAGTAGGTGGCCACGATCATGTCCACATCCTCGTTCTGCAGCATCGTCTCCCGCTGCGGTGACGGTGCCTCCACCCACTCGATCTGGTCCTCGGCGTAGCCGAGCTGATCGGCGATGTAGGTGGCCACGTCCACGTCGAAACCGGTGTAGGTGTCACCGTCCTGGTAGCCCAGGCCCGGCTGGTCGAACTTGATCCCGATCCGGATCGAGTCGCCACCACCGTCGCCGGCGTCCCCAGTGTCACCGCCCTCGGCTCCGGCGTCGCCGCCGGTCTCCTCGTCGCCGGCCCCCGGCTCGGCGGTACAGGCGGCAAGGGTGAGAGCCCCCACGGCTGCCAGTGCGGCCAGCGCTGCTCGCGTCGTCTTCATCCTGGTCTCCTTCTTTGGTTACAGAGGGTGGAACATCGCCCGCGGGCGATTCAGTGGGTGAGGATCTTGCCGAGGAAGTCCTTCGCACGGCTGCTCTGCGGGTGGTCGAAGAACTGGTCCGGTTCGGCTTCCTCCACGATCTGCCCGTCGGACATGAACACCACCCGGTCGGCGGCTCGGCGGGCGAAGCCCATCTCGTGGGTGACCACCACCATGGTCATGCCTTCCTTGGCGAGCCCGACCATGGCGTCCAGCACCTCCTGGACCATCTCCGGGTCCAGGGCGGAGGTGGGCTCGTCGAAGAGGAGCACCTTCGGATGCATCGCCAGCGCCCGGGCGATCGCCACCCGCTGCTGCTGCCCACCGGAAAGCTGGGCGGGGAGCTTGTCCGCCTGGTTCGCCACACCGACACGGTCCAGCAGCTCCATCGCCTGCTTCTTCGCCTCGGCGGACCTGACCCGCTTCACCTTGATCGGGCCGAGCGTGACGTTCTCCAGGATGGTCTTGTGCGCGAACAGGTTGAAGGACTGGAACACCATGCCCACGTCTGCGCGCAGCCGGGCCAGCGCCTTGCCCTCAGCAGGCAGAGGCTGCCCGTCCAGGGTGATCGTGCCGTCGTCGATCGGCTCCAGCCGGTTGATGGCCCGGCACAGCGTCGACTTTCCCGAGCCGGACGGGCCGATCACCACCACCACCTCACCGCGGTGCACGGTGAGGTTGATATCCTGGAGCACATGCAGCTCGCCGAAGTGCTTGTTCACGTTGCTCAGCACCACCAGCGGGTCGCTGCTGGGCTTCGGCATTCTCCTGCCGTCGTCGTCGACGGGGTCGGCTGTGGCGTCGGTCATAGAGGCAACCTAACGCCTCAGGCCCAAATCGGCGAAGAAGTTGCGGTAACAGTGCGGATACGATCGGTCACTGCCGCAGCACGCTCCGGCCCCGAGCAGCGCCGCAGAACGTAGAATCGGCAGCCATGACCGATCACCAGCGCACGTACCTGGTGCGCACCCTCGGCTGCCAGATGAACGTGCACGATTCCGAGCGCATGTCCGGCCTGCTCGAGGACGCCGGGTACGCTCCCGCCGGTACCCGGGGGGCAGGTTCCCTGATGGCCGAGGCCGAGGGCGCCGACGTGGTGGTGATCAACACCTGCGCGGTGCGGGAGAACGCCTCCGACCGGCTGTACGGCAACCTCGGCCAGCTGGCGGGGCTGAAGAAGACCCGCCCGGGGATGCAGATCGCCGTCGGCGGCTGCCTGGCCCAGCAGGACCGGTCCGGCATCGTGGAGCGCGCGCCCTGGGTGGACGTGGTGTTCGGCACGCACAACATCGACGTGCTCCCGGCGCTGCTGGACCGGGCCCGGCACAACGGCCAGGCGGAGGTGGAGATCGAGGAGGCGCTCAAGGTTTTCCCGTCCACCCTGCCCACCAAGCGGGAGAGCGCCTACGCCGGCTGGGTCTCGATCTCGGTGGGCTGCAACAACACCTGCACCTTCTGCATCGTGCCGCACCTGCGGGGTAAGGAACGCGACCGCCGGCCCGGTGACGTGCTCGCGGAGGTCCAGGCGGTCGTCGCGCAGGGCGCGATCGAGATGACCCTGCTCGGGCAGAACGTGAACTCCTACGGCGTCGGCTTCGGCGACCGCGGTGCGTTCGCCAAGCTGCTCCGCGCCTGCGGGCAGATCGAGCACCTGGAGCGGGTGCGGTTCACCTCTCCGCACCCGGCTGCGTTCACCGACGACGTGATCGAAGCGATGGCCACGACGCCGGCGGTGATGCCGCAGCTGCACATGCCGTTGCAGTCCGGGTCCGACACTGTGCTGCGCGCGATGCGCCGTTCCTACCGCAGCAGCAAGTTCCTCGGCATCCTGGACCGGGTGCGCCAGGCGATCCCGGAGGCGGCGATCACGACCGACATCATCGTCGGCTTCCCCGGGGAGACCGAGGAAGACTTCCAGGCCACGCTCGAGGTGGTGGCGGCCTCCCGGTTCTCCAGCGCGTTCACCTTCCAGTACTCGCCACGCCCGGGTACCCCGGCTGCCGACCTGCCCGACCAGGTGCCTGCGGACGTGGTCGCCGACCGGTACCGCCGGCTGAAGGAGCTGCAGGACCGGATCTCCGCGGAGGAGAATGCCGCCCAGGTGGGGCGCACCGTCGAGGTGCTGGTCGCCGAGACCGAGGGCCGCAAGGACACCGCCACCCACCGGGTCTCCGGCCGCGCCGCGGACAACCGGCTGGTGCACCTGGCGCTCCCGGAAGGGTTGGCCGACACCGACGCCCCACGACCGGGAGACATGGTCACGGTCGCGGTCACCGACTCCGCGCCCTACCACCTGATCGCCGACGCCGCGCTCACCGGCGGCCCGTTCACCGTGCGGCGCACCCGCGCCGGCGATGCCTGGGCCGCCCGCGGCACGGCTTCGCACAGCCATCCCACCGGCCCGGCCGAGGGACCGGTAACCCTGGGCATGCCCAGGCTCCGGGTCGGCTCCCCGGTCGCCTGACCGACCGTGGCCGACCGTGGCGTGCCGGTGCGGGGACCGCTGCCGTCCTCCGGTCGTCGCCCCGGGGTGGAGCTGCTCCGGTTCCCGGTCGACGACGGCGCAGCCGCCCTGGTCCGGCACGTCTGGGTGCCGCTGTGGTCGCTCGCGCCGGGTGAGCAGGTGGTGCAGGAGATGCTGCAGTACCCGGGCGGGAACGTCGTCGTGATGGCCGACGAGGCCGGCTTCTACGGGGTGGACGCCGGACTGGGCACCCGGACCTTGACCGGGACCGGCTGGGCCGTGGGGGTGCTGCTCCGGCCCGCGGCTGCGGGGCTGCTGCTCTGCGGTCAACCCGCGGGCGCCGTGCGGCCTGGCGTGGCGCGGATGGACGTCGGCTCCGTGATCTCTGCCGAACGCACCGACCTCGGACCGGACTTCGCAGAGGTCTGTGTCCGGGTGCGCGCCCTGATGCCGGCCGAGCCGGAGCATGCGGGCCGGGTGCTCACCGAGTGGGTGGTGCGCAGCTGCGGGCCGGTGGATCCCGAGGGAGAGCTGGCCAACGCCGTGGCCGAGGCCGCCGAGCAGGGGAGGGCCCGGACGGTGGCCGTGCTCGCCGAGCAGGTGGGCGTGGGGGAGCGGCAGCTGCAACGGATCTGCCGCCGACGGATCGGCCTCAGCCCGAAGTGGCTGCTGCAGCGCCGCCGGCTGCAGGAGGCTGCGGCGCGGCTGGGAGCGGCGAACCCGCCGGCGCTCGCCGACCTGGCTCTTGAGCTCGGCTACGGCGACCAAGCCCACTTCACCCGCGACTTCACCACCGTGCTCGGCAGCCCACCGGCCCGCTTCCGCCGGGAGCACGCCCCGCCACGCTGACGAGCAGCCAGCAGACCGGGGCACCGGCGATCCCCGGGGGGAGGAGGTCGGATTTGTCCAAGAACCCCCGCTGCGGGGCACACAGAATCGAGACATGACCAACACTGAGACCTCCACGCCCACCATCGCCCCGATCCCCGCCGGCTACACCTCGCTGACCCCGTTCCTGGTGGTCACCGACGGTGCGGCCGCGATCGACTTCTACACCGCCGTGTTCGGCGCCCGAGTGACCAACCGCACCGACGCTCCGGACGGCACCGTGGCCCATGCCGAGCTGGACTTCGGCACCGGGCGGCTGCAGCTCGCGGATGCGAACCCGGCCTACGGCCTGGTGGCGCCCACAGTGGATGCCGAGACCGACGCCGTCACGCACTCGATCTGCCTGTACTGCGAGGACGTGGATGCCGTGGTGGCCCGCGCCCGGGCCGCCGGTGCCACTGTGCGCGAGGAGGTCTCCACCTTCGTCACCGGGGACCGGTTCGGCTCCATCCTGGACCCGTTCGGGCAGCGTTGGGCGATCATGACCCGGGTGGAGGACGTCTCCGACGAGGAGGCCCAGCGCCGGGTGGATGCCTGGATGGCCGAGCAGGGTTGAGCGGCCCGTCCCGCTGCTGCGGGCGGGTCGGTAGGCTCGGCGACCATGACCGCCGCACCCGCCGACCCGCCAGTGGTCGCGATCGTCGGCCCCACCGCCACCGGCAAGTCCGACCTGGCTCTCGATGTGGCCGAGCACCTCGGTGCCGAGATCATCAACGCCGACGCTATGCAGCTCTACCGGGGGATGGACATCGGTACCGCGAAGCTGCCCCCCGATCGGCGCCGCGGCATCGCCCATCACCAGCTGGACGTGCTGGAGGTGACCGAGGACGCCAGCGTGGCGGCGTACCAGAAGCACGCCCGAGCGGACCTGACCGCGATTCGGAACCGGAGCTCCGCCGTCGTGATCGTGGGCGGCTCGGGACTGTACCTGCGCGCTCTGCTGGACCGGATCGACTTCCCCGGCACTGACCCTGATGTGCGCGCCGCTTGGGAGGCACGCGCTGCCGAGGACGGGCCCGGGGTGTTGCACGACGAGCTGGCGCGCCGCGACCCCGAGGCGGCCGCTCGGATCGAACGCGGGAACACCCGCCGGATCGTGCGCGCCCTGGAGGTCATCGACCTCACCGGCCGACCGTTCTCGGCGAACCTGCCCGACCACAGCTATGCCATCCCCGCGCTCCAGCTCGGCCTCGACGTACCGGCCGCCGAGCTGGACGGTCGCATCGACGCCCGTGCCCGGCAGATGTTTGCCTCCGGGCTGGTGGCCGAGACCGAGCAGCTGGTGGGCCGTGGACTGGAGCAGGGGCGCACCGCCGTGCGCGCCGTCGGCTACGCCCAGGCCCTCGCCCTGCTTCGCGGTGGCCTCGGCGAGGACGAGGCGATCGCGCAGACCGCACTGGCGACCCGCCAGCTCGCCCGCCGACAGCGCAAGTGGTTCCGCCGTGATGAGCGGATCACCTGGCTGACCCCGGGTGCACCGCTGCTCGATCAGGCACGTAGGCTGATCCGGTGACGCTCCCCACGCCCCTTCCCACGCTGACCAAGGGTCACGGCACCGGCAACGACTTCCTGCTCTACACCGACGCCGACGGTACGGGCGAGCTCCCGCCGGACACGGTGGCCGCGATCGCTGACCGGCACACCGGTTTCGGCGCCGACGGCGTGATCCGCGCCGTGCCCACTGAGCTCGTCGACCCGCAGGCCGCCGCGCAGGGCGCCCACTGGTTCATGGACTACCGCAATGCCGACGGCTCCGCCGCCCAGATGTGCGGCAACGGGATCCGGGTGTTCGCCGCCTACCTGCGCCAGGCCGGGCTGGTGGAGATCGCCGACGGCGCCAGCATCCTGATCGCCACCCGTGCCGGGGTGCTCACCGTGCGCCGGGAAGGGACCGAGTATGCCGCCGACATGGGCACCTGGCGGGCCACCGGCGGTGCGGAGGCGCTCGCCTCCGGGTTCGACGCCTCAGTGGTCACCC
>DXBY01000174.1 GCA_019116305.1 Candidatus Ruania gallistercoris | reverse complement strand
ACGCGCTGCCCGACACGGGCGGAGTACGGAAGCCGAAGTGCGGAGCATCCTGGAAGAGGCTACCCACCCAGGTGACCAGATGGGCCTGGGCACGCTGCTTGCAGACATCGGACAGTCGGCTGGCGGGGTGGAGCTCCCGGAGCGGGATCGGGAACCGCATCAGCCCATCGATCTCTCGTGATCGTCCTCGACGCCAATGTCGTCTCCGAGCCGATGCGGCCGGAACCGGCATTGCAACAGGTGGTCCGCTGGCTCGACCTGCAGAGCATCGAGACGCTGTACCTGACCACGATCACTCTCGCTGAAATCCGGTTCGGGATCGCGTCCTTACCGGTAGGTCGGCGTCGGTCGACCTTGGAGCGACGTTTCGAGGAAGAGACCGTCACGCTGTTTTCTGGGCGAATCCTGCCCTTCGATGAACCGGCGAGTATGCGCTTCGCCCAGCTGCAGGCCGAGTCCCGGTCCTGCGGGCGAGCGTTGGGAACGATGGACCGACTGATCGCGGCGATCTGCCTCGCCGGCGGTTTCTGCCTCGCTACGCGCAACGTCAAAGACTTCGCCTTCGCCGGCCTCCAGCTGATCGATCCGTGGGAGCAGAGCTGAGCGCGCCCTGTCCCCGTGACTCCCGCCGTCGGAGGTAGTTTTCCGACTGTGAGGTGCTCGACACGGACCTCCGTGTAGAAAGATGGCCTCCCGCGAAGGAATGGGACCTCAGGGCGGGCAAGTGACGCCGCGGCGGGCCCGGGCGGCCCGGCGCCGGCTCAGGGCGCGCGGCTCTCCGCCTGATAGATCCAGCCGTCCAGTGCTGCCGGCTCGAGGAACTGTTCGATCACCGCGGTGGCGGCTCCCTGGATCCCGGCATCACTGCCCAAGGTCGCGTGCGTCATCGTCAGCGCCGCACCGGAGGCTGACAGTGCGCTGGAGTAGATGGATTCGCGCACACCGGCGAGCAGGTAGTCGCCGGCGTCGTCCAGGTAGCCCCAGACTGCCAGCACCTCCGGGTTCAGCAGATTCACCACACCGGCGAGCACGTGCCCGAGATCCCTCCCGGCCTGCCGGATCGCCTGGATGGCTGCGACATCGCCGGCGCTTGCCCGCTGGGACACCTCCCGGGCCGAGCTGCCGGAGAAGTCGTGCGTGGCCTGGAGCTTCGCCACCAGGGCCGCGCCACTCGCCGTCGCATTCAGGCAGCCGAGGTTGCCGCAGTCGCACTGGGCGGTGCTGCCCGGCACCGGTGTGTGCGCAATCTGCCCGGCGAGCTCGGTGCCACCCCGGAAGACCTGCCCATCGATCACGATGCCGCAGCCGATGCTGGTGCCGGCCTTCACGCACAGAAAGACCTTGGCGCTGGGCCAGGACGAGCGGTGCTCGGCCAGTGCCAGCAGATTCACGTCCTGATCCACGTACACCGGCACGCCGAGAAGCCCCTGGACGTACCCGGCCACATCGAAGCTGGCCCACGGCTGACCGTCGCCGGCTCCGGTCGGCTCGATCGCCGCGAGCTCGGTGCTGCTCGGGATACCCAGACCCACGCCCCGCAGGTGGGTGCGATCGGCGTCGATGCCGCTCAGGTGCTCATCGAGCGTCGCCAGCACCGTGTCGAAGACGTGCTGCGGACCGAGGTTGAGGTCGACGTCGACCGTGCGACTGGCCAGTACCCGGGCGGACAGATCCGTGATCGCCACCCGGGAGCCGGACATGCCCAGCTGCACGGTCAGGACCAGTCCCGCCTCCGGGTTGAACGCATAGCGCACGGAGGGCCGGCCACGCCCAGGGGCGATCTCGCCGTCGGGAATCAGCAGGTCGTTGCGCAGGAGCAAGGCGATCCGTTCGCTCACCGTGGAGCGCGCCACGGACATCGTGGTCGCGATCTCCGAGGTGGTGCTCGCGGCCCCTGAACGCACGAGCTGGAGCACCTCTCCGGCCCGGGAGACCCGGACCGGGACTCGCTCGGCCGTGACCCGGCCAGGGCTGCTGACCTGCGGTGACGCCTGCCCCACTCGTTCTTCTCCTTCGTTCCCGCTGCGGTGGTCGCCACCTTAGCAATGTTGGCAAAGCACAGAATACGCGCACTTGACGCCGATAATCGCCGTAGTTATGTTGACAGTCAACGTAAACGTGATGGTGTTCACCCAAGGGAGCGTGACCTGATGAGACGACATCGCACCATGATCGGCGCCACGGCGGTTGCCGGGATGCTGCTCCTGGCAGCGTGCAGCGGGGGCACCGGCAACTCCGACGACCCGAACACGCTGACCGTGTGGAGCTACTTCACGTCGCCCGGCCAGATCGCCGCACTCGAGGAGCAGAACGCGCTGTTCCAGGAGGCCCACCCGGAGATCACCCTGGAGAGCGTGACCCTGCCCGGTGACCAGGTGGTGCAGCGGCTGCTCTCCACGGCCACCACGCAGGAGGGACCGGATGTGGTCTTCGACAACGTGGTGGTGGACTTTCCCACTCTCGCCGGGTCCGGGGTGCTCTACGACCTGAGCGACTACTGGGCCGAGTACGAGCATGCGGACCAGTTCCCGGAGAACGCCAGCTGGGAGTACGAGGGCGGCGTCTACAACGTGATGTCCTACACCAACCTGCTGGGGCTGTACTACAACGCCGACGCGCTCGACGAGGTCGGGATCGACCCGCCGACGACCATCGAGGAGTTCGACGCGGCGCTGCAGGCGGTCCTCGAGGACGGCCGGTACACACCGCTGGCACTCTCCGGCGCGCCGGATGTCGGCTCGGCCTGGGTGACCTTCGCCCAGCTCCTCGGCGACGGCGTCGACTACTGCTCCATCACCACCGAAGCCACCGAGTCCGTGTTCTCCCGGGTGGAGTCCTGGGCGCAGAGCGGCATCATCCCGCAGGACGCGGCGACCTGGGACCAGACCGATGCCTGGCAGCCGTTCATGACCGGCGACTATGCGTTCGCGATCAACGGCAACTGGCAGCTGGGCAGCCTCGAGGACGTCGACTTCGAGGTCGGCACCACCCGTTACCCGGCCGGGAGCGCCGGCAGTCACGTGTTCCCCGGCGGTGAAGGGATCGCCATCGGCGAGTTCGCCACCGATCCCGACCTCGCGTGGGAGTACATCGAGACCGCGTTCCTGTCCGCGGAAGGCTCGGAGATCAACTATGAGCACTCGGGTCAGATTCCGATGCGGTCCGACGTTGCGGATGGTCTCGAGCTGGGGGCGGAGGATCTCCCGACGCCGTTCGTGGAGGCCTCGACGGATACCGGCACCTGGCCCGCGAATGAGGAGACCGGCGAGATGCAGCTGCAGTTCGGCCAGGCGACGAGCTCGGTCATCTCCGGTCAGGCCTCGGCCACGGATGCTGCCGCCGCAGCGGTCGGCGGGATCGAGGAGGCGCGCGAGGACGGTGGCGGCGGATGCTGACCATGGCCCGCACCGGCCCGTCCACCCGACCGGGTGGCTCGCCGCGCCCGGGCAAGCGCCTGGCACCGGCCTCGCCCGCGCTCTACCTCCTACCGGCGGTGCTGATGGCCGCTGCCCTCTCGGTGTACCCGTTGATCGAGCTGGTCCGGATGGCGTTCAGCGCCGTGGGTCCGGTCGACCTGATCGGCGACTGGGAGTTCCTCGGGTGGGAGAACTTCCGCGAGGTGCTCTCCGATGAGCTGTTCTGGGAGTCGGCCCGGGCGACGGCGCTGCTGACCGTCGGGTTGATCGGGTCCAACCTGATCCTCGGCTACCTGGGCGCGATGGCGCTCAAACGCCGGGGCCGGCTCGCCTCGGGAGTGCTCGCGCTCACCGTGTTCGTGTGGGCACTGCCCCCGCTGGTCTCCGGCTCGGTGTGGAAGTTCATGCTCTCCGGTGAGGGTGTGGTGAACTCGGTGCTCGGTCTGGTCGGGATCGACCCGGTGAACTGGCTGAGCTCGCCCGACCTGGCCCTCGGCTCGGTGACTTTCGTGACCGCCTGGGCGGCCCTGCCGTTCGCGATCCTGGTGATCCGCGGCGGTCTGCTCGGGATCTCACCCGAGGTGCTGGAGGCCGCAGCGATCGACGGCGCCGGTGCGATCCGTACGACGGTGAGCGTGATCCTGCCGCTGCTGCGGCCCACCTTCGGCGTGCTGCTGATCCTGACCGTGCTGCACTCGTTCCGCAGCTTCGACTTCGTGTTCGTGATGACCAGCGGCGGACCCGGCACCGTGACCAACACGCTGCCCTTCTTCGCCTACACCACCGCCTTCACCAGCTACGACTTCGGTATCGGCAGCACGATTGCGGCGCTGGCGATGCTGATCATCACGGTGCTCGCCGTTCCGTACGTGCTCGGCGTGCGGAAGGAGGAGAACCAGTGACCACCCGCCTGAAAGACGCCCTCCCGGTCGCCTTCACCGTGCTGCTGGCGCTGCTGTACGCCATCCCGCTGCTCTGGATCGTGCTGACCACGTTCAAGAGCAACAACCAGGTGCTGCAGTCACCGAACAGTGTGATCTTCACCCCGACGTTCGAGACGCTGGAGACGATCTTCTCCGCCGCCGCGGCCTCGATCGGGATCTCCCTGCTGGTCTCCAGCCTGGTGACGGTGCTGGTGCTGGCGGTCGCGGTACCGGCGGCCTATGCGCTGGCCCGGCGGGTGTCGGCCACCTGGACCACCGTGGGGGCGATCGCGCTGGGTGCCTTCCTGGTGTTGCAGATGGTGCCGCAGCCGATGGCGGTGATCCCGATCTACGGGATCCTGGCGAACTGGGGCCTGGTGAACCAGATCGCCGGCCTCGTGCTCGCCGATACGGCGCTGTTCCTGCCGTTCGCCATCCTGCTGCTGCGCCCGTTCGTGCTGGCGATCCCGCCGCAACTGTACGAAGCGGCCCAGATCGACGGCGCCACCCAGTGGCGTACGTTCCGCTCGGTGGTCATCCCGCTGCTGCCGAACGGGATCGCGACCGTGTGCTCCCTGCTGTTCATCATGACCTGGGGAGAATTCATCTACGCGACCACGCTGCTGGACCCGAGCGAGATGCCGGTCAGTGGTCTGCTCGCCCAGCAGGTCTCGATGTACGGCACCAACTGGAACCAGATGATGGGTCTGGCCCTGCTGACCTCGCTTCCGTTGCTGGTGGTCTTCCTGATCGCCAAGCGCTACCTCGTCCAAGGACTGTCCGTAGGAGCCGTCAAATGACTTCGCCCACAGAGCGGCCCGCGGCCGCTGAGACCCGTATCGCCCTGGTGGGTGCCCTGGACACCAAGGGCCAGGAGTACCGCTTCCTCCGCGAGGAGGTGGAGCGGCTCGGCCGGCGGGCCGTGCTGGTGGACATCGGCGTGCTCGGTGACCCCACAGTGGAAGCCGATATCTGTCGGGAGTCCGTGGCAACCCGCGGCGGCTCCGCCATCGACGAACTGCGCGCCGCAGGTGAACGTGGCCCGGCGATGCGTGCCATGTCGGCAGGTGCGGTGGCGCACCTGGGTGATCTGGCGGCCGACGGCAGCATCGGGGGAGTCCTGGCCGTCGGCGGTTCGAACGCGGCCTACATCATGGCCCGAATCAGCGAAGCCCTGCCCACCGGCTTCCCCAAGGTCCTGGTCTCCACGATGGCCTCCGGCGACACCCGCCCCTACGTCGGATCCACCGACCTGACGATGATGAACCCGATCGCCGACATCAACGGCATCAACCGCGTCACCCGGCCGATCCTGCGCAACGCGGTCGCCGCTGTGGTGGGGATGGCGACGGCGCCCGGTGAGGTGGGTACGGAGGACGCACCCGTCGTAGCCGTGTCCATGTTCGGGGTGACGACGGCGTGCGCGACCGAGATCACGCAGCGGCTGCAGGGCTGGGTCGAACCGCTGAGCTTCCACGCCAACGGCGCCGGCGGGCAGGCACTGGAAGCCCTCGTACGTGCCGGTCGGATCCAGGCGGTCGCCGATATGAGCACCACCGAGCTGGCCGATGAGCTGTTCGGCGGTGTGTGCTCCGCGGGCCCGGACCGGCTGACGGCGGCCGGTGAGCTCGGCATCCCGCAGGTGGTGAGTCTGGGTGCCCTGGACATGGTGAACTTCGGTGCTCGCGCCACCGTCCCGACCCATCTCGAGGGCCGCCTGTTCTACGAGCACAACCCGGAAGTGACGTTGATGCGCACCAACGCCCAGGAGTGCGCGCTACTGGGAGCGTTGCTGGCGGAGCGGCTCAACGCTGCCCGCGGGCCCCGCGCCGTGGTGATTCCGACCGGCGGATTCTCGATGATCTCCGTGCCGGGTGCTCCCTTCCACGACCCCGATGCTGATGCCGCGCTGATCGAGAGTCTGCAGGCCCGGCTCAGCCCCGACGTGCACGTGACCGTGCTTGATGCCGATATCAACGATCCGAGCGTCGCCGAAGAAATCTCCACTTTCACCATGTCCCTGATGAAGAAAGGCCGTCATGACTGACAACCGCAGCGACACCCTCTCCCGGCTGCACGAGAAGATTCGATCCGGCCAACCGGTGATCGGTGGTGGTGCCGGAACCGGGCTCTCGGCCAAGTGTGCGGAAGCAGCGGGCCTGGACCTGATGGAGATCTACAACTCCGGCCGGTACCGGATGGCCGGCCGCAGCTCCATGGCCGGCCTGATGCCCTACGGGGATGCGAACGCCATCGTGATGGATATGGCCAAGGAGGTGCTTCCGGTGGTGCACCGGACCCCGGTGTTTGCCGGGGTGTGCGGCACCGACCCGTTCCGCTCCATCCCACGGTTCCTGGACGAGGTGGTGAAAGAAGGGTTCAGCGGGGTGCAGAACTATCCCACGGTCTGCCTCTTCGACGGGATCATCCGCGCGAACCTGGAAGAGACCGGGCTCGGCTTCGACAAGGAGGTGGACCTGGTCCGCCATGCCCGCGAACGCGACCTGCTCACCATGGCCTACGTCTCCGACGAGGAAGAGGCGAGCGCGATGACCGAGGCCGGCGCCGACATTCTGGTGCCGCACATGGGCCTGACCACCTCCGGCATGATCGGTGC
The DNA here is from genome assembly GCA_019116305.1 of Candidatus Ruania gallistercoris. Lineage (GTDB taxonomy): Bacteria > Actinomycetota > Actinomycetes > Actinomycetales > Beutenbergiaceae > Ruania > Ruania gallistercoris. The sequence continues at coordinate 6,287 of DXBY01000174.1, read as the reverse complement.
TCAGACTGCGCTGACCCTGGAGGAGGCGACCGCGCAGGTGGCCGAGCTGCAGCGGGTGATCGCGAGCATCCGCGCCGATGCCATCGTGCTCTGCCACGGCGGGCCGATCGCCGGACCGCCCGAGGCACGGCACGTGATCTCCTCCGTGCCGGGCGTGCACGGGTTCCTCGGCGCCTCCAGCATGGAACGCCTGCCCACCGAGGTCGCCATGGTGGAGCACATGCGCTCCTACGCCGACATTGCGTTGGCGTAATGACCATCGGCACGAGGAACGAACCGACCAAGGAGGAACGATGTACCGAGTGAGCGTGCTGTACGGAACCCCGACGGATCCCGCGGAGTTCGACCGCTACTACGAGCAGGTGCACATCCCGATCGCGAAGCAGATGCGGGGCCTGGTGCGCTGGACCCTGACGAAACCGGACCGGCAACAGGGCGAGCTCGAGGACGTCTACCTGATCGCCGACCTGTACGCCGAGACCAAGGAACAGCTCGATGCGATCCTCGCCTCACCCGAAGGGCAGGCAGCGGCCGAGGATGTGGCGAAGTTCGCCACCGGTGGTGCCACGTTCGTTTACGGGCAGGAGCGCGAGGTGGAACTGACATGAGTACGGGACTGAACATCGCCGTCGTCGGCCTGGGCTTTGGTGAGGCATTCGTGCCGATCTACCAGGCCCACCCCGAGGTGAACCAGATCGCGCTGGTGGACATCTCCACTGAGCGGCTCGCCCGCGTCGGTGACCTGTACGGCGTTGCGGACAGGTTCACCTCCTATGAGGACATGCTGGCGGACCCGACCTGGGACGCCGTGCACATCCTGGCGCCGGTCGCCTTCCACGCCAACTACACCCTCGCCGCGCTGCGGGCCGGTAAGCACGTCGCGTGTGCGGTGCCGATGGCCACCGACCTCGCCGACATCGACGAGATCCTCGAGGCGCAGGCCGCCTCCGGCATGCAGTACATGATGATGGAGACCTCGGTCTACCAGCGCGAGTTCCGGGCCGTGGAGAACATGTACCGGGCGGGAACACTGGGGGAGCTGACCCTTTACAAGGGGGTGCACATCCAGAACCTCGACGGGTACCCGCCGTACTGGCTCGGCTTCCCGCCGATGCAGTACATCACGCACGCCCTCTCACCTGCGCTCAAGCTCACCGGGACCGGTGTGCAGGACGTGGTGGCCTACGGTAGCGGCCGTCTCGATGCCGCCCGGGTGGGGGAGTCCGGCAACATCTTCCCCACGGAGGTCGGTCTCTTCCGACTCAACGGTCACGACCTGGTCCCCGAGGTCACCATGTCCTTCTTCAAGACCGCACGGCCCTACATCGAGGGGTTCAGCGCCTACGGCAGCAAGGCATCAGTCGAATGGCCGGTGGTGGAGAAGGAGTCCCCGCTGCTGTACGAACTCCAGGATCTGGATCCGAATCAGGCCGATACCGGGCTCCGCGGGCGCCGTTCGCACACGGGCGAGCTCGAGGTGGACAACGGCACCGAACTGTTGCCGGAGCCTCTGCAACGGTTCGTGGATAGCTATCAGGTGCAACCCGCCGACGGTGGCCCGACGGTGTGGCGCTCGGCCGAGCACGGCGGGTCGCACCCGCACCTGGTGCACGAGTTCATCTCCGCGATCACCACTGGGCGCACGCCCGAGGTCGGTCCGGTGACGGCAGCGGAGTGGACGGCGGCCGGTATCTGCGCGCACGAGTCGGCCATGGCTGGTGGCGAGCGGGTGGTGGTGCCGCAGTACCGGAGCAGCTCTCGGTGAGGTGATGCTGCCCGGGTGAGCTCCGTCGTCGGCAGGGGTGTGCGGGTAGACCGGGCACGATTGCTGCGTCATTCCGCTTGTGAGCGGCGGTGATGTAGACCACAGTGGTGCGAATCGACCGGCTCGGCAAGGGCGCGTCACCGGATCGCCCGTGCCTGGCCGACGCCACGATGGCCGAGGACGAAGGAGCACCATGGCTCAGAAAGCCCCCCGACCGCCCGCCACGCTCGAGCGCTGGGCCACGCGGCTTCGACTGAAGACTGACCCCACCATCTTCTTCGTGGCAGCAGGCTGCATGGTGGTGTTCCTGGTTCTGCTGCTGCTCCTGCCGTCACAGACACAGGACGTTTTCACTACGGCACGCACCTGGATCGTGACCAACCTCGGCTGGTTCTTCATCATGGGCGTGAGCCTGTGGTTGCTCTTCCTGGTGCTGCTCGCCCTGAGCCGGTACGGGCGGATCCGGCTCGGTGCGGACGACTCCAAGCCGGAGTACAGCAACATCTCCTGGTTCACCATGCTCTTTGCCGGCGGCATCGGCACCATCCTGATGTTCTGGGGTGTGGCGGAGCCGATCTCGCACGCCGCAGTGCCGCCGCGGGACGGGGTGGTCCCGCACTCAGTGGAGGCCGCTGAGGACGCGATTGCGTTCTCGCTTTACCACTTCGGGCTGCACACCTGGACGATCTTCACCCTTCCCGGCCTGGCGTTCGGGTTCTTCGTCTACCGGTACAAGCTGCCGATGCGGGTGAGCTCAGTGTTCTACCCCTTCCTGAAGAAGAAGATCTACGGCCCGATCGGTAAGTCGATCGACATCTTCGCCATCCTCGGCACTCTGTTCGGCGTGGCCGTCTCGATCGGGTTGGGCACCTCACAGATCAACGCCGGTCTGTCCGAGCTCACCCCGCTGCCGGACGCGGTATGGGTGAAGGTGCTGATCATCGCCGTGCTGACGACGGTGGCCGTGACCTCGATCGTGCGCGGCCTGGACAAAGGTGTGAAGACGCTCTCCAACATCAACATCGGGATGGCCGTGGGGTTGATGGTGTTCGTGTTCGCTTTCGGATCCACGGTCTTCCTCGCCCGGCAGATCATCGAGAGCATCGGCATCTACGGACAGCAGATCATCCCGCTCTCGTTCTGGAACGATGCCATGGCGCCCTACACCGACCCCGATGGGTGGGGCTGGCAGGCCGGGTGGACGGTGTTCTACTGGGCCTGGACGGTGACATGGTCTCCATTCATGGGAATCTTCCTCGCCCGGATCTCCAAGGGTCGCACCATCCGGGAGTACATCCTTGGGGTCCTCGTGGCACCGACGCTGTTCACGATCATCTGGTTCTCGATCTTCGGCTGGTCCGCGCTGGACTTCGACGGCATCGGGGGCGCCGGTGGGGCGATCACGGAGAGAGTCGTCGTGCAGGAGAACGTGCCACTGGCAATGTTCACGTTCTTCGAACAGTTCGCCCTCCCCGACGGTGTGATCCCGCTCATCCAGGGGCTGGCGGTACTGATCGTGGCGATCTTCTTCGCCACCTCCTCGGACTCTGCCTCACTCGTGGTGGACATGCTCTGCACCGGCGACTCCAGCTCCGGGCCGGTGGGGCAGCGGATGTTCTGGGGCATCGCCGAGGGTGTACTCGCCGCCTCGCTGATCGTGCTGGCCGGGGAGACCGGACTGCTCGCGCTGCAACAGGTGATCACCGTGGTGGGCCTGCCGATCTTCATCATGGTGTTCGCGATGGTGTTCGCCCTGGCTCGCGGCATCCAGGAGGATCGGCGCGTCAGGGCGCAGGATGCTGCTCTGGCCAAGATCACCGGCGGGGTGTAGATCGGCGACGGCGGAAGGTGCGTTGGCAGGGCCCGGCACCTTCCTCCGTCGGAGGTACTTTTCTTCGTTCGAGGCCGCAGATTGCGGCCTCAGTGCGAGGAAAGGACCTCATTCTGGCGAGTCTGTTGGGCTTGATCAGTGCGCGGGCACTGAGATGCACACCAGCTTGGGTCCGCCTTCGCTCACATGCACCCCCGGGGGTGAGGCGTATCTCCTGGTCGCGGAACTGGATCGTTGGCGCGTCCGTGGCGGTATCGAAACGGCGCAGGAATGGTTCACTCATCGCCGCTCTCCTCCTCGATCCGGGCGTGGCGCAGGCCCACGAACACCAGGACCGCCACCAGGATCAGACCACTGAAGATAAGCAGGTAGGCATCCCGGGTGGCCACGGTGAACGCCGCCTTCGTGGCCTCGATCAGCTGCCCCGCCAGGTCGGGGGAGAGGTCCCGGGCGGCTGCGAGGGCGCCACCCACGCTCTGCAGGCTCTGCGCCGCAGCGGTCTCGGAGAGGCCGGCCGGGAGCACCTCCCGCATCGCGCCGGCGTAGCCGAGGAACGCGATCGACCCGCCGAGGGCGAGACCGCTGGTGTTCCCCAGGCTGCCACTGACCTCCTGCATGGCCGTTGCCGAGCCGGTCTGCTCGACCGGAGCGTTGCTGATCGCCACATTCGCGCCGAGCGAGAACACCGGAGCGATCCCGAAGGCCACCACAGCCGCCGCGAGGACGAGCAGTCCGGTCGAGGCATCGGCACCGGCGCTGACGAGCAGCACCATCCCGCCGGCACCGAGGACCGCCACCAGTACGGAGACGCCGATGGCCGGTCCGGGGCGCAGCCACCGCAGCAGCAGGGGTGAGGCCGCGGTGGCCACCACTGCGGCTGCCGCCGGGATCACCAGCAGCATCCCCGTCTCCAGCGGCGTGTGCCCGATCACCACCTGGAGGTGCTGGGGGAACTGGAGATCGGCACCGGCGCTCACGGTGATCACCAGCAAGATCGCCACCAGGGCGACCGAGAACGGGCCGGACCGGAACAGGCGAAGGTCGAGCACCGGAGTGGTCAGCACCCGCTGCCGGCGGACGAAGGCAGCCAGCAGCGCGACCCCGGCGGCCACTGCCAGCGCGTGCAGCACATTCCACCCGCCGGCCGCGAGCTCCTGGGCGCCGAAGACGATCCCGGCGACGCCGGCGGCGGAGAGCGCGACACTGAACAGGTCGATACGACCGGATCCGGTACCGGGTATCTGGGGGAGGAGGCGTGAGGCGAGGAGGACCACGCCCACGGATACCGGCACGTTCACCAGGAAGATCGACCCCCACCAGAAGTGCTCAAGCAGCAGGCCTCCCAGTGGCGGTCCGAGCGCCATCCCGCCGGAGAACGCGGCCATGAACAGCGCCAGCGCGATGGAGAACTGCCGAGACTGTGGGAACATCCGCCGGATCAGTGCCATCCCGGACGGCATCATCGTGACGGCTGAGGCACCGAGGAACGCCCGAGCTGCGATCAGCAGCTCGACCGAGGGTGCGAACGCAGCCAGGGTGGAGGCGACGCCGTAGGCCAGCAGCCCCAGCACCAGCAGCCGCCGCGGACCGAACCGGTCCACCAGCCGGCCGGCGGTGAGCACCAGGCTGGCGCCGACGATGTCACCGATGTGCAGCACCCACAGCTGTTGGGTGCCCGACGGCAACAGCTCGGCCGCGATCGTGGGGATCGCGAGGAAGAGCACGGTCATGTCCAGCGCGGCCATGAAGACCGGGATCATCAGCAGACCGAGGCCGGCCCAGCTTCTCGCGCTGACCCGGGCGGGCGGGTGGTCCTGCCGAGTAGTCATCGCGCCTCCTTTACGGTACGGTACGTAGCGTAATGATTTTATCGGCCAAGGAGGAACGGTGGCAACGGGCAGAGGACGACCCCGTAGTACCGAGATCGACGATGCAGTCCGCGCGGCTGCGGCCGAGTCGCTGGACCGGGACGGCTACGCGGGTGTCGTGATCGAGGACGTCGCGCGCAGGGCCGGGGTGAGCAAGACCGCGGTCTACCGGCGCTGGCCGAACCGGCGCGAGCTCACCCTCGCGGTGCTGCAGGACCGGCTGGGGCGGATCGAGGCCCCGGAGACCGGATGCACACTCTGCGATGTGCACGAGGCGCTGGTCCTGGTGACCGAGGCCACCTGCAGTCTGGGCGCCGGCACCCTGGCGCAGCTGATCGCCGAGGGCGTGGACGAGGCGCTGAGTGAGGTGGCCTTGGAGCCCCCGCGCCGGGCGGTGCACCGGCTGCTGTTCGCGGCACGCGGGCGGGGTGATCTGCGCGGGGACGTGGACCTGAGGCTGGCGACGGACTCGCTGATCTCCCTGGTGTTCTACCGGCTGCTGCTCGGCGAGGATCCGATGACCGCCGAGGAGATCGAGACAGTGGTGATCGCGGTGCTCCGTGGGCTCGCCGCCGATCCCGCGGAGCTGTTGCGCGAGTACACCGCGCACACCGAGCACCAGCCGTAACCGATCCGGCGTCTGGGTGAGGAACACTGCCCCGGCCAGCTCCGCCACGCGGACGCGCGCTAGGTATGCACCGGTGTACGTGCTGGACGACACCCACAGGACTCACGCCGCTCGAGTGCGTAGCTGGCCACGTTCACTTCCTGCACCCCGGCTGCCCCCTGCTGCAGCAGTGCCTCCACCGCCGCTTGGGCGATA
>DXBY01000173.1 GCA_019116305.1 Candidatus Ruania gallistercoris | reverse complement strand
GGCGATCCCAGCCACGGCGGCCGCTGCCGTACGCGCCGGCGGTCCCGTGCAGCTGCGCCGGGCGGCCGCCGAGGATGTGCCAGCCGTGCGGGACTGCTACACCACCTGGGCCCGGCAGCGCTACGGGCCGTTGACCCGGTCCGGTCCGGCGCTGGCGGACACCGATGAGGAGCTGCTCGGCGCCCAGGACGCGCTCACGGTGGCGACCGACTCCGCCGGCACGGTCCTCGGCTACGCGTGCTGGAACCGGGGAACCCTCTCCGAGCGGACGCTCACCGTCACCGAGCTGGTGGCGCACACCCCGGACGCCTACCGGGCCCTGTGGCGGATGTGCGGGGCGTTGGCGATGAAAGTGGACCGGGTGCTGCTGCACGCCCCCGCCGGGGACCTGGCCCGCAGTTTCCTGCCCACCAAGCACTGGCAGGTGGGGGCGCAGGAGCCGTACCTGCTGCGAGTGCTCGACCTGCCGGCGGCGCTGGCCGCCCGGGGCGGCCGGGGCCGTGGTGAGGTGACGATCACGGTCACCGGGGACGAGCTGGAGCTGGTCAACGGCACGTTCCGGATCCGTGCCGACGGCGGAGAGCTCAGCTGCGAGCAGATCGCCCCTGCCGCTGGCCTGCCCGTGCTCACCCCCGGGGGCCTCTCACTAGTGTTCACCGGGTCGTTCACCGGTGCGGACCTGCGCGCAGCCGGGCACCTCACCGGTGGTGACGCCGGCACCGACCGCGCGCTGGAGGAGCTGCTGCACGCACCACCGTGGCAGCTCCGGGACACCTTCTGAGCCCCGCGCGGGGTCCTTCGCTCGGCGCACCGGCCGGGTGAGCAGATCACACTTTCGGCCGACGAGCCCCCGCCTGCCAGCCGTCTAGCGTGCCCGGCATGACGTCACGCCGGACCCGCACCACCCGAACGGCTGCCCTGCTGGCCCTGCTGGCGGTCCCGGCCCTGCTCGCCGTGCACCCGCCGGCTCCGGCCACTGCGACCCCGGCTGAGGCCGGCACCCCCGACCTGGGCGAGGTCGGGGCGATCGTGGACGAGCTGGTCCCCGCCCAGCTAGCCGCCGGGGACATCCCCGGGGCGGTGGTGACCGTGGTGGCCGACGGCCGGACCGTGTTCAGCAGCGGTTACGGCGTGGCCGACCCCGCCACCGGTGCACCGATGGAGCCGGACTCCACCGGCCTGTACACCGCCTCCGAGGGCAAGCTGTTCACCGCCACGGCGATCATGCAGCTGGTCGCAGACGGCAAGCTCGACCTGCACACCGATATCAACGAGTACCTCGAACACCCGATCCCGGACACCTACCCGGACCGGCCGGTCACCCTGCACCACCTGCTCACCTACACCTCCGGTTTCGACTACGACGTCTACGGCTGGTCGCAGTGGGAGGCCGGCGAGCTACCCACCCTCGAAGAGTTCACCACCGAGGTCCGCCCGGACCGGGTCCGCCCTCCCGGTGCACTCATCGCCTACAACAACTACGACTTCGTGCTCGCCGGGCGGATCGTGGAGATCGCCTCCGGGCAGAGCTACGCCGACTACCTCGACGAGCACGTGTTCGCTCCGGCGGGCATGTCCAGCACCACCGCCCAGCAGCCACACCCAGCCGATCTGCAGGCCCGGACCAGCCCCGGTTACCGGCCCGCCGACGGCGGCCAGGAAGCGGCGGGCGCCCAGACCTCACCGGCTGTCCCGGTGGGCAGCGACACGTTGACCACCGGCGGAGACATGGGCCGGTTCATGATCGCCCAGCTCAGTGCGGACTCCCCGCTCGGCACCGAGGCGACCCGTGCGATGCAGACCGAGCAGGTCCGCCCCGATGCCGAGGTCCCCGGGATGGGGTACGCATTCGAGCAGCGGCCGAGGAACGGTGAGCAGGTGGTGACCAAGGACGGCGACCAGCCCGGGACCCACCACAACCTCGCGCTGCTTCCCGAGCACGACATCGGCATCCATGTGGCCTACAACGGCGACGGGACGAACGGAGCCGCATTCTGGGGCGGGAAGGAACTGGTCCGAGCGATCCTGGACCAGTACTTCCCGGACCGGGCCACGGACCCGCCGGCGAGCACGTCCAGCGCGGCGGACGTCGAGGCGCTGGCCGGCAGCTACCGGGCGGCCCGTACCTCACAGGAGACGTTCACCAAGGTCACCAGCCTCACCGCACCGGTCACCGTCGAAGCCACCGGGCCGGGCACGCTCAGCACCACGGGGCTGTCCGAGGATCCCGACGCCGGAAGCCAGACCTGGCAGCAGACCTCGCCCGGGCACTTCGTCCTCGACGGCGGAGGAGCCACGCTGGCAGTGACCGGCTCCGGGGCGCTGGTGACCAGCCAGATGCCGAACAACTCCTTCGAACCGCTGCCCTGGTACGAAGCACCGACACTGCACCTCGTGCTACTCGGGGGCACTGCACTGGTGCTGCTCGCCGCGTTCGTCACGGTGCCGGTGCGCGCTGTCCTCGGCCGGGTGCGCGGGCAGGAGCGGGGACCGCTCGGCGGCCGGGCCGCCCAGGCCCTGACCTGGCTGAACGGTCTGTGCCTGGTGCTCTTCGGGGCGGCGTTCGCCATGGTGTCGGCCGATCCGAACCTGTTGATGCAGATCCCGTTCACCGGATCCCCGGCGTTGTCCTTCGCGCTGAACACGATGACGGTGATGGCCGTGCTGACCCTGGCGCTGATCGGCCTGAGCGCAGCAGCCTGGCTGCGTCGGTGGTGGAGCGTGCGGGGCCGGATCGCCCTCACCATCACCACAGTGGCGGCCACTGCCTTCGTGGCGGTGGCGATCTACTACCGGTTGATCGGACCGCCGTTCACTCTCCCGGTCTGAATGCCTTGACCCGGCCCTTGGGGCAGGGACCAGACTCCTCGGTGTGAGCGAACACCTGACCATCGGCGCCTTCGCCCGGCGCACCGGGCTCTCGGTGAAGGCGCTGCGTCTCTACGACCGGTCCGGGCTGCTGGTGCCGGATGAGGTGGACCCCGGCACCGGCTACCGGTACTACTCCCCCGCCCAGGAGGCCCGCGCGCAGCAGATCAGTCTGCTCCGGCGGGTGGAGATGCCACTGGCGCAGATCGAGGTGCTGCTCGATCTGACCAAGCCCGGTGCTGCCGCGGACGCGCTGCTGTCCTGGTGGGCCGAGCAGGAGCAGATGCTCACCCGCCGCCGCGGCACCGTCGACTACCTGGTGGCACAGTGGCGGAAGACACCGGCGGAGTCGTTCGCCGTGCAGACCCGCCAGGTCCCGGACCGGCTGATCGCCAGCATCACCGTGAACGTTCGGCAGGCGGAGCTGATCGCAGCCCTGAACGACGGTGCCACCCGGCTGCACGCACACCTGACCGAGCAGCAGGTGAGCTTCGGGACCGAGTGGTGGGCGCTCTACCACGGCGTGGTCTCCCCGGACAGCGACGGACCGCTGGAGATCTGCGTGCCGTTCACTGGTCGCGCCGCCCCGGCCGGCCCGATCGCGATCCGGGTGGAGGAAGCCCACACCGAGGCGTTCACCCCGATCACCGCCGCACAGTGCCGGTACCCACGGATCCTGCATGCCTACGACGCCGTGGTGCGTACCGCCCGGCAGCACGGCACGATCGATCGGCCCGTCCGGGAGGTCTACCCCGTGCCCTGGCCGAGCACACCGCACCAGTACGCCGCCGATATCGCCCAGCCCTACCGAGAGGACCAACGATGACCGAGTTGAGCACCGCATCCGGCGCCGTCGACCGTTATACCCGGCATACCCGCTACACCGACCCCGGCAGGCACGCCAGAGCGCTGCAGGAGGTGGACCCGCGTACGGAAGCGGTCTCCGCCGTCGCCCGGAACCTGATCGCGCACTACCGCGGTGAGGCCGACGCCCTGCCTCCGCACACCCGGGAGGAGGTGAACCTGCGCTGGCTGGCTGATCAGCTCGCCACGGACCGGGAACGGCACGGCGTGTCGCTCACGCAGCCGCGGGCTCTGCCCGAGCGGCTGCAGGGCTGTTGCCGGGACCACTCGCTGCTCTGCGTGGGCATCCTGCGCGAGCACGGCCTGCCGGCCCGGACCAGGATCGGCTTCGCCGGCTACTTCCGGCCCGAATTCAGCCACGACCATGTGGTGGTCGAACGGTTCGAGGGCGACCGGTGGGTCCGGTTCGACCCGGAGCTGACCGACGGGTTCGACTTCGACGTCACCGATATGCCCACCGGGCCTGGTGCGCCGTTCGAATCTGCCGCCGAGGTGTGGCGCGGGCACCGGGCCGGCACCCTGGACGTATCTCGCTACGGCGTGGACCCGAGCCTGGACCCGCCGCTGCGCGGTGAGCAGATCGTGGCGGCGTACGTGATCGGTGAGGTGGCGCACCGGCATGGCGACGAGCTGTTGCTCTGGGACGCCTGGGGCGCGATGCTGCCGGACCCGACGGCTGATCCGTCTCTGCTCGACGAGGTCGCCGCCCTGTTGGTGGCGGCCGACGAGGAGGAGCGAGCGGGCAGGCTGGACGGTCCGGCCGCGCGCGAGCTGGCCGCCCGGTATGCCGCCGACGACCGGCTGCACCCGGGCGAGTCGGTCACCCTGCTCAGCCCGCTGGAACCGGGCCGAGCGCCGGTGCAGGTGCTGTTGCGCTGAGCCTTGCGGTCAGAGCTGGCGGCTCCACACCTCGGCCTCGGCGAGAAATGCCGAGGAGGAGGGCCGCCGGGCGGTGCCACTGCGCCGGACCTGACCCTCGAGCTGCCGACCGGCGATGCTCACCTGCCCCTGCTGGCACGGGCCGAGCACCAACCGCAGCGTGTGCGCCACCGCGCCGAGCCGGAAGTCGTCAGTAGCCACCGAGCGCACGTCGAGCACCTCGGACAGCTGCACCTCGATGTCACCAGCGCGGGCGTGCAGTCCGCGGGCCAGATCGATCGTCGCGGTCACCGGCACCTGCTCGTACTGCGGCTGAGGCCAGTCCAGACCGTCCAGCTCCGGGAAGTGCCGGGTGAAGTCCTCGGCCAGCCACCGGGCCAGCTCCAGGTTGCTGCCCAGTACCCGGACGCCAGTCGGCTGCCAGAGCACCAGCGCCGTGCCGGTGCCGTGGCTCCGGGACCAGTCCACCCGCCACACCGAGACATAGCCGCTGCAGACCTCGCCGGCGTCGAAAAGCTGCAGTCCCGGATTGGCACCCACCAGCACCGGGGCCCGCCGGCCGGGATCGTCCGCGGTCATCCGCGCGCCCTCGGGTGGCTGGCCACGTACACCTCACGCAGCGTGTCCGGGGTGACCATCGTGTAGATCTGGGTGGTGGTCACCGAGGCGTGTCCGAGCAGCTCCTGCACCACGCGCACATCGGCACCGCCGGCGAGCAGGTGGGTGGCGTAGGAGTGCCGCAACGTGTGCGGGGAGATGTGCCCGTCCACTCCCCCGCGTTCGGCGGCCAACTGCAGCACCGCCCAGGCGCTCTGCCGGCTCAGCGGGTTCCCCCGCTGGTTCAGGAACACCACCGCGTTCCCCCGCCCGGACTGGGCCAGCACCGGGCGGGCACGGACCAGGTAGGCGTCCAGCGCCTCCACCGCGTACCGGCCGACCGGCACGATCCGTTCCTTGCGTCCCTTGCCGAACAACCGGATGCTGGGATGCTGGGAGTGCAGGTCCAGATCGTCGCCGGAGAGACCGACGGCCTCGGAGATCCGGGCACCCGTCCCGTAGAGCACCTCCACCAGTGCCCGGTCGCGCAGACCGAGCACCCCCTCGGCCATCGAGGCACCGGCGAGCAGCTTGTCCACCTCCTCGACCGAGATCGCCTTCGGCAGCCGCTTCGTCCCACTCGGCGGTCGCACTGCTGCCGCCGGGTCGCTCGGTGCGTGGCCCTCCACGCTCGCGAAGCGGTGCCAGCCGCGCACAGCGACCACAGCCCGCGAGGTGGAGGACGGGGAGAGGGGATGACCGCCGTCTCGCCCGGTGCGGACCGCTTCCACATAGGCGGCCACATCGGCCTCGGTGACCTGGTCGAACCCGGAGCGACCCTGCGTGGCCAGGAACTGGGCATACCGGCGCAGGTCCCGCCGGTAGGCGGCGAGGGTGTGCTCGGACAAACCGCGCTCCACCCCCAGGTGCGCCAGGTACTCGGTGAGCTCGGCAGCCAGCGGCGCCTCCTGCTCTGCAGGCGTCGACTCAGCCATCGCTCACCAGGGCAGGAACGGATCGATCGAGATCGCCACGAACACCACGGTCAGGTAGGTGATGGAGGCGTGGAACACCTTCATCGCACCGAGCTTGCGGGTGGTGCCGGTCACTGCCCGCCGGTACAGCTGGATACAGGCGAGGCCGAACCACCCGCCGGCGGCGACCGCCACTGCAGTGTAGAACCAGCCCATCTGCGCCACTGGGACCAGCACCAGCGAACACGCGATCATCGCCACCGTGTAGGCGATCATCTGCCGGGCCACCTTGGCGTCGGCGGCCACCACCGGAAGCATCGGCACCCCGGCGGCGGCGTAGTCCTTCTTGAACTTCATCGACAACGGCCAGTAGTGCGGCGGAGTCCAGAAGAAGATGATCCCGAACAGCAGGAACGGCGCCACGCCCAGCGAACCGGTTACCGCGGCCCAGCCGATCAGCACCGGCATGCACCCGGCGGCACCGCCCCAGACGATGTTCTGTCGGGTGTGGCGCTTCAGCAGCACGGTGTAGCCGTAGGAATACATCACGTTCGCTGCAGCGGCCAGGGCGGCGGCCACCCAGTTCACCGTCAGCCACAGCCAGACCACCGAGAACGCCCCGAGCACCAGACCGAACACCAGGGCAGCGCGGGGGCTGACCTCACCGGTGACCAGCGGGCGCTTGCGGGTGCGCGCCATCACCGCGTCGATATCCCGGTCGTAGTACATGTTCAGCGTGTTCGCCGAACCGGCCGCGGCGGCACCGCCGACCAGGGTGGCGATGATCAGCCACCAGGACGGGAACCCCCGCTGGGCCAGGATCATCGTGGGCACGGTGGTGATCAGCAGCAGCTCGATGATCCGTGGTTTGGTCAGTGCGACGTATGGGCCGAGGACCTGCTTCAGCGATCTCCGCGACGACGCCGTGCCGGCACGCGCGGTGGTCTCCGCCTCGGACAGGGGTGCGTCGGGCACGATGCCTACATTCTCTCGACTGCTGATCGCTCCACGCTGGGTGCGACGGACGGGGCCACCCGTCCTGGCCAGTGTAGGCCGTGTCCAGCGCCGATCGGCACCCCACCAGCCCGTGCGTCGGGTGTGCTCGATCCCACCGGCGTCCACCCTGCGAATACCCGCGCGCTCGTGGTGGTCGGATTGAGTAGGGTCGGACCAGCAGCAGCCCCGAAGGACGCGAGGAAGAAGGACCCGTGAACGCACCTGACCCGAAGGCCGAGAACGTCGGCTGGACCGATCTGG
>DXBY01000172.1 GCA_019116305.1 Candidatus Ruania gallistercoris | reverse complement strand
CGAGGAGCGGGTGCAAGCATTCCTGGACGTGCAGGAGATGATCTGGGACAACGCCGTCGGCATGTACCCGATGGACGTAGCGATCACCTACGCATGGAGCAACTCACTGTCCGGCTTCACCCCCGACCCTGGCGCCGCGCCGGACATGTCCGTCGTTGAGGTGGTGTCCAACGAGTGACGCAGCCACAGGGCACAGCTGAGATGGGGCGCAGCGCCGACCCCGGCCCGATGATTGACATCCGCAACCTGTCACTCACCGGGACCGGGGGAGTCCGGATCCTTGACGATGTCTCGCTGTCCTTTCGAACCGGTGAGACGCTAGGTCTCCTGGGGGAGAGCGGCAGCGGCAAGTCGATGACGGCGCTGGCGATCCTGGGGCTGCTACCCCGCGGAGTGCACGTGGAATCGGGAAGCATCACCGTCGCGGGCACCGACGTCGTCGGTGCAAGCGAGGCAACCCTTCGGCGGCTCCGCGCGAGCACCCTCGGAATGGTGTTTCAGGACCCGACCTCCGCCCTCGATCCCACGATGAAGGTCGGCATCCAGATCACCGAGGCTGGGCGTCGGAACGGGTCGCTGAGCCGCAGCGAGGCCAACGCTCAAGCAGTGGACCTCCTGAGCCGCGTCGAGATCTCCGACCCGCACGAGAGAGCAGACCTCTACCCCCACCAGATGTCGGGCGGCATGAGGCAACGTGCCGTGATCGCCATGGCCTTGGCAGGGAATCCGACGGTCATCCTGGCGGACGAACCGACGACAGCCCTCGACGCGACGGTGCAGGGCAAGATCCTCGACCTGCTCACCACACTGAAGGACGAGCAGGGCTTGGGGCTGCTGCTGATCAGCCACGACCTGCGCGTGCTGAGCCATGTCGCAGACCGGGTCGTGGTCATGTACGCCGGCCGTATTGTCGAGACCGGGCCGACCGACCAAGTCCTGTCCCAACCGCAGCACTGGTACACCTCGGCACTGATCGACTCCATACCCTCCGTGCGAAGCACCCGCCGGGTGCGCCCCATCGGCGGCACACCGGCCAGCCCTGCCACCCGCCCGTCAGGTTGCCCGTTCCACCCGCGCTGCGCGGCCGCAACAGCGATCTGCAGCGAGAAGATGCCCGACACCACAGTCAGCGAGACCCCCTCGGGTCCGCGAACACTGGCCTGTCACCACCCGAAGGGTCTGACCGATGATGCGCACTCGCACTGACTCGCCGCAAACGGCCGCCCCGCTCGCACAGATCACTGGGGCAACGGTCACCTTCACCGGTGCGCAACCGATCTACGCCGTTTCAGAAGTCGATCTCGAGATCCACGGTGGAGAGGTGCTCGCCGTCGTCGGAGAATCGGGCTCAGGGAAGTCCACTCTGGCACGAGCGATCGTCGGGCTGCAGTCCCTGACTGCCGGCAGCATCGACTTCACGACCACTGACGCGCCCCGGGCATCTCGACTCACGCAGATGGTCTTCCAGGATCCGCGCTCATCGCTCAACCCCCGCCTCACTGTCCGCCAGATCCTCGCCGAGGCACTGGTGGGCGGTTCGGCGCGACGGATGAGTGCACGGGCTCAGCAGAGCATGGAGGAACTGCTGGACGACGTGGGACTCAGCAAGACCCTGCTGGACAGCAGACCGGCAAGTCTGTCCGGTGGGCAGTGCCAGCGTGTCAGCATTGCCCGCGCACTCATGAGCGAGCCCCAGCTGCTCGTCTGCGATGAGGTCGTCTCAGCACTGGACGTCTCGATCCAGGCACAGATCCTGGACCTGCTGCGCGACCTCAAGGAGCGCAAGCGGATCGCGATGCTGTTCATCACCCATGACTTGGGCGTCGTACGACAGCTCGCCGACCGGGTCGCCGTCATGTACTTGGGAAAGATCGTTGAACTGGGGACAACGGAGGAGATCTTCAGCGGCCCCACACACCCCTACACCCAAGCCCTGTTGAGCTCGGCGGTCGACATGGCAGGCAGCGACGTGCCAGCGGCAGTCCGCGACGGTCTCGAGCTCGGCACGACGCTGGCGTCGCCCTCCAACCCACCCAGCGGTTGCCATCTGCATCCCCGGTGCTGGAAAGCCGAAGACGTCTGCGCCGTCGACACGCCGGCACTCATCGCGCGCGCCGGCGGCACCCGGAGTGCCTGCCACTTCGCCGAACCCGTCGACGTCCTCGGACGTGACCGCGGGTGAGCGCTGCCCCACCCACTGAGACCCAGCCGGGTATGCACAGCGACCTCACAGGAGGCCCAGATCAGTGTTGACCAACGTGCAGCACACCAACTTCGCTACCGAAAGCCCACGCGACTTCGAGGCCAGGCCCACCCGTGTGGTGACCGCGTCACCACACGGACCGGTCAAGCACACCTTCATACCGACTCTCCTGGAGCACCCTTCGGGCCACCTGCTGCTCACCTGTCGCTGGGACGCCCACGGAGGTCTCGAAGGCGACGACACCAACGAGCAGGCGCTCTACTTCAGCTCCGACGCCGGAAACACATGGACCATGGCGAACCATGGGCTCCCGGTCGTCACGATCGCGAACGGAACGCCGCACGAGCGACCGTCCTCGCTGACCCACTCCTTCCTGTTCCACGACCTCAACGGCCGCACCTGGTTGTACTACTCGATCAATCAGCCCTTCACGTGGGGCGCCGACCGTCCGAACCGCTCCACAGGCGGCGGCGAGATCCGGAAGATCGAGATCACTTTCGACGGCGACACCTGGGTCCCCACCGGTGACAGCACAGTCGTCTGGGGCTTCATGCAGCCGGTCGCCGACGGCGCAGGCGGCCTCGCCCGAGATGTTCGCCTCGTGATCCAGAGCGGCATCCTCCGCCTCCGTGACGGGCGGCTCCTCATGGCAGTGGGCGGCCGGTCCACAGTTCCCGAGCCGGAAGGAGCCTTCTGGCGCCTCAACCGGTGTTGGGTCCTGGAATCGACGGACGACGGTACAACCTGGAGCGAATCGCACTTCATCGCGGGCAGCGACAGCCTGTGCTGCGCCGAACCGACGATCGTCGAAACATCCGTCCCCGGTGAACTCATCTGCATCATGCGGGTGCAGTACGCCACCGGAGCAGAGATGGTCCGCAGTGATAGCAACGACGGCGGGCGCACCTGGAGTGCACCAGTTCCCACAGGCCTGCCCAACTCGGGAACATCCGGGACCAGACCATTCATGGTGCGCCTGCGCAACGGCATGTTCGCCCTGCTCGACTGCAGCGAACACGGCGACGTCGGCCGCACGGGAGCCTCCCTGTACCTCTCCGACGAGGCCAACCTACGAAAGAACAGGTGGAATCTCGTCAAGACGATCCTGATCGAAGGCGCCGGAACATACACGGACCCACCCTTCACTGCCGGCGGGTACGGGTGGATCACCGAACTACAGACCGGTGAGATCGCCGTCCTGACGGGTACCTTCCACCGCGAAGAACAGCACATCAACTTCTCGAAGGTGCCACTCGAATGGTTGGCCGGCACCGTCGTCGAACCGGTGGCCGTCAACGACAACTGTGCTGATGATCGCCCCACCCTGAGGTCGAGCGCAGCGGCTCCCGATGGCCCGAGTCTGCACTTTCGCAACGCCCGGGGACGCGCGAGGGCTACCTCCTTCGGCAGCGGCGACGCGTATCCCATTGGCGTGACGCTCACCCACTACATCGAGGAACTACCCACCTCGAGCGAGTTCCACTTCTGCCGGGTCGGGACGTCACTGGGCCGCTGGCCCGCCTTCTCGGTCACCGCACGTCCCGCGGTCAACGGCAACATCTGGCTCCACGACAACCGCGGATGGGTGGACACGGGGACAGCCATCCCCGTGAACCGGTGGGTGAGGTTGCGGTGCACCTTCACATCACCGCTGCAGGTCTCAGTGACCCTCGACGAATCACCGCTGGGGAACGGCAGTTATCTGACCCGAACGACCGGTCGCCCGGATTCGCTGATCATCGGTGGGCTCGAGATCGCCGACGACCCGTGCAACATCTTCCTTGGCGAGGTCACCTACACCACACCCGGCCCGCCACCAGCCTGGAGGCGCATCATGACGGACGAGACTGCGACGGCCACTGACAGCGAGGCCCTGTGATGTACGCACAAGGAACCGCGCAGCGACTGCTTTCCGGGGTCATCGTACCCGTGGTGACAGGCATGGATTCCGACGGCGTCCCCTCGGCCGCCGTTGCTGAACCTCACCTCGCGGCGATGGCTGAGGCAGGCGTGTCGAAACTACTGCTGCTAGGCAGCAACGGCGAAGGCCCGCTGGTACCGACAGTCGAGCTTGACGACTACCTCGGACCCGTCATCGCGCGGTGGCGAGAGCTCGTGCCCCACGGCGTCACCGTTGTGAACGTCACGGCTGCAGGAACACGCGAGGCCCTAGCTCGCGCACACGCCGCCAACCGCGCGGGAGCAACTGGGGTCGCGGTGAGCCCACCCATCTACTTCCATCACCGAGACGACGAGATCGTCGATCACTTCCGCCGCTTCGAAGACTGCAGCCTGCCGACGGTTGCCTACAACATCCCGCGGTACGCGAACCCGCTGACGCCCTCGGTGATCGAGGGCCTGAGCAGCATGACGCACGTGGTCGGAGCGAAGGACAGCTCAGGAGATCCCGACATCCTTGCTCGGCTTGTGGAAATCGGTAGCCACCGTGCCGAGTTCGCCGTCTCAGCCGGCGCCGAGGCGAAGCTGTTGCAGGCTCTTGAGGCGGGCGCTGTTGGTCTGGTACCAGGAACCGCCAACCTTGCCCCGGTGCTCGCGCTGGAACTGCTGGATGCCTGGCGCGAGCAACGGGTCAGCGAGGCGGCACAGTTCCAGAGTCGGATATCTGAGCTCGCGACCATGCACGCGATTCGCCCAGGCGTACCCGCCGTGAAGGCGATGTTGGCTGATCGAGGGCTGCTCACGCCCTATGTGACGCCGCCGCTCCTGGGTTGCTCTGACGCAGAACTCGGACGCCTCCGAGACCTGATGGTGCGTTGTGAGAGCGACCTTCTCGGCCGGCCCCACACGCCGCAGTGAATCGGCCCCTGGCTCGGAGCCCGCTGTATCAGCACCTCCCGCCAGGAGTTCCTCGGTGACTTCGACGAGCGGCTCGGCTGGTGCCGCGGGGGCAGCGCTCTCCGGCAGCCGCTCGGACACGCTAGGCGACAAGCTTGCCGTGACAACAGATGCGCACGGACGTCGCTGAGCGCGGGTGCGTGTGCGCTTCGAGGAGCAGTCCCTCAGTCCACCAGCCGACGCAGTCCCAGCGGCGGGCACCTGATCTCGCCGCCGGGGAACCGGCCGGTCGGGTGATCCAGGTGCACGATCGCGTTCTGGTGCGCCCACCCGGTCACCGTGCCGGTGGCGCCCTGCAGGTACAGGGGGCGGATGCCGTTGGTCAGCGTGACCCGGTCACCGACCTGGAACTGCGCCGCGGCCTGGTTGGACGCCTCCCGCCTACGGTCCTGGTGCCGCTTGCTGATGGCCGCCTGCAGCGTGCCGAGATGAGCATCGAGGGTCCCGGTGGCGATCAGCCCGACCACGACCTGGAGTTGGGCGGCAGCATTGCCGGACTCGTCGCGGCCGGCGGGCTGAGCGCCCGCAGCGGCGGGACCGGTGAGTTGCCCGGAACGAGGTACCGGGTGTGGCCGGTTCTGACCGTCGCTGTGGCGGTGCCCTCCGCCGGAGGGACGCTGCCGGTTGGCACGGGTCCGCTTCTTCTTGCCCATCGCTCCAGCGTGCCGGAACCGGGCCGACGGCGTGGGGTGGGTGTGGATAACCCACGTTGCCGGGGCAGGGGCTCCCGGTGTGGTCAGTCCGCGAGCACTGTGACGACGCCGTCCATCCCGCGGTCGGGGTGATAGGACCACTGGATCTCCCACCCATCCCACGACGCCGTCTGCCGGCCGTCCAGGGACGTGGTCTGGTTCATGTGGGTGGAGATGCGCGACGGCATGCCCAGCTCGGTGAAGACGCACATGATGCCGGTGAAGTCACCGCCGGAGTAGTCGTCCTCGCCGCGGTGGTCGAAGGCGAGCGTGGTGCCGTCGTCCTCGATCGTGACACCGTCTGGTGAGCCGCACGCCTCCGCGGCGTCGGTGAGCATGGGGGACGGCTGATCGTTGGCTTGCTGCCCACCGCCGGCTTGCCGGGACCCGTCGCCCGCGCCGAGCGTCAGCGGGAGCACGATGGCCAGAGTGAGGCCGGCTCCCGCCACGGCGCCGGCGATACCGGTGAGCACGGGAGAGACGCGCAGTCGGCCGGTGACCGGCTCATCCCCTGGTGCCGCTCCTGGGACCTGATGCTGCGCCGTCGGCGGCGGTATGGGCGGATACCCCGGTGGGGGCGGCGATGCAGACATGACGACCTCGATTCCCCAGGCACGCAGGCCGGCGATAGCGATGGATGGGGGTGGTGGTGCAGCCAGCCGGCGACCGGAGGCGAAAGCGTTACTGCCGGGTCCAGGTGCCACAGCCCTGGGACGAGAACGCGGTATCGGAACTCGCGATCTCGACCACGGCCTGACCCTCCGGGAGGTCGTTGGCGATGATGTCGCCGAACTCACCGGACAACCCGGAGAGCCGCTCCCAGTAGCACAGGCTCCCGCCGTCGTTGCGGTACACGCCGGCTTCGATGTCCTCCCCGACGATCCAGACGCCGTCGCCGAACTGTGCCGCCGGCTCGGCGTCTGCACCGGCCCCCTGTGCGTCCTCGGCGGCAGCACGCGCACCCTCGGTGGCCGCCAGGGCGGCCTCAGCATCCTCGGCGCGAGCGATCGCGTCGTCCCGATCGGTCTCGGCTGCGGTCAGATCCTCCAGGGCCGCGTCGCGCTCCGAGCTGGCGATCTCGAGGTCCTCCAGAGCCGCGTCCCGTTCGTCGCTGACCTTGGCGAGCTGATCCTGAGTGGCGTCGAGTGACAGCTGAAGATCAGCGAGCTGCCGCTCGGCCGCGGCGAGAGCCGTCGTGTTCTCCCCCTCGTTCCCGGTGCCGAGGTGCGTGCCCGCAACCAGCGCGACGACGATGCCGACCACCCACGGCCACCGGCGGCGCTTGGGCGGTAGTGCTGGTGGCGAGCTGTCGACGGCGGGACCAGTGGGTGGTTGGTCACCGATCGGGGGAGTGGGGGACCAGTAGGGTCCCGAAGCTGGCGTGGTCATGGCGTCGTTCCTTCCGTTGACACGGAAGGTAGACGCGCCGGGCAGACGGCGCTCCGACCGGAGCGATAACTAGGCTTATCGCACCGGTACGCACCCAGCACCCCCGGGTACCGCCGTCAATCGGCCTTCCTCGGCGGCGTAGCGACGCCTGATCGAGGCAGCATTCAGCGTGAACGAGTCACCGAGCCCAGTCCCGCGCCACCTGTCCGAGCATCTCCACGATCTCCTGGGCCGTGACCTCGAGCTGGCTGCGGCTGCCGATGATCGGGCGCGGGTACGGCTGGTGCGGCCACGGGTCGGGTAGTCCGGCCGACCGGAGGATGCTGCGTGCCATCCCGTGCAGTGGCTCCGGCCCCGCCACCTCCTCGCCGTCGACCAGCACGCGGAGGGTGCACTCCTGGGAGTTCAGTCCCCGGCCGAGCTCGACCCCGAGGCTGCACACCACGCCACCCGCCGCCACGTCGAGCGTGAACGAGCGGTTCCGCGGCCTCGCATCACGCGAACCGCGCGAGACCTCGGCCCCGGCTGCGCGGTAGGCGGCCATGAACTCGTCGACGTGCAGCGGGGCGAAGCCTCCGCTCGCGCTGCGCAGGGAGTCCTCCTCGTAGACGGTCTCGGCCCCGGCGGCCCAGTCCCGAGAGGCGTCGCACCAGCGGTACCAGTCGCGGGCGAGCCCGGCATCGTCCAGGGCCTCCCCCAGCGGCGAGAGCACCGGGAAGTCGGGCCGCAGCCTTCGCTGCATCCGATCCGGGTGCTCCGGGTTCACCGGCCAGCGGATCGGGCCGCCGCGGTCCTCGAACTCGATCCCGTAGTCGCCGTCGGTGAGCTGCAGCTGGCACAGGACCTTCGCCGGCCGCGCACCGTGTGGATACCGGTCGCGGAGGAACGCGTCGAGCTCGACGGTCGGGGGTCGGACCGTGACCGCCTGCACCCAGGCCTCGTCGGCGCCGTAGGCGAATCCGTAGACGTCCACCTGTCCGCCCTCGCCTGAGGCGATCAGGAGGGAGAGCGACTCCCAGTCATCCAGGCGGTCGCCAAGCTCCGCGGCGGCATGGTCGAGATTGGAGATGATGGCGCGCATCAGGGGCACCACGGGGTCCTCGCCGCCGTCGGCCGCTGGCTCGGGTCGGGCAGCTGTGCCGCTGGTGTCCATGCGTGCCTAACCGAGCACGCTGGTGCGGTCGATGGTGAAGAGATCGGGCTGTGCCCGGTCGAAAGCGTCCTCCAGTGCGCTCGCACCCTGTTCGGCCACCAGCTGCGCCTCCGGCTCGGTGATCGGCACGACCTGCAACCAGGTCACGTGCACATCGTCATCGTCATAGCTCGCGAACCTGGAATCCCAGACGAACGGG
>DXBY01000171.1 GCA_019116305.1 Candidatus Ruania gallistercoris | reverse complement strand
CTGCTCCGCGTCGGTTGACGCCGGAGCGCCGCTGCCTCCCGGTGCGGAACAGGCACGCGCCCACCGGACCCGGTCGGTCACCACTGTGGACACGTCCCTGCTCCGCGCTCGCCAGGGCCCTCAGTCCTTGGGGTCCTCGGTTCGTTCCAGGACGAGCTGGACGTCGTCATCGCAGGTGATCTGCCCTGCCTCGACGGCTTCGGTGACCGCGATCGCCTGCTCCTTGGTCACCACCGGCACCTCGGCGCCGTCGGCTCGGATCAGCTTGCCACCTTCCACATGGTCCCCCTCCTGGAGCCGAGCGAACTGCTTCTTCGTGATCACCCGGCCGGTACCGGCGGCGAACACCGACGGGTTCTCCGGTGTCCCCGCCCTCAGGTGGTTGAACAGCAGGTTCAGCACGACCGCGAAGATCGCCGCCGAAGAGATCCCGGAACCGAAGATGATCTGCACGGCAGTGGGGAACTGCGCGTAGAAGTCCGGCAGCACCTCCGGCAGGATGCCGACCGCTACGCCGACCGCCACGATGATCAGGTTCATGTTGCCGTCGTACTTGACCGCACTGAGGGTGCGAATACCCGCCGCCGCCACGCTGCCGAAGAGCACGATACCCGCCCCGCCGAGGACCGGTGGCGGGATCACCGCGACGACGCCGCCCACCACCGGCAGCAGGCCGAGAACCACCAGGATCGCACCGGCGGCCACCACCACGTAGCGTGAGCGCACCCGGGTGATTGCGACCAGCCCGACATTCTGGGCGAAAGCCGACTGGGTGAAGGAGTTGAAGACCGGCGAGACGGCGGAGGACAACATGTCGGCACGCAGCCCGGCGGCGATGCGCTTGGAGTCCACCTTCGTCTCGACGATCTCCCCGACGGCCAGGATATCGGCGGTCGTCTCCACCATCGTGACCAGGATGACCACGAACATCGAGACGATCGCTCCCAGTGCGAACGTCGGCATCCCGAAGAAGAACGGCGTCGGGAAGGCGATCACACCAGCGTCGGCGATACCGGAGAAGTCGACCTTGCCGAACGGAATCGCCACGATGGTGCCGAGGACGATCCCCAACAGGATCGACATCCGCGAGATCGTCCCGACCCCGACCTTGGACAGGATGAGCACGATCGCCAGCGTGATGGCCGCGAGGCCGATATTGCTGACCGAACCGAAGTTCGAGGTCCCGTTGGCAGCATCGGCGGCCTCGGCCGCGGCACCACCCATCGCCCATTCCGCGGCTACCCGCATCAGTGACAGGCCGATCACGGTGATCACCGTGCCGGTGACCACCGGGGGGAAGAACTTGACGATCTTGGCGAAGAACGGCGCCACGATCAGACCGATGACGGAGGCAGCGATCACTGCGCCGAACACGGCTTGCAGCTTCGCCTCCGGCGTGGCCTCGGCCAGATCGCCGGTCCCCATGATCGCCAGCATGGTGGACACACCGGCGAACGAGACTCCCTGCACCAGCGGCAGCTGGGAGCCGAAGAACGGCAGGCCCCAGGCCTGCAGCATCGTGGCCAGACCGCCGATGAACAGCCCGGCGGCCACCAGCAGGGCGATGTGCACCGCCTCCAGGCCCGCGGCCTGACCGATGATCAGCGGTACGGCGATGATCCCGCCGTACATGGTCAGCACGTGCTGGAGCCCATAGGTGAAGTTCGCCCCCAGGGAGAGGCGTTCATCCTCTGGGCGCTGCCCCTTCGGGACATCGACTGTAGTCATCATCTCTCTCCTTTGAGTGGTGCGACGGCCGCCACCGGCCCCTCCGCCGGGTCCGATGGCGCCCAACGGGTGATCAGGTGAACGAGGGAATCGTGGTCCAGGCCAGCGTGCTGGGTGTGGTGCCCTTGCGGACCACCTCGGCGGTGATGTCCCCGTAGGGACGGTCAGCGGCATAGAAGACCACGTTCGGGTTGTCCTGGCCGAACGGCTCCAGGTCGACGACGAAGTGGTGGTTGTTCGGGCACTGTAGCCGGACGGTGTTGATCTCCGGGTGGGTATCGATGATCCGCGCCGCGATCGCCCACATGGTGTTCTGCAGCGCCATCGAGAACCGCTCGGCGAACTCGCTGAGGATGATGTGCCGGATCGAGTCGAAGATCCCGTCCCAGTCGGCGTCCAGGGTGTTGTACTCCCACCAGGCGGAGACATCGGTGGACATCACCCGGTCGGTGGTCTCGGCCAGAGTGGTGTACTTGCCCTTCGGGTAGCCGACGAAGGCCGACCCGGAGGACTTCAGCACGGTGAGCTCCTTGAGCCCGGCGACGACCTTGAAATCCTCCCCGGCGGCCTGGACCACCGCGTAGCGCTCCTCCTTGCCCCGGCGGACGAAGGAGAAGTTGTGCGGGCCGTTGTCCCCCACGATCCGGTCCCACTCGACCTTCATGACCTCCCAGCGTCCGCCGTCGACGATCTCCGGCCATTCGGCGTACATGAACCGGCCGAACTTCAGCGCGAACTCCTCGGGGGTGCCCACGCCGTCGCGGGCGAGGGAGAAGGTGAGGTTCTTCTGCGTGTCGGTGGCCACACAGGTGGAGTTGTCCCCGTGGGTGTAGATCCGGTCCAGGTCACCGCGGATCGCGGAGGAGACCGTGTAGTCGCTGATGTGGTGCACCGAGCCCTCGCGCTCGACCCGGACGAGATGCACCTCGCCCTTGCCGTGCGAGGCAGCGTGCATCTCAGCGTTCTCGCTGACCAGCTCCCGGGGAGTGGTGTCGACATCGGTCATGGCAGTGTTCCTTTCAGCTTCCGCGGTAGGTGGAGTAGGCAAACGGGCTCAGCAGGAGCGGCACGTGGTAGTGCTGCTGCCCCTCGTCGACGGCGAAGGTCACCGTGATCTCGGGATAGAAGGTGGGTGTGCCGGTCGCCGCGAAGTAGTCGGCAACGGCGAAGGTGAGCCGGTAGGTGCCGCTGCCGAGGCGTTCGGGGCCCAGGTCGGCGATCCGGCCGTCGGCGTTCGTGGTGCCGGTGGCCACCTCCCTCCAGCCGGTCTCGGCCCGGTGCTCGAGAAGAACGGTGATCCCGGCGGCCGGGTGGCCGGCGGAGGCGTCGAGCACGTGGGTGGTCAGGTGCGAGGTCATCAGCTCAGGGCTCCTCTCAGCCGGAGGGCAGCGATCTCGCGGAGCTGCTGTGCTGCGATCCGGCGTTCGTGGTCGGGGGTATGGGTCAGGCGTTCCTGCAGTGCGGCCAGGATCTCCTCGGCGCTGCGGCCGGCGGCGCGGATGAGGAAGACGTGCCCGAACCTGGCCTCGTAGGCGGCGTTGCCCTCGGCCAGCCGGGTCTGGGTGTCAGCATCGGTGGACACCCCGGACTGCTCGCGTCGGGACATCTGCGCGTCGGCGTCCTGCCCGCCGGCACGTTCGCCGATCCGGGGGTGGCGCGCCAGTGCGGAGTCGACCTCCTCGTCGGTCCAGGGATTGGCGCGATGCTCGGCTGCGGCGACGACGTCGTCGACACTGGCATACGGTCGGCCGGCCACGATCTCGGCGACCCAGCGTTCGACGTGGGCACAGGCACGCACCAGCTCGGCGGCCTGGTCGGCCGGTGCGGTGTTGAAGTCCGTGAGCTCCATTGCCATCCACCCTCATACTTCTGGACGCCGCATGGACATCCGAACTCGACTCGAATTCTTCCGTCCACTTGAGCGTGCTACACCGGGATGGCTTCCTCGGAGAGTTTCCGTCAGGTGGAAACAAACTTCTATAACGTTGACTCTAGGCGATCCTCGGCGCCAATGTCAAGAGACTACTGCCGATCTCCCCCACCCCACCGAGTTGAATCGAATCAAGCGATACCTACTCCGCTGGAGAGTGCTCGGCGGTATCGCCGGGACGCGGGAAGTGCGGCATCGGCACGCGGGCACGGCGCGCCGATGGCCTAGGACGCCGATGGCTCGGCACCCGTCAGTCGGGGCCGGGCCATCGCATGCTGGGTGCGGCTCAGTGGCCGCGGGCGATCCACTCCTGCAGGTGCGGCTGCTCTGCGCCCACGGTGGTGGCGTCCCCGTGCCCGGTGAGCACCTCGGTGCTCTCCGGCAGGGTGAACAGCCGGTCCCGGATCGAGGTGATGATCGTGGGGAAGTCCGAGTAGGACCGCCCCGTGGCACCGGGCCCACCCTGGAACAGGGTGTCCCCGGTGAACACCACTCCCCCGGCGCCGAGCCCGGGCGCGGAGAAGCACACCGAACCGGGCGAGTGCCCGGGGGTGTGCAGCGCCGTCAGCTCGACCGGACCGATGCCGAAGGTGTCGCCGTCGGAGATCTCCACATCCGCCGTCGTCCCGGGGTATACCTGCTCCCAGAGCATCGCATCCTCGGGGTGCAGGTGCACGGGCGCGCCGACCTGGTCGGCAAGCTCGCGCACGGCGCGGATGTGGTCGTCGTGGCCGTGGGTGAGCAGGATGGCGCGCACCCGACGGTCACCGATCGCACCGGCGACGGCGGTGGCGTCGTGGGCAGGGTCGATCACCAGGCACTCCTGGTCGTCACCGATGATCCAGACGTTGTTGTCCACCTCCCAGGTACCGCCGTCCAGGGAGAACGTGCCGCTGGTGACCAGCTGCTCCACCCGTACCTGCCCGGTGGCATCATGGCGTTCGGCGCTCATCGTGCACCTCCTGTGCCTGCCGCCGCTGGCGCGGGGTTGATCTCCATCACCGAGCGCAGTACCTTCCCGGCGGTCATCTTCTCGAACGCCGGCTCGATATCGTCCAGCCCGATCCGTTCGGAGACGAAGCCGTCCAGGTCCAACCGCCCGAGCCGGTACTGCTCGACCAGCATCGGGAAGTCGCGCGAGGGGAGGCAGTCCCCGTACCACGCGGACTTGATCGCCCCTCCGCGGCCGAACACCTCATCCAGAGGGATCTCCCAGGTGGTACCAGGATCGGGCACACCGACCAGGACCACCCTGCCGGCCAGGTCTCGTGCCTGGAAGGCCTGCTTGAACGTGGCTGCGATGCCGACGGCGTCGATCACCACATCGGCGCCGAACCCGCCGGTCAGCTCCTGGATCGCCGTGACCGGGTCCTGCCCCCCGGCGTTCACGGTGTGCGTGGCACCGAAGCGCTCAGCGGTGGCGAGCTTCGCGTCGTCGAGATCCACGGCGATGATCGTGGTCGCCCCGGCCAGGACCGCCCCGGCCACTGCGGCCGTACCGACCCCGCCGCATCCGATCACCGCGACCGACTCCCCGCGCTGCACCGCGCCGGTGTTGATCGCAGCGCCGATCCCGGCCATCACCCCGCAGCCGAGCAGGCCGACGGCGGCGTACTGCTCCGGCGCCAGGTCGCCGTCGATCTTGGTGCACTGCCCGGCGGCCACCAGCGTCTTCTCCGCGAACGCGCCGATTCCCAGTGCCGGGGAGAGCTCGGTGCCATCGGTCAGGGTCATCTTCTGCGTGGCGTTGTGGGTGGCGAAGCAGTACCAGGGCTGCCCCTTGCGGCATGCGCGGCAGTCACCGCACACCGCGCGCCAGTTCAGGATCACCCGGTCACCCACGGCCACCTCGTCCACTCCCTCACCGACCGCGGCCACC
>DXBY01000170.1 GCA_019116305.1 Candidatus Ruania gallistercoris | reverse complement strand
ATCGCCACCATGATCGACTCGGTACCACCAGTGGTGAACACTCCGTAGGACTCAGAGTTCGGGGCGATCACCGAGGCGACCATCGCCACCACTTCGGACTCGAACTGCTGGGTGGAGGGGAACGCGGAGGCGGAGAGGGCGTTCTCGTGGGCGAACAGCGCCGCCGCCTCGTCCACCAGGTCCTGGTGCCAGTCCGGGGAGTCGTAGACCAGCGACCAGCTACGTCCACCGCGCCAGTCGACGTCGCCGGCGCTCGCCTCCGTCCAGGCCGTGCGCACCGCTTCCGGGGAGAGTCCATGTTCGGGAAGTTTCACGGTGCGACCATACCTACACTCACACCACGCCGACGGCGCCCCGCACCTGGAGGAGGTGAGCGGCGCCATCGCAGGTGGCTGGCTGTGCCCCCGCGGTGCGAAGTCCCGGCGGCCGCGTGCCTGGCGGGCCCGCATGCCGCGGCCTGTCCGCCGCCCGGCTCGCGCGCCTGCCCGCCACGGCCCATGGCCGCGATAGCCTGCGCCAGGTGAAGATGTGGTCGGACCTGCGCACCGTAGCCGTGCACTCGGGGTTTCGCAGACTGTTCGCCGTGCGGCTGGTCTCCCAGTGCGGGGACGGCATGTTCCAGGCCGGGTTGGCCACCTTGTTCTTCTTCTCCCCGGAGAACCTGGCCACCGCGGGAGCCGTGGCGGCGGCATTCGCCGTGCTCCTGCTGCCGTTCACGATCGTGGGTCCGTTCGCCGGCCCCTTGCTGGACCGGTGGCGGCGGCGACAGGTGCTGCTGTTCGGGAACGGGGTGCGAGTGGTGCTCACCTTGCTCCTGGCCGTGCTGATGGCCGTCGACGGCGTCTCCGTCGGCGTCTATGTGCTCGCCCTGGTGACGTTGGGGGTGAACAGGTTCCTACTCGCAGCACTCTCGGCCGCCCTACCGCGGGTGGTGCCGAGGGAGCAGCTGTTGATCGCCAACGCCCTCACCCCGACGCTGGGCGCAGTGGCGGCAGTGGTCGGAGCCGGCATCGGGTTCGGGCTCGGGCTCCTGCTCCCGCCCGGGCCGATGAAGGACGGTGTGGTGCTGGCTGTGGCGGCTGCCCTGTTCGGCGGCGCGTCCGCGCTGGCACTGCGGCTCGGTAAGGATCAGCTGGGACCGGAGGCTCGTCCCTCGCGCACCGGTCTGCGGCAGGCGTGGGGGGACCTGCGTGCCACGGCGGTAGACCTGGGCCGCGGGGCGCGGTACCTGGTGCTGCGCGGGACGCCCGGGGCTGCGCTCAGCATCATGGCGCTGCACCGGTTCCTCTACGGCGTGAACTTCATCGCGCTCATCCTCATCTCCCGGAACCTTCTGGTGGACCCCACCGATGCGGCGGCCGGGCTCGCGATGTTCGGGCTGCTCACCGGGATCTCCTTCGCCGGCAACGGGCTGGCCATCATCCTCACCCCGCTGGCGCACGAGCGGATGAGCCCGTCCACCTGGGTGGTGCTCTGCCTCGGACTGGGCGGGATCAGCCAGGTGCTGATGGGCGTACAGCCGACGTTCGCAGTGATCGCCGCGGCCGCGGTCCTGATGGGGCTAGCGGTCCAGGGCGCCAAGATCGCCGTGGACACCATCGTCCAGGCCGATACCGACGACGCCTACCGGGGCCGCGCGTTCTCGCTCTACGACACGCTCTACAACGGTGCGTTCGCCGGCGCTGCAGCCCTGGCCGCCGCCGTGCTGCCGGACACCGGCTACTCCCGGCCCACGTTCTTCACCCTCGCAGCGGTCTACGTGGTGCTGAGCGTGGGTTACCGGCTGATCGTGCGGCGGCTGCGGGACCAACCACGAGAGGTCAGCTCTGGTCGGCCGTCACGCGGTAGTGGAGATGCACCATCCCATTCGTGAATCGATGTTCATCAATCAGATCGAGAGGTCGCCGGACACCCTCAGGGAACAACTTCTGCCCGCCGCCGACCAGCATGGGTGCGACGAACACATGGCACTCGTCCACCAGGTCGGCACGCCAGGCCGCAGCGGCGATGTCTGCCCCGCTGATGTTCAGGTCCTGCTCCGCCTCGTTCTTCAGGACACGGACGAGTTCGGGGTCGAATTCGCGCTCGATGCGAGTGTTTCTCGTGGAGACAGCGTCGAGAGTGCGGGAGAACACGATCTTCTCCTTGGACTGCCAGAGCTCGGCAAAGTCGGCGCTGCCGGGTGATTGCTCGGCAGCCGCTGGGTCGGTCTCCCAGCCGATCATCATCTCGTACATCCTGCGTCCGTAGAGGAATGTGCCGACATCGCGCTCGGTAGCGTTGATGTATTCCAGCACCTCTTCGTTCGGAACTGCCCAGTCGAACTTTCCTTCGGCGTCATTGATATATCCATCCAGCGACGCGAGGAACGTGTATGTCAGCTTCGCCATGCGGGATCCCCTCAAGCATCGACTGCTACCGCAACCGCAGCAGACCCGTATGTATACAGTGTGTACATCGACAGTAGAGTGGCACCGAGTGACGCGTCAAGGGATCGGGTGTTGGTGCACAGTGGGGATGGCGAGTTGGAGCAGTACCCTCACGGTGACCTGCGCAGAGACGCGCAAGACCGCTGCGCTGCCGCGTGACTCCTCCCGCCCGGGCGATACCGCCGATCACGACCCGACGGGGGAAATATCGCTTGAGGCGACTCACCGCGGCTGTGAGACTGGCACCGCCCGCATCGCTACTACTCGAAGGTAACACCCGTCGTGGACCCTCACCTCGCGCCACCATCGGCAGCGGGCCCCGCAGAGAACCTGCACCTGCGTGCTCGCCTCCTCCCCGGCGGTGCGGAGACGGACCTGTGGATCACCGGCGGGGTGATCAGCCGGTCTCCGGTCCCTGGAGCGCGAACGATCGTCTCCACCGGCTGGGTCCTCCCGGCCCTGGTGGACACCCATCTGCATGTGGGCGTCGCAGAGATCGGCGGGCCGCTCGATCGTGACGTACTGGCGGGCGAGCTGGACCTGCTAGCGCGCAACGGCATCGGTGCCGCACGGATCCCCGGCAGCCCGAGCCAGCTGCCGGATGAGGTGCTCAGCCGCGAGCGCGGCCCGCTGCTCCAGCACGCAGGTGTTCCGCTTGCCGCACCGGACCGGTTCATCCCGGGCTGGGGCCGGCTGGTCTGCGGGGACGAGCTCGCCGAGGCGGCCGGCGAGGAGCCGGGTCCGGGCTGGGTGAAGATCATCGCCGACTGGTTCGACGACGTGGGCGACTACAGCGCTGCTTTCGATACCGATGTGCTGCGCCGTGCGGTGGCAGCCGCGCACCGGTCGGGGCGGCGCGTGGCCGTGCACACGCAGAGCGCCGAGGGCGGCCGCTCCGCCGTCCTTGCCGGGGCAGACAGCATCGAGCACGGGATGCACCTGCCGATCGACGTCCTCGGGGAGCTAGCCGCTCGGCGCGGCGTGCTGGTGCCGACCGGCACGGTGTTCGAGCAGCTGGCGGAGTCCATGGCGAGCGAGCAGGTGCCAGCCGCGCTGCGGCGTTGGTACCAGGACGGTCTCGCCGCGCACCCAGAGCTGGTCCGGCGCGCGTGGGAAGCCGGCGTGACGGTCCTGGCCGGAACGGACCTTCCGGTGGGGTCCCTGATCGATGAGGTGGAGTGGCTGGTCGCGGCAGGGCTTCCGGTCGAGGAAGCGATCGGCGCCGCCTCCTGGACCGCACGGGAGGTCCTCGACCTTCCCCGCCTGCGCGATGGCGATCGCGCCGATGTGATCTGGACCGAGATCGATCCGCGTACGGAACTCAGCGTGCTACGAGAGCCGGACCTGGTGATCCTCTCCGGCTCCGCCGTCGGCTGACGGGGAGGGAGGGACCCCGGTCACAGTGCCGCCCGCACCACCTGGCCGGGGACCGTGAGGCGTTCCTGCCCACCGGGCTACTCGACGAGCTTTCCGGCCACCGTCTCATCGGCCTCAGCCTCGGCCAGGGCCAGGAACGAGTCCGGCGCAGCAGCAACCTGTTCGAAGCTGATCCCCTCGGTCAATGACCAGACGAAGCTGCCCTGGAGCGCCGGGTCCAGCGCAGGGAAGTCGGAGCGGTTGTGGCAGCCGCGCGACTCACGCCGCTCCAGAGCGCTCTCCAAGGTGGCACGGGCGGCGAGGAGTGAGCCCAGCAGGTCGTAGGTGTGGGCCAAGTCCTCGAAGCCGGAGCGGTCCGGGTGCGCAGTGACGTTCTCGGCCCGCCGGTCAAGGGCGTCCAGCTTGTCCAGCCCGGCTAGCAGTCCCTGCGCACTGCGGACGACGCCGGCGTGTTCCGTCATCAGGTTGCGCACCTCACGCTGCAGCTGCCGGGCGGACTCGCCGCCGGTGTTCCTGAGCATCGACTGCATCTCGGCACGAGCCTGTGCTACCGCCGCCGGGTCCCGGCGGACGGCGGTACGCGAGGCGACATAGCTCGCCGAGCGCGCACCGGTGATGCGCCCGTAGACCAGGAGCTCGATCAAGGAGTTCCCGCCCAGGCGGTTCGCTCCGTGCAGACCCGAGGACGCCTCACCGATCGCGTACAGCCCGGCCACTCCAGTGCTGTGATCGTCGGGAGTCACCCAGACACCGCCCATGGAGTAGTGCGCAGTCGGAGCGATCTCCATCTTCGTGGTCGTGATGTCCAGCATCTGCAGGTCGATCAGGGTGCGGTAGACACGTGGCAGCTTCTGGTGGATCACCTCTGGCGGCAGATGGGAGACGTCCAGCCAGACCCCGCCGTTCTCGGTTCCTCGTCCGGCGGCGATCTCCGTGTACCCGGCGAGCGCCACCCGGTCCCGCGTGGAGAGCTCCATCCGCTCCCGGTCGTACCGCCGCATGTACCGCTCGCCCAGCGCGTTGGTGAGGATTCCGCCTTCCCCGCGGGCTGCTTCGGAGACCAGGGTGCCGGCCGCGTGGTCCGGTTTGAGCAGCCCGGAGGGATGGAACTGCACCAGCTCCGCATCTCGGATCCGGGCACCGGCGAGGGCGGCGAGGCGGAACGAGTCACCGGTGTTCTCGTCTCGTCGGGAGGAGGTTTGCCGCCAGATCCGCGTGTGCCCACCGGCGGCCAGGATCACCGCATCGGCGTGGATCTGCACCGGTGTGCCGTCGGCGATGTCGAATCCGTACGCACCGAAGACGGCGCCGTCGGCCACCAGGAGCCGGGTGATGTAGATGCTGTCGTTGATCGGTACCTGCAGCTCGCGGGTGCGGCGCATCAGTGTCCGTTGGATCTCCAGCCCGGTGTAGTCGCCCGCGTAGGCGGTGCGTCGATACCTGTGGGCGCCGAAGAAGCGCAGCGAGATTCGTCCGTTCGCCTCCCGAGCGAACGGCATGCCCCAGTCCGCCAGCTCCTCGATCCCCCGGGCCGCGTGGCGGGCGACGGTCTCGACGATGGCCGGATCTGCGACGAAGTAGGACTCGCGCAAGGTGTCGGCAGCGTGCTGCTGCCAGCTGTCCTCGGGGTCCATCGTGGCCAGTGCGGCATTGATCCCGCCGGCCGCCAGCGTAGTGTGCGCATCCTGCGTGCGCCGCTTGCCCACGGCCAGCACGTCGATACCGCGCTGCGCAAGCTCGATCGAGGCCCGCAGACCGGCGCCACCGGTCCCGATGATCAGGACCGACGTGGACAGCAGCCGTTCGTGGGCTCGTGGTGTGGTCATGTGTTCACGCTAGGAACGACCTCTATCATGAGTCCAATGCATCCTTTTCATTATCTTGATGCACTGGGGGTATCGTGAGGTTGGAGCAGCTGGAGTCGTTCGAGGCGGTGGCACGGCTCGGCCACTTCACCCGCGCGGCGGAGGAGCTCTTCCTCAGCCAACCCTCGCTGAGTCGACAGATCGCTGCACTGGAGACCGAGCTCGGCACCCCGTTGTTTCACCGCAGTCCCACAGGCGCGAGGCTGACCAGCGCGGGAGAGGTGCTCCTGCCGATCGCCCGCCGCATGCTCGCCGATGCGCAGGCCGCGCGTGCGCAGCTCGCCGAGCTGGCCGGGCTGCGCCGCGGGCGGGTTCACCTGGGCGCCCCGCCGACGCTGTGCGTCTCCCTGGTGGCCGATGTCCTGACCGCGTTCCGAGGCGACTATCCGGGCGTCGACCTGCACCTCAGCGAGGGTGGCTCGCGTTCACTCGTCGACGCGCTCGGTGAGGGGGCACTGGATATCGCACTGGTCGTCACGCGCGGTGTGGAGCCCTCCTTACCCGGTATCGAGCTGGTGCCGCTGCTGTTCGAGGAGCTGGTGGTGGTCTCGGCTGCCGACGGCTCGCTGCCGCTGACCCCGCACGGCGGGAGCACGACCGCTGCCGAGGTCACCCTGGCGGACTTGGCGCAGCTGCCCCAGGTTGCCTTCAACCGCACCTACGATCTCCGCGTTGCTCTGGACGCGACCTTCTCCGCCCACGGCCTCAGCCCGACGATCGCGGTGGAGGGCGCCGAGATGGACGCCGTGCTGCGGTTCGTGGAACGCGGGCTCGGAGTGGCTGTCGTCCCAGCGATGGTGGTCATCGACCGCCCCGCCCTGCGCAGTAGCCGCCTCGTGGAGCCCGCGCTCTCCCGCACGGTCAACCTGGCTCGGCGCACCGACGTCGACCTCCCCGCGGCGGCAGCGGTCATGCAACAGGTGATCTTCGAGACCGTGAACCGACTCACCGCACCTGGCACCGACCTCGCACGTCTGGTGACCGTGGCCGGTCGCGAAGCTACCGGCCGGACGCAGCCGATAGCGCCCGACTGATCACCTGCATCGGTCCACCCCGTCAGTCCGCGACGGCCCCTCGTGAGTTAGCCGGCGCACCTGCGGTTGCCCGGACGCTCAGCATCCCGCGCGGATCGTGCTCGCTCCTGGTCCGCCGCAGCCGCTCCCGGGTCGGCGGTGGGAAGGCCGCCGCCAGCATGCTCTCGTCCGCGGCCGAGGAGAAGTTGATGTAGGTACCACTGCCCTGCTCGGCCACGGCCGCCCAGCCGGGGATCACATCCTCGCCCGGCTCCGGCGCTCCGGGCAGGAACCGCAGCGCGACCGCCATCGCCTCCGCGGAGCGGTGCGCGAACGCGGTCGACTCGGCCGGTACTCGCGCCACAGCGCCACCCAGACCCCGCAGCGACACCATCGCACCGCCGTCGGCGTGGAGCGCGACGAGCGCGGCCAGGGCAGGGTCGTCGAGATCGAGGAAGGTGCTCGTCACCGCTACCCGGACACCGGGTGGCCGGTCCTCGTCCTCGAGCACCTCCGCGTACGGTCGCACGGACAGGTCGCTGCTGAGCACCTGCCCGATGCCGAGGAGCTGGTCGACGTACCCCTGCGCCTCGGCCGCCGGCCCGTCGAAGCACACCTGGACCATCACCATCGGCGGATGCTCACCCATCGCCGGCATCATCGACAGCACAGTGGTGAGCCGCTCGTCGGCGTCGCGCTGCACGTCCCGCCAGCCGGCCAGCAGCCCGGCCGTATCGCTGGGCTCGAACATGATCGTCCCGAACAGCACGTCGCCGACCTGCTGAGCGCGAAAGTCGAACCGGGTGACCACTCCACTCCCCGGGCCACCACCGCGCAGCGACCAGAACAGGTCGGGGTGCTCGCGGGCGGAGACCTCGAGGATCTCCCCGGCCGCGGTGACCAGCTGCGCCCCGATCAGGCTGTCGATCGCCAGACCGTACCGGCGCGCCATCCACCCGATACCGCCGCCCAGGGTGAGTCCGCCGACGCCGACGCCGGCCGTGTCCCCCGCAGTGATGCCCAGCCCGTGCGGCTGCAGGGCCGTGGCCACCGCACCCCAGGTAGCGCCACCGCCGATCCGCACGATCCGGGTCGGCGGATCCACCTCGATCTCGGCCATGCTGCGCAGGTCGAGGAGCAGCCCGTCGGAGGCCAGGCTGAGGCCGGCCATGCTATGCCCGCCCGCCCGGACGGTCAGAGCCAGGCCATCCCGGTGGGCGGTCTGGACTGCCGCGGCAACGTCCGCGGCACTGCGCGGACGCACCACCAGCTCGGGGTCGCCGTCGCCGAGCAGGGTGCGGGCGGCATCGCCGTACTCGGCGTCACCTCGGCGCAGCACCGGCAGGTCGGTCATGATCGTGGACAGGTCAGGGGTGGTCATCGGTTCCTCCGGTGGGATGTGTGCAGGTGAGATCCAGCCTTGCCGTCGACACCGCCGCGCGCGTCCCTCGGACGATGTCACTTCGCCGTCATCCCGTGGCAGTCAGGTCAGGTGATCGCCTGCTCCCCTGGAAGGTGCTCGAACCTACACCTGAGGGATGACGCCGAAGGCGGCCCGCCCCGATACGGTCGGTGGATGCGAACCGATCGCGGCTGGAAACGCTTCTATGCGACCGGGTGGGTGGTCTCCTGCCTGATCGGGATTGCCGCCATCCATGAGTGGCGGGGTCGGATGCGAGCGATCGAACAACAGCTGTTCGAGGCACAGCGCACACGACAGGCAGTGGTACAGCGCGTGGCCGCCGAGGAGCGGTTGCGCATCGCCCGCGAGCTGCACGACTCGCTGACGCACAGCATCTCGGTGGTGAAGATGCAGTCCGGTGTGGCCGCGCATCTGGCACGCAAGCGTGGCGAGCCGGTACCCGAGGCGCTGCAGGCGATCGAGCAGGCCGCCGGAGAAGCTGCGCGCGATCTGCGCGAGACCCTCGGCGTGCTCCGCCGGGACTCCGGTGAGGCCACCGACTCCCGTGGCCTGCGCGATCTGCCCGAGCTGATCGAGCGCACCCGGGACGCCGGCCTGACCGCGACCCTCACCGTCCTGGGTAGCCCCCGCCCGCTTCCGCAGGAGGTGGACGCAGCTGCCTACCGGATCGTGCAGGAAGCCCTGACCAACGTCAGCAGACATGCCGGAACCGCTACTGCCCGGGTGCAGGTCTCCTACCGTGCCGATGAGCTCACCGTGCTGGTCGAGGACGACGGCGTCGGTCACCGTGGTGCGCCGGCCTCGACCGGGCTGGGCCTGATCGGGATGCGCGAGCGGGCAGCTGCGCTCGGTGGGCGCCTGGCCGCCCAGGGCAGGCCCGGCGGAGGTTTCACGGTCCGCGCCGATCTGCCCGCTGCGGAGGATCGATGATCCGCGTGGTCCTGGTCGACGACCAGGCCCTGATCCGGCACGGACTGCACGCCCTGCTGGACTCCGAGGAGGACATCGAGGTGGTCGCCGAAGGAGGCGACGGACGAGAAGGCGTGCGCCTGGCCGAGCAGTATCGGCCGGATGTGGTGCTGATGGACATTCAGATGCCGGTGCTGGACGGCATCGAGGCCACCCGGCAGATCGCCGCCAACGCCGACCTGGACGAGACCCGGGTGGTGATGCTGTCCAACTTCGGGCTGGACTCCTACGTCTTCGATGCGCTGCGCGCCGGGGCGGCAGGATTCTTGGTCAAGGACACCGACCCCGCCGATCTGCTGCACGGCCTGCGCGTGGTGGCCGAGGGCGAGTCACTCCTCTCCCCGGGGATCACCCGGACGCTGATCAGCGAATTCGTCGCCCGGCCCACCAGCGAGATCCGTGGCGAGGAAGTGTGCCACCTGACCGCGCGGGAACAGGAGGTGGTGACTCTGGTGGGCCACGGGTTGAGCAATGCCGAGATCGCCGAGCGGCTCGGGGTCAGCCCGACCACGGCGAAGACGCACGTCAGCCGGGCGATGACGAAGGTGCACGCCCGGGACCGGGCCCAGCTGGTGGTGTTCGCCTACGAGGCGGGGCTGGTACAGGCCCGCGAGCGCGGGAACTAACCGCCCGCTCGATCCGCACATAGCCCGCTGGCGCGATACCGCAGAGCACTCCGCACCGTGGCAGGTATCGCCTGAATCGATTCACGGGGTGCGGTGTGGGGCTAGTGCGGGGGCTGGTTCTGGGTGTCCCACCAGGTGCGGAGCTCGGCCGTGGCGGCCTCTTCACCGAGCGGTCCGCGTTCCATCCGGAGCGCGAGCAAGTGCTTGTAGGCCTGACCCACCTGCCTGCCCGGGCCGATGCCCAGGATCGCCATGATCTGGTTCCCGTCCAGGTCGGGGCGGATCTTGTCCAGCTCCTCCTGCTCAGCGAGCGCGACGATCCGTGCCTCGAGATCGTCATAGGCGTGCGCGAGCCGGGCGGCCTTGCGCTTGTTCCGGGTGGTGCAGTCGGCGCGGGTGAGCCGGTGTAGCCGCTCGAGCTGGTCGCCGGCATCGGTGACGTACCGGCGCACGGCCGAGTCGCTCCAGCTGGCCTCGCCGTACCCGTGGAAGCGCAGGTGCAGGAACACCAGGCTGGTGACGGCGGAGATCGTCGCCTTGTCGAACCGCAGGGCCTGCAGCCGCTTCTTCGTCATCTTCGCCCCGACCACCTCGTGGTGGTGGAAGCTCACCCCACCGCCGGGCTCCATCCGACGGGTGGCGGGCTTACCGATGTCGTGCAGCAGGGCCGCCAGGCGCAGCACCAGGTCCGGGGCGGGGACGGGGCCGTCGGGTCCGGTCTCCAGGTCGATCGCCTGGTCCAGCACGGTGAGGGTGTGCTCGTAGACGTCCTTGTGCCGGTGGTGTTCGTCGATGGTCAGTTGCAGCGCGGGCAGCTCGGGCAGCACCTGCTCAGCGAGCCCGGTGTGCACCAGCAGCTCCAGACCCCGGCGCGGAGCCGGAGCGAGCATCAGCTTCACCAGCTCGGCCTGCACCCGCTCCGCAGAGACGATCCCGATCCGGTCGGCCATGTCGGTCATCGCCGCCATCGCGTCCGGGTGCACATCGAGGCGGAGCTGGGCAGAGAACCGGGCGGCGCGCATCATCCGCAGCGGGTCGTCGGCGAAGGACTGTTCCGGGGTGGCCGGAGTGCGCAGCACTCCCTCGGCCAGGTCACCGAGGCCGTTGAACGGGTCCACGAACAC
This sequence comes from Candidatus Ruania gallistercoris, assembly GCA_019116305.1. Classification (GTDB taxonomy): domain Bacteria; phylum Actinomycetota; class Actinomycetes; order Actinomycetales; family Beutenbergiaceae; genus Ruania; species Ruania gallistercoris. The sequence goes on along the minus strand of DXBY01000170.1, from coordinate 11,623 downwards.
CAGGTCCGGCAGCCGCAGCGCCATCGAGTTCACCGTGAAGTCGCGGCGGGACAGATCGCCGTCGAGAGTGTCCCCGTAGGCGACCTCCGGCTTGCGCGAGGTGGGGTCGTAGATCTCCGTGCGGTAGGTGGTGACCTCCACGACGGCATCACCCTTGCGGGCGCCGATCGTGCCGAACTCCCGGCCCATGTCCCAGTGCGCATCCCCCCAGGCGGTGAGGATCCGCTCGGTCTCCTCCGGTCGGGCGGAGGTGGCGAAGTCCAGGTCCACGCTCGCGGTGCCCAGGAACGCGTCCCGCACCGGTCCACCGACCAGGGCCAGCTCGTGGCCGGCGGCGGCGAACTGCTGCCCGAGATCGATGGCCTGCGGGGCGTACTCGGCGATCACCGCAAGGGCGGTGCGCAACAGCTCGGCCGGGTCGGCCGAGGATGTGGTCGGATCGGTGGGGGGCACAGCGTTCTAGGGTGCCATGTTTCGCCGGAATGCAGGCAACTGACACCGTGGCAGGAGTGGTTCGAACCCTCCGGCACACCCGCGCGCATGCCTCACCTGCTCGTGGCCTTGATTACAGTGTCGTTATGTCCGCCGCCGTTCCCACCCCCGGGCCGCGAGTGCCCAGGCCGCCTGTGCCGCGGCTGCGGCGTCCGGACTTCCGGCAGCTGCCGGTGGTGGACGAGACCTCGGCCGGGGGCCTGGTGGTGGATGTGCACGAGGGTCGGGCCTACACCGCCGTGATCGCGCGCCGCAACCGCGCCGGACGACTGGAATGGTGCCTGCCGAAGGGGCATCTGGAGGGGGAGGAGACCGCCGAGCAGGCAGCGGTCCGGGAGATCGAGGAGGAGACCGGCATCACCGGCCAGGTGCTGCTGCACCTGGCCACGATCGACTACTGGTTCGCCGGTCACGACCGGCGGGTGCACAAAGTGGTCCACCACTACCTGCTCGAGGCGCTCGGCGGGGAGCTGACCATCGAGAACGACCCGGACCGCGAGGCGGAGGACGTGGCCTGGGTGTCGTTGTCCCGGGTTGCCGCCCAGCTCGCCTATCCGAACGAGCGGCGCGTAGTCGCCACCGCGCGGGACATCCTTGAGGGCCGCCCGTGACGGCCGCCCGGTGAGGGCCGCGGCCCCGGCGCACCCGAGTGATTCCACGGCGCGCCGGCTCCGCCATGGGATGCTGAGCCCTATGCGGCGAGGGATCGGCCTGCTGGTGACGTTCCTCCTGGTATCGGCAACTCTGCTGGCCGGATGGGTCCCGGCCAGTGCCGACGAGGAGCAGAGCGCCCTGGACGTGCAGATCACCGAGATCACCCCCACGGTGCTACGTCCGGGTGATGACTGGGTGATCCAGGGCACGGTGACCAACACCGGTACCGAAGAGCTCAGCGACCCGGTGATCCGCCTGCGGTTCCAGACCTACGTCCCGTCCTCGCGCTCCGCGCTGGCGGAGTGGAACGTCGATGGTGAGTCCCTGGTGACGACGGTGCTGGTCGCCCAGCCGCTCGGCTCGGACCTCGATCCCGGGCAGCAGCGCAGCTATCGGATCACCATCGAGCCGGAGGAGTCACCGTTCTACCCCGGGGCGGCGTGGGGTCCACGCGGGATCGCCGTGGAAGCGACGTCCGGCTCTGTCCAGGACGTCCAGCGCACCACGGTGCTCTGGTACCCCGAGGAACAGGAGTCGGTGGCTCAGACCGAGCTGTCCGTCCTGGTGCCGCTGACCGCGACCGCGCAGGAGTGGGAGACCGCCAGTGAGGAGGGCCGCACGTTGGCCGAGGCGGCGGCCGGCCGCCTGAGCGGGGTGCTGCAGGCGGCCGATACCCCCGGTGTGTCCTGGGCCGTGGACCCCGCCCTGCTCGAGGAGCAGCCGTTGGGCGCCGATGCCGCTGCGCGGGCCCTGGACGCCGGCGACGAGCCCGCCCCTGCTGAACCCACCACCACTCCCGCCACACCGACCAGCACACCGAGTTCGCAGACCGGCACGAGCACAGACACGGACACTGAGCCTGACAACGACGGCACACCGAGCGGGTCGTCGAGCGGCGAGGATGTCGGTGGCGCACCGGACGACCCCGAGGACCCCACCAGCACCGGCGAAGACACCGGAACGGCCACCGATTCGAATGACTCCACCGATCCGGATGGGACGACCACAGACCAGGGTGCGACCGGCAACGAGGAGGAGGCGCCGTCGTCGACCTCCGAGGTGACCGGCACCGAACTGATCACCAGACTGACCGACCGTGCCGGCAGCCGGGACGTGATCGCCCTGGCCTACGGCGATGCCGACCCGGCAACGTTCCAGACCGAGGACGGCGCAGCCCTGGCACAGGCCGGGATGGACCGCTCGGCCTACCTGTTCGAGCGCAGCGACCTCCACCCGATCGACCGGGTGCTCTGGCCGAGCCGGTACGACCAGGAGTCGCTGACCAGCCTCGCCGACCTGGACGTCCGCTCTGTGGTGCTGCCCTCGACCAGCCAGCCCCCGACGACCGACGTGACCTACACGCCGTCGGGCCGCTCCGCCGTGGAGACCGAGGCAGGTGACCTGGACACGGCACTGTGGGACTCCGGGCTAAGTGCACTGTTCAGCTCCGACCTCACCCCGCTGCAGATCCGCCAGGACCTGCTCGCGCAGACGGCGGTGATCGCCCGGGAGCGGCCCTCCGACGGCCGCGGTCTGCTCGCCGTCGCTCCGCACGACGTCGGTGCCGACCCGGAACAGGTGCAAGCGGTCACCGAGGCGCTGTCCGCGATCGAGGACGCACCCTGGCTGCGGATGACGAACCTGCGCTCGCTGCTGGGCCGCACAGACAGTGGCGAACCGCGGGAGCCGGTGCCGGCGACACCGACCACCGCCGCCTCGCTCTCCGAGGATCAGACGGCCGAGCTGGGTTCGGTGCTGTCCACGCTGGAGGCCTACGTCTCGGTCACCGACGCCCCGCAACGGTATCTGGGCGCCATCGGTCCGAACGCGCTCGGCGCACCCTCGACCGCGCTCATGTCCGCACCGGGTACCCAACAACGGTTGATCGATACGGCCACGCAGGCCTCTGCGCACATGGATTCGGCGATCCAGGTGGAGTCCGGCTCGTCGGTGCTGCTGGTCTCTGCCGGCGGGGAGCTGCCGATCAGCATCCACTCCGACCTCCCGGTCGAGGCCACGGTGACCGTCCGGATGGTGCCCGGCGACCCGCGGCTGCGCGCCGAGGAGGTCGTCACCGCCACCCTGAGTCCGGACGCCACCACCACTGTGCGGATCCCCGTGACCGCAGTCTCCAACGGCAATGTCGACGTGCACTTCGAGGTGCTCACCGCCGAGGGTGTGCCCCTGGCCAGCGGTGAACCGTTCAACGTGCGGGTCCGTGCGGACTGGGAGAGCACCGGCACGATCATCATCGCCGCCGTGCTGGTGGTCGGGTTCGTGATCGGCCTGGTGCGCACGATCCGCAAGGGTCGCCGGTTCGAGACCCGCGCGGCCACGGCCGGTGCCGATGCATTGCGCTCACCGGAGGAGGGCGATCACCGGGAGCAGGGCGGCAGCCCGGACGAGCAGCAACGAGAGGATCAGCCCTGATGGTCGGACGCTCCGGGCTGGCCGGATCCGCCGCGATGATGTTCTCCGGGACCCTGGTCTCCCGGGCCCTCGGCCTGGCCCGGAACGCGCTGATGGTCGCCGCCATCGGCGTGACCGGCAGCGGTGCCGCCGATGCGTTCTCGGTGGCGAACAAGCTGCCGAACATCATCTACATGCTGCTCGCCGGCGGCATCCTGAACGCCGTGCTGGTCCCGCAGATCGTGCGGGCGATGCGCCGACCGGACGGCGGCACGGACTACGTCAACCGGCTGCTGACCATCGCCGGGGCGATCATGCTCGCCATCACCGTGGCCCTCACCGCGGCCTCAGGTCTGCTCGTCTCGCTGTACGCCGCCGAGTTTCGCAACGGCCCGTGGGCCTCCCTGGCGGTCACGTTCGCGATCTGGTGCATCCCGCAGCTGTTCTTCTACGGCATGTACACCCTGCTCGGGCAGGTGCTGAACGCGCGCAGCAACTTCGGTCCGTACATGTGGGCCCCAGCGCTGAACAACATCGTCTCCATCGCCGGGCTGGTCGCCTACCTGATCGTCTACGGCTCCTACCAGCTCGGCGACGTGCCGGCCGATGCCTGGGACGGCGGCCGGATCATGCTGCTCGCCGGTCCGTACACGCTCGGTGTGGCCGCCCAGGCACTGATCCTCATCGTGCCGCTGTACCGGTCCGGTTTCCGCTACCGACCCCGGTGGGGGCTGCGGGGTAGCGGTCTGGGCTCGGCCGGCCGGGTGGCCGTGTGGGCGTTCGCGGCGCTGGCCGCCGGGCAGGTCGGTTACCTGGGGGTGTCCAACCTGGCAGCAGCGGCCGGAACGGCAGCGGTCTCCGGTGGCACCGCGGACCCGAACATCGCCGGTAACGCTGCCTACGACAACGCCTTCTTCATCTTCATGCTGCCGCAGTCGTTGATCACCGTGTCCCTGGTGACGGCGCTGTTCACCCGGCTCTCCGAGCATGCTGTCGGCCAGCAGTCCTTCCGGGTCCGCGATGACCTCTCCCGAGGTCTGCGCACGCTGGCGGTGTTCACGATCTTCGCGGCCGGGGCGTTCATGGTGCTCGCCATCCCGCTCACCCAGGTGGTGCAGTTCGACCAGGCCACCTTCGCCTCCTACCGGGCGATCGGGCACGTCCTCGTAGCGATGCTGATCGGCCTGCCCGCGATCGCGGTGTGGACGATGGCCCAGCGGGTCTACTTCGCGTTCGAGGACACCCGGTTCCTGTTCTTCGTCCAGGTGCCCATGGCGCTGGTGCAGATCGGCGGCAGCCTCCTCGCATTCCTGCTCCTGGACGTGCGTTGGTGGGTCGTCGGTGCCGGAGTGGCCACGACCGTGTCGAACACCCTGGGCGGCCTGATCGCCTTCCTCGCCCTGCGCCGCAAGCTGCCCAGCCTCGACGGTGGCCGGGTGCTGCGCACCCACCTGCGCGTGGTGCTCGCTGTGCTCCCCTCGGTAGCCGCCGGCTGGGGACTGCTGCACCTGTGGGGGGTGCAGACCTCTTTCGTCGGAGCCCTCACCCGGGTGCTGGTTCTCGGCGCGCTGATGGCCCTGATCTACTACGTGCTGCTGCGCCGGCTGCGGGTCACCGAGCTGGACCAGCTCACCGAACGGGTGGCCGTGATGGCTAGTCCGCTCACTCGCCGGCTGTCTCCGCTGACGAGGCGCATCGTGATCCCGGCTCGGTTGCGTACCATATGGACGACAATCGTTGCAGCAGACACGGGGAACGGAGGGCCGCGGGTGGATCGAGTAGCCGACCCGGCCCTCGAGCGCGGGGACACGGTCGCGGACCGGTACGTCCTGGACGCACCGGCCGAGACCGGTCTGGCCCATGCCGCAGCCTGGGCCGGACAGGACGAGATCCTGCAGCGCCGGGTGCAGATCACCGTGCTCGGCGGTGCGCACCGGGAAGAGGCGCTGGACGCCGCACGACGCGCCTCGCTCGTACGCGACGACCGGCTGCAGCGCATCCTACGGGTGGGGAACTACGAGGACACCGCCTACCTCGTCACCGAGCCGGTGGCGGGTGTGACCTTGGCCACCCTGGTCGCGTCCGGTCCACTGCCGCACACGCAGGCGCGCGCGCTGGTGGGCAACGCGGCGGCCGCCCTGGAGACCGCTCGGAAACGGGGTGTGCACCACCTTCAGCTCAGCCCGCAGTCGGTGCAGCTGACCAGCGACGGCACCGTGCTGGTGACCGGACTGGCCGTGGCTGCCGCCCAGGCCGGGACCGAGCTCCCGGATGCGCGCCACGCCGCCCGGACCGATGCCGTGCACTTGGTGCAACTGCTCTACACAGCCCTGACCGGGATGTGGCCCGGCGACCGTGAACTGGCCGGCGGCCTCCCGCTCGCCCCGCGGTCCGGCCGCGCGCCGGAGCCGCCCGCAGACGTCGTCGATGGCGTTCCGCACGATCTGGACACGCTCTGCGCGGTGACCTTCGGTCCGCACCAGGACGGGCCCTACACCCCGGGTGAGCTGGTGCGCGAGCTGCAACCCTGGGACCAGCTGGATCCGCCCGCCCTGCCGGGGCGTGCCGCCCAGGATGACGACGGCGGAGCTCACCCGGGTACGGCGAATGCGGCCGGGATCACGGGGACGATGGCTGGCACCGCCATCCTGCCCACCCCGGGGCGGGGCATCCCCGCAAGGGCGGTCGCCCCGGATCCGGGCGAGCCTTCGCTACCTGGCCCCGAGGGTGCCCCGTCCACTGCCGCCCAGACGCACCAGTTCGATCCTGCTGCCGACCAGGCCGGACACTCCGACCAGGCCGCCGAGACCACGATCAGCTCGGGGCTCGCGCGCCGGCTCAGCGGTACCAGCATCGCCCAACGACTCGGCGGCGGCACCGCAGCCACGTCGGCGGCCCCGCCTGCTGCCGCACCACCAGCGCCCGGGCCGGTGCCGCCGGCGCAGTCCGGTGCCCCGGCCGATGCGCCCATCGGTCAGCAGCCCAGCCCGCCACCCGCAAACCAGGCACCGGAACGGCCGATCCCGCCGACACAGGGCTGGGACCTGCCTGCCAGCACCACTGCCAGCACGCCCGCGGACTCCGATGAGCCGGGCCGCACGGTCGGCGGGGACCTCTCGGCTGCCGCCGGGAAGGTCGCCGCTGGCGCCGGACGGGTGGCCGCCGGTGCGCGCGGTCTGCTGGAGCGCGCCCGACCCGAGGAGACCGAGGAGGAAGCCCCCCTGCTCGGTTCCGACAGCGGCAGTCACGACGATGACGACCGGCCCCGGTTCAACCCGACACCCTGGGTGATCTTCGCCATGGTGGCCATCTTGGTCCTCGCGCTGATCCTCGCGCTCGGTTCGCTGCGGGACGCGGGCCAGTCCTTCGTTCCTGCCGAGGAGAGCTCCGCACCGACCGACACCCCGTCACCGGAGCCAACACCGGAACAGACCACCGAGGAACCGACTGAGGAACCCACCGAGAGCCCGGAGCCGGTGGACATCAGCTTCACCGAGGCTAGCTCCCTCGATCCGTCCACGGGCAGCGGGGACAACCCAGACCTGGCCGATCAGGCGATCGACGGCGACGCGGACACCATCTGGCGCTCGCTGCGGTACGACAACCCCACGTACGGCATGAAGCCGGGGCTCGGCTTCGCCGTCGAACTGGAGGAGCCGACGACGGTGACCACGGTGACCCTCGATGTCCAGGGGGAGGGTGGCACCGTGCAGATCCGGAACACCTCGCCGGACGACCCGAGTGGCGGAGAGGTGCTCGCCGAGGGGGCGATGGGACCGGACACCACCTACACGCTGTCCACCCCCACCGAGCTGGAGGCGATCGTGCTCTGGTTCCCCGAGCTGCCCGAGGCCGCCTCCGACGGTCGCAACCGGATCGAGCTCGCCGAGATCACCGCGAACTGACCAACCGAATACTGCGCCCCCGACTGCGCTGACCGGCGGAACAAAGCCGGGCCCGTCCGTGGTTGAGAGGGTGGTACGCCACTGAGAAGAAGGATCTCCATGCCCCAGGACACCGCACCCCACGACGTCATCATCGTCGGCTCCGGCCCCGCCGGGTACACCGCCGCCGTCTACGCTGCCCGCGCCGGCCTCGCCCCCATCGTCTTTGCTGGTTCGATCACTGCCGGTGGCGCGCTGATGAACACCACGGACGTGGAGAACTACCCCGGGTTCCCCGACGGTGTGCTCGGCCCCGAGCTGATGGAGAAGATGCAGGCGCAGGCGGAGCGGTTCGGCGCCGACGTGCGCTACGAGGACGTGACCTCGCTGCAGCTCGAGGGACCGGTGAAGACCGTGGTGAACGAGGACGGGGAGGAGTTCACCGCCCGCAGCGTGATCCTGGCCACCGGCTCGGCGTACAAGGAGATCGGCATCGACGGGGAGAAGGAGTACTCCGGCCGCGGCGTGAGCTGGTGTGCCACCTGCGACGGGTTCTTCTTCCGGGACCAGGACATCATCGTCGTCGGGGGAGGGGACTCGGCGATGGAGGAGGCACTCTTCCTCACCCGGTTCGGCCGGACCGTGACGGTGGTGCACCGCCGGGACGAGTTGCGCGCCTCGAAGATCATGGCCGACCGCGCCCTGGCCGAGGAGAAGATCACCTTCGCCTGGAACTCCGAGGTCACCGCGATCCACGGGGACGCCAAGGTCACCGGGGTGACGCTGCGAGACACCGTCACCGGCCAGGAGCGCGAGGTCGGCGCCACTGGCGTGTTCGTAGCGATCGGGCACCTTCCCCGCACCGAGCTGCTCGAGGGTCAGGTGGCGTTGAACGCCGAGGGCTACGTAGACGTCGAGCACCCGAGCACCCGGACGAACATCGAAGGAGTCTTCGCCGCAGGTGACGTGGTGGACCACCACTACCGGCAGGCGATCACCGCGGCCGGCACCGGCTGCAGCGCCGCTCTGGACGCCGAACGGTACCTGGCCGCTCTCGACTCCGCCGCGACCGCAGAGCGCGCCCTGGTCGGCTGAGCCCACGATCCGAGGAGAGAAGCAATGAGCAACATCGCCACCACATCCGATGCCACCTTCCGCGCCGACGTGCTCGAGGCGGACAAGCCGGTCCTCGTGGACTTCTGGGCGGACTGGTGCGGCCCGTGCCGGCAGTTCGCCCCGATCCTGGACGAGATCGCCGGGGAGAACGCCGAGAAGATCGACGTGCGCAAGCTGGACGTGGACGCGAACCCGCAGACCACTGCTGCCTACAACGTGGTCTCCATCCCGACGATCAACGTGTACTCCGGTGGCGAGCTGGTGAAGTCGATCGTGGGCTCGCGTCCGAAGAAGAAGTTCCTCGAGGAGATCGCTGAGTTCCTCGGCTGAGCCCGCACGGCCGGCGAGATCCGTGACCGCTCACCGTATGGTCACCGGGATGGTGACGACCGGCTCTGCGAAGGTGGACACCCGCACGCTGACCTGCACATCCCAGGTTCCGGCGACCGGTAGCGGTAGTTCAGCGGTGTACTCGCCGGTGTCCGGATCGAGCTCAGGGACGATATCGAACGGCCCGAGGTCCTGCTCGGAGAGCAACGCTCGGATGATCACCTCATCGGGGCTGACGGGTTCTCCTTCGTAGCGAAGCGAGAACATCATCCGGTTGTCCCCGGTCGCGGCTGGTTCCAGGACACCGTCGACCTCGAGACCCTGCGCCGCTGCATCCAGCGCAGTCGTCTCTGCTGTGGCGGCAGGGACCTCTGCGGCCCCACTGTGGTCCTCGTGCGTGGGAGAGAGGGTGACGAGGAACCCGGTGAGAGAGAGCACGGTCGCCAGCAGTGCCGCCTCAGCGGTCAGCGTCCGGGTCAGCAGCTGCCACTGCTGGCGTGCGGTGGTCCGTGTGGCCAGCCGCGGGAGCAGGCGGAGCCGGTTGTATCCGGCGACCGCGACGACCAGAGCGACAACGCCCACCTTCACCAGCAACGTGCGACCGTAGGCAGTGCTGAACAGTGCATCGAGGTCGTCGATGATCATCACGGCCATGAGGGTTCCACTGAGCGCGAGGAGAAGCACGCTCCACACCGCCAGGCTGGAGAACCGATCCACCACGCTCGTAGCGGCCGTCGGCTCACGTGAGTCCGCTCGTTCCCTGCGCCGTTGATCGGCCAGGAACAACAGCAACCCCAGCACACCCCCGGTCCAGAAGCTCCCCGCCGCGAGGTGGCTGATGTCAGCCACCACAATGACCGGGCGGGGCTGGACCAGCTGGGTGTGTCCGACGAGAACGGGCGCCACGAGAGCCAGCAGCGGCGCTGTCGTGGTGGCCACACGACCCAGGCGGCCCCGGACGTTGCGGCGGGTCGCGATCAGGGTGACGGCGACGCCGAGCAGCACCAGGCCGGCTGTCGTCACAGGAGCTGCGAGCACACCGGGCCACCAGTGCGACGGCGTTCCGATCGCTGTCAGCGGGAGTGCCGTGACATTCAGGGCCGATACCGGGATCAGCAGCGCTGGAGCGAGCACGGCGGCGATACCGATCCACCACCGCACCCGCAGTGCCCGCCCGCCCGGTGGCCACGACGTGCGCATGATCACTCGTTCGAAACACACCAGGCCCACGAAACTCAGCAACGTGAGGTAGTGGATCGCCGTCAGCACCCCTAGCGCGACCTCCGTGGCCCGCGGCGTGTGTGGCACCGCCGCAGGTGCCGCGCTCGAACCCTCCCCGCCACCGACGGTAAAGCTGAGCGCACCGGTGATCGGATGACCATCTGCCGAGATCACCCGGTAGCTCAGTGCAAAGCTTCCCTCGCCCAGTTCGCCGGGGACAGCGGCGATGACCTCACTGCCACGCACGCGCGCGTCGAGCTCGACCGGGTCCTCCCCGCCGGGGAACAGCCGGATACCGCCATCGAGGAGCTGGACCGGTTCATTGAAGGTCAGCACCACCTCACCAGGGGGCGAATCGAGGGCAGCGCCGTCTTGTGGCGTGCTACCGACCAGCTCTGCATGTGCGGATGCCGCCGGGGCGCCGATCACGAGCATCACCCCTGTGGCGATGATGGCGACCAGCCACCGGAGCAGCCCTCCCACCGGAGGTCGCGCGACCTGGGTCCCGGCGTCAAAGGTGCTCACCCCTGTCCGCGCCCCCTCATCAGCGCAACCACGGCGACCAGCAAGCCAAGGCCGCCGACCGCGAGCGAGGTGATGACCAGCGGCCCGCTTCCACTGGCTGCGGGGTCACCAGCTTCGGTGCTCGCCGCATCGGCCACACTCTGAGTTCCCGTCCCGTCAGCTGAGTTCTCGCCGGGCGCGACGACCGCCACACTGGGAGCCGGCGCATCGAGCTCATCGACATCCTGACCATCGCTGGGAATCTGGACCCACGCGGCCTCACCCTGCTCGCACGTCTGCACCGTGGGGAAGTAGAGCGTGGACTCGGCCGCTTCCTCCGGTACCTGCAGTGACAGTTCGAACGTGTCTCGCTGGCCCTCGGGCAGTGGCGTATCTGCCGAGTAGACCACCTGTTCCACTCGTTCGGTGACCTCATTGCCGTGGCTGTCGGTCATCGCGGGCTCGAGCGTCTCCATCACGCGCTCGGTGGTGTAGAGCGGGTTTCGCGTCGGAGTCACGGCGTTGATCCCATCCGGAATCTGGATGGCGACCTCAGTGGTCGCGGACCCGTCACAACCGTGCGGGACAGAGACCGTCAGGACTTCGTAGGCTCCTGCCTCGGCGGTCTCTTCGACGATGCCCACGTGGGCGTGCGCGGCGAAGGCGCCGCCCATCATCAGGGCGGCCGCACCTGCCACAGCACCCGCTCGTATCGTCAACGACCTCCTGGTGCGCGTCTTCATGATTCCTCTTTCTCGAACTGACACTTGGACTGGATGGGCCAGTGAATCTCGCCGGAACCGGTCGGTGGCGCTGACTGGTGCAGCGCCACCGACAGGAGCCGATCAGCCACCGGGTGGCCGCCCGGCCTACCGGTGGAGAGTCAGGGGGTGGTCCATTCCTGATCGTCGATCAGGAATGGACCACCCGAACCTCACGTCGCGCTGGTGTAGTTGCAGACGAACCGGTAGGAGGTGACCTTGGAGCTATCCGTCTCGTCGACGAAGGTCACG
>DXBY01000169.1 GCA_019116305.1 Candidatus Ruania gallistercoris | reverse complement strand
GAGGTCGGCCTGGGCGGGGAGTGGGACTCCACGAACGTGATCGACGGCGAGGTGGCCGTATTCACCCCGATCGCGCGGGACCACGAACGCTGGCTCGGGCGCGAGCTGGAGGAGATCGCCGCCGTGAAGGCCGGGATCATCAAGCAGCTTGACCCGCCTGCCGTGGTGGTCACCGCCGACCAGCCCGAGGAGGTGGCCACGGTCCTGGCGCAACGAGCGGTACAGCAAGGCGCCCGGGTGGTGGCCCAGGGGTATGACGCCGAGGTCGCCGACCGGGCGGTGGCGGTCGGCGGCCAGCTGATCAACCTGCGCACCCCCGCGGGGCTGTACACCGAGATCTTCCTCCCGTTGCACGGCGCCCACCAGGCGCAGAACGCGCTGCTGGCGCTGACCGCCGTCGAGCAGTTCCTCGGTGGTGGGGCGCTCTCCGGTGAGGTGGTCGAGGCCGCGTTCGCTGACGTCAGCTCACCAGCCCGGTTGGAGCTGGTTCGGTCCAGCCCGGCGGTGCTGGTGGATGCCGCACACAACCCGGCCGGTGCCCAGGTGCTCGTAGACGCGGTGCAGGAGGCGTTTGCGTTCACGCGGCTGGTCGGGGTGGTGGGGGTGATGGCGGACAAGGATGCCGAAGGCATCCTGTCCGTGCTGGAGCCGCTGCTGGACGAAGTGGTGATCACCCAGTCCACCTCGATGCGCTCGATGGACCCCGACGATCTCGCCGAGATCGGCCGGGACATCTTCGACGAGGATGTGGTGCACGTGCAGGCCAACCTGGCCGAAGCGATCTCGCTGGCCGCGGACCTGGCCGAGCAGGGCGAGCGGGACCAGATCGCCGCCGGCACCGGCGTGCTGGTGACCGGATCGGTCATCCTGGCCGGGGAGGCGCGCGCGGTCTTCGGGAAGAAGGACTGATCGCTGCCGCCTCTGGACCGCATGGACGCGCGTGTGAGTACCCGAGCAGTACCAGCGGTTTCCGCGCGATACTGGTCCTGGGGAGTGACGGTAAGGGAGGGTGATCGCGGTGGACGTGGAATTCTGGGTGGGGATCGTCGGGCCGGTCGTGGCGTTCGGAGGGGTTGCGATAGCGATCCGGGTGCGGAGCTGGTGGCGGTCTGTGGAGTCGCGATGGCAACGTGAGCTCGACAACGTGCGCTGCGAGCGGCAGGAGAGGGAGTGCGAGTTCGTCGGTGAGGTCCGCCGGATGCGGCAGGAGCTCCAGGCAGACGCGCGCCGCGACCGTGTTGAGCTGCAGTCGGAGATTCGCGGGCTGCGCGCCCAGGTCCAGGTCGCGCGACTTTCCGCTACCGGACTGTAGGCGCGATCCCGCCATCAGGATGCCAGGCTGTCCACAGCCCCCGAGGCTCCACCTGCGGGGTGGGCGGCGGGGCTGGAATAGTAGGCGTCGTGGGTCCACACTGGAGGCGGTGATAGCGATGACCATGGATGTGTGGGTGTCGCTCGGCGGCGTGCTGGTTGCGGTGCTGGCGCTCTATGCTGCGCTGAGCAGGCCGATGAAGCGGCTCGAGGCGGACATCGGTGGGCTGCGCGGTGAGGTGAAAGCCGACATCGGTGGGCTGCGCGGTGAGGTGAAAGCCGACATCGGTGGGCTGCGCAGTGAGCTGAAAGCCGACATCGCGGCCCTGGACGAGCGAGTGACCATGGTGGACGAGCGCCTGAGGAGTGTGGGCGCCAACGTGGTGAGGCTCGATGAGCGGGTCGCGAGATTGGATGACCGCGTGGTCGGTGTGGACTCGCGGCTCGTGCGGCTGGATGATCGCGTCGCCGGCCTCGATGACCGGGTGTACGCGCTCGCCGTCGGCCTGCAACCTCGGCTGCACCGGCCAGAGGGATCGGAGTCCCGCGGGGCGACCGGCTCCGCTGGTTGAGTCGGATCGATCCGACCGTCAGTAGGCTGGCGGGTATGAAGGTCCTCGTCACCGGCGGTGCCGGATACATCGGTTCGGTCACCGCCAGCGCGCTGGAGGACGCCGGGCACGTGCCGGTGCTGCTGGACTCCTTGGTCACCGGACCGCGGCTGTTCACCGAGGGTCGGATCTTCTACCACGGCGACATCGCCGACCGGGAGCTGCTCCGGCGCATCGTCGCCGAGCATCCCGAGATCAGCGCCACTGTGCACCTGGCGGCGCGGACGGTGGTACCGGAATCGATTGCCGAGCCCGCGCTCTACTACCGCGAGAACGTGGTCAAGTCGCTGGAGCTGTTCGACGAGCTCACCCGGCTGGAGCGGCCACGGGTGGTGTTCTCCTCCTCCGCCGCCGTCTACGGGCCGGCTCCGGACTTCGAGGTGTCCGAGGACCATCTGCTCGCACCGGCCTCGCCGTACGGGCGGACCAAGCTGATGGTCGAGCAGATCCTTGCCGACCTGGCTGTCGGGACCGGTCTGCGCGCCCTGGTGCTGCGCTACTTCAACCCGATCGGGTCCGATCCGCAGCTGCGTAGCGGGGTCTACGCCGGAAACCCCAGCCACGTGCTCGGTCAGCTGGTGCGCACCGCCCTCGGGGAGCAGGAGGTATTCACCCTCACCGGCACCGACCTGCCCACACGGGATGGCACCGGTCTGCGGGACTATGTGCACGTGTGGGATGTGGCCCGGGCGCACGTCCGCGCCGTGGACCGGTTCGACGATGCGCTCACCCAGGTCGGGACCGACCACCTGGTGCTGAACGTGGGCACCGGTCAGGGAGTGACCGTGCGGGAACTGCACACCGCAGTGGAGAAGGTCAGCGGTGTGCAGGTGCCAGTACGGACTGCGCCATCGCGAGCTGGCGATGCCGTCGGCGCCTACGCGAACGTGGATCGCGCGGCCGACCTGCTCGGCTGGCGCGCAGAACTGAGCCTGGAGGACGGGATCGACTCCTCGCTCGCCTGGATGCGCCGCCGCACCGAGGTACTCGGCGGGTAGGCCAGGGTCCGCCAGGTCCCTCGAACGTTCGTTGATGCGGCAGATTGGGCCCGGAAGCCGCACCAAGGAACGTTCGCGACCCTGGTGATCAGGCGCGGCGCGCCAGGACCCCGGCCAGGTAGGCGATCTGCCCGGCGTGCTGGTGGTCCTCACCGAGCACGCTCATCAGCCGCACCGCGAGCGTGACCGGCGGGTCCCATGCGTCGTCCACCACCCGGCCCAGGTCGCCGTCGGTGAGCGTAGCCAGGTACCGCTCGGTGGCCCCGCGGGTGGCCCGGTGGTAGTCGAGCAGGTCCCCGGCGCTGATGCCACGCACCTGGGCCACGTCGGCGCTGCTGTGCCCGAACCCGGTCTCACCCGGTTCGAACGGCAGCCCGAAGCGCTCGGCCCAGCCATCGGCGGTCCAGACCTGCTCGGTACCGGCCACCTCGGCCACATGGTCGTCCTGCACCCGGGTCAGGTGCCAGGCCAACCAGGCGATCGAGTTCGCGTCCGGGTCGATCCGGGCCTCCAGCTCGGCCGGGCCGAGTCCGTCCAGGGCGGCGGTGAGCACACCCTCCACCCGAGCGAATCCGTCGGAGAGTAGATCGGTCGCCGCAGTCATCATGCTCCTCTCTCAGAGCCCCGTCTCGGTCAGCCAGTTCTCGGCGATCGTGGCGGAGTCCTGCTGGTCGTTCACACTGGCAGCGTTCATCTGGATCAGCGCCTCGGTGGTGAGCTCCGCACTGACCGGGTCCAGCACCTCGGCGAGCTCCTCGCTGAGGTCGGCGGAGACCAGTGGCACCACGTTCTGTGCGAGGATCATGTTCTCCGGGTCCTCCAGGGTGACGAAGTCGCCACTGGCCAGGTCCGGGTCGGCGGTGTAGATGTCGCCCATGGTGATCGTGCCGTCCCGGATCGCGTCCTTGGTGAGCGGGCCACCGCTGTCACCGATGGCGGTGAACTCCACCTCCACCCCGTAGAACTGGCTCAGTCCGGGCGGACCGTAGGGCCGGGATTCCAGCTCGGCGTTGCCACCCACGGTGATCGTGCCGCCATAGCCGGCCAGGTCCGCGAGGCTGGTGATGCCGTTGGACTCGGAGAACTCGGTGGTCACGTTGTAGGAGTCGGCGTCCTGCGCCTGTGCATAGTCCAGGATCGTGAACGTCTCCGGGAGGACATCCGGGAGCTCGGCGGCGACGTCCTCCGGGCTGCGTGCCTCGGTGTCCGGTGCGTAGAACTGGAGCAGGTTCCCGGTGTACTCCGGCAGCACCTGCACCTCGCCACCCTCCATCGCCTGCAGGTAGGCATCGCGCTGGCCGATCTGGAACTGCCGCTCCACGGTGTAGCCGGCGTCCTCGAGCACCTGGGCGTAGATCTCGGCGATGATCTCGTTGGAGTAGTAGGCCTGCGAACCCACCACGATGCTGTCGCCACCACCGCCGGCCGAGGTGTCGGGCTCTTCTGGGTCCTCGAGCGGGTCGCCGGAACCGCAGGCGGCCACCAGGGCCAGGGTGAGGCCGGCGGCCAGGCCGACGGGGGCGGTGCGGCGCCAGGAGCGTGAACGGGTACGAGCGGTCATCGGGATCCTTCCGTTGCAACAGCGGGGGAGTGCGAGGTCTCGGTCGCGGCCGCGACCGACGGGCCGGGGCCGGTGCCCTGCGCCGGAACCCGGCGGGAGCGGGCGACCAGCCACATGGCCAGGGCGAACACACCGTCGAGCACCAGGGCGAGCACGATGATCACCAGCGCGCCGCCGAGCATCTGCTCATAGGTGCGGATGGCGATACCGCGGACGATGTAGATGCCTAGCCCGCCCAGACCCACGTAGGCGGCGAGCACCGCCGTGGCCACGATCTGCAGCGTGGCACTCCGCAGCCCGCCCAGCAGCAGCCCCAGTCCGATCGGCGCCTCCACCCGGAGCAGGATCTGCCACTCGGTCATCCCCATCGCCCGCGCCGCATCGACCACAGTGGCGTCCACCGACTCGATACCGGCATAGGCTCCGGCCAGTACCGCCGGAACGCCGAGCACCACGAACACGACCGTGGCAGCGAGCACCGCGTCCCCGACCCCCACCAGCAGGGTGAGGATGGTCAGCAACCCGAGAGAGGGCAGCGCCCGGGCGGCGCCGGAGAGTGCCACGGCGATCTGCTTCCCGCGCCCGGTGTGCCCGATCGCATAGCCGATCGGGATCGCGATGACGGCGGAGATCACCACGGCGATCACGGTGTACAGCAGGTGCTCACCCAGGCGGACGAGCACCGCATCCGGTCCGGACTGCTGCTCGGGGGCGAACAGCCAGGCAAACGCCTCGGCGAACAGCTCCATCAGCTCGCCCCCTGCTCAGCCGTACCCTCAGCGAGGGTGACGCCGGAGGTCGAGGGGCCCGATCGCCGTCGCCGGGGCGGGCGCCTCGCCCAGGGCATGAGTACTCGGCCGCCGAGGGCGAGCAGCAGGTCGAGCACCAGCGCGACGACCACGGTCATCACGATCCCGGTGGCGATCTCGGCAATGATGCCCCGTTGCAGGCCATCGGTGAACAGCAGTCCGAGGGAGTCGATGCCCACCAGGATCCCGACCGTCACCAGACTGACCGTGCTCACCGTCACCACGCGCAGCCCGGCCAGCAACGCCGGTCCGGCCAGCGGGAGGTCCACCGCCCAGAACCGGCGCCACGGTGAGTACCCGACCGCCACCGCTGAGCGGCGCACGCTCTCGTCCACGGCGGCGAACGCATCGGCGGCGAATCGGGTCATCAAGGCCACGGCATAGATGCTCAGCGCGATGATCAGGTTGGCATCGGCGAGCACACTGATCCCGATCACCGGCGGGAGCAGCACGAACAGCGCCAGCGAGGGGATGGTGTAGAGCAGGCCGATCACGCTGAGCAGGCCGCCGCGGAGCCAGGTGTAGCGCCAGGCGACCAGTCCGAGCGGGACCGCAAGCACGAAGCCGATGATGATCGGCCGCACACTCAGCCACACGTGCCGGACGGTCAGGTCCCACACCTCCGCCCAGTTGGCGGCGACCCAGCTCACCGGCTGGTGTCCTGCGCAGTAAGGACCCCGGCGGGCCGGCCCCGTCCGTCCACGACCACCTGGGCGCCGTCGTGGTTCTCGATCCGCAGCGCCCGCTGACCCCGTTCGGCGCCGATGAAGGAGGCGACGAAATCGTCCGCCGGAGCGGCGAGGATGTCCGCAGGGGACCCCTTCTGAGCGACCTGGCCCCCCGGTCGGAGGATCACCACCTGGTCACCGAGCATGAACGCCTCGTCGATGTCGTGCGTCACGAACACCACGGTCTTGTCCAGGCTGGACTGCAGCCGGAGCAGCTCGTTCTGCAGATCCGCACGCACGATCGGGTCCACAGCGCCGAACGGTTCATCCATCAGCAGGATGTTCGGGTCCACTGCCAGGGCGCGCGCCACGCCGACTCGCTGCTGCTGCCCGCCGGAGAGCTGGCCGGGGTAGCGGCGGGCCAGGTCACGGTCCAGGCCCACGGTGTCCATCAGCTCCAGTCCGCGGGTCTCGGCCTGCTTGCGACCGACGCCGTTCAGCCGGGGCACGGTCACGATGTTGTCCAGCACTCGCCGGTGCGGCAGCAGACCGCCACCCTGGAGCACGTAGCCGATCCGGCGGCGGAGCGCGACCGGGTTCAGCGTCGCGACGTCCTCGTCGTCGATCCGGATCGCACCCTCGGTCGGATCGACCATCCGGTTGATCATCCGCAGCAGTGTGGTCTTGCCGCAGCCGGAGGACCCGACCAGCACGGTGATGGTCCGCGACGGGACGACCAGACTGAACTCCCGGACGGCCTCGGTACCGTCCGGGAAGGTCTTGCTGACGCGATCGAACTCGATCATGCCGGCATGGTCTCGGTGCGGCGGAAGCCAGCGGCCTGTTCGCGCAACATTGTTCGAGCCTAACGTGCGCCGGTGACATCGGCGCGGCTGGCGCCCGTGCCCGGGGAGCCGGTCGGCGCAGGTCACCACCCGTGCACCGCACCCTGCAGCTCGGCCGGTCGCCGGCCCGCAGACCAGGCGAATTCGCGGTTCAATAGTGCTGTGCGTTGTCGCGTGCCGCTCAGCCGGCGGCGGGAGGGCACCGCAGGAAGCTCATGGTCGTCTCTCTGACCGCCCGGTGGGCGGAACGTGCGAAGGAGCAGTCATGAAGAAGTTGATCAACGATCCCCAGCAGGTGGTCGCCGAGAGCGTAGCCGGCTTCGTTGCCGCGCACGCGGATCTGGTCCGGGCCGGCGGCGACTCCGAGACCCTGTTCGTCTCCCGTGCCGGCGGTGCGGTCTCCGGCAAGGTGGGCCTGGTCAGTGGCGGCGGCAGTGGGCACGAACCACTGCACGCCGGGTTCGTCGGCACCGGCATGCTGGATGCCGCCGTACCGGGCGCCGTGTTCACCTCGCCCACCCCGGACCCGATCCAGGCGGCCACGCAGGCCGCCGACGGCGGTGCAGGAGTGCTGCACATCGTGAAGAACTACACCGGCGACGTGCTCAACTTCGAGACCGCCGCCGAGCTGGCCGAGCTGGATGACATCACGGTGAAGTCCGTGGTGGTCAACGACGACGTGGCCGTGCAGGACTCGCTGTACACCGCCGGGCGCCGCGGAGTGGCAGGCACTGTGCTGGTGGAGAAGATCGCCGGCGCGGCCGCCGAGCGCGGGGACGATCTGGACGCGGTGCACGAGATCGCCACCCGGGTGAACGCGAACGTGCGCTCGATGGGTGTGGCCCTGACCGCCTGCACGGTGCCGCACGCCGGCAAACCGTCCTTCGACCTGGCCGAGGATGAGATCGAGATCGGTATCGGGATCCACGGTGAACCGGGCCGGGAACGGATCCCGGCGGCCAGCGCCGACGAGATCAGTGCTCGACTCACTGAGGCGGTGGCCGAGGACCTGGGCGTGCGCGGCGGTGACCGGCTGCTGCTGCTGGTCAACGGGATGGGCGGCACCCCGCTGTCTGAGCTGTACATCGTCTACGCCCACGCCCGGGAGCTGCTGGAGGCGCGCGGCGCGAGCGTGGAGCGCTCGCTGGTCGGCAACTACGTCACCTCCCTGGAGATGCAGGGCGCCTCGGTCACGGTGCTGCGCCTGGACGAGGAGCTGCTCGGCCTGTACGACGCACCGGTGGTCACTGCGGCCCTACGGTGGGGAGCATGAACACTGTGGACGTGACCTGGGCGAGAGACTGGGTCAAGGCGAGCGCCGCCGTCGTGGCGGAAAACCGGGTAGTACTGATCGACCTGGACCGGGCGATCGGCGATGGCGATCACGGGGAGAACCTCGACCGGGGCTACACCGCGGTGCTCGCCAAGCTCGCCGAGGCGGAGACTGCGACCGTGGGCGAGGTGTTCGCCCTGGTTGCGAAGACGCTGATGTCCACTGTGGGCGGTGCGGCGGGTCCGCTCTACGGCACCGCGTACCTGCGCGCGGCCAAGGCGGCTGAGGCCGAGAGCCTGGACGCGGCCGGGGTGGCCGATGTGCTCGATGCCGCCGTCGGCGGGATCGTGGCTCGCGGAAAGGCCGAAGTCGGTGAGAAGACCATGGTGGACGCCTGGTCCCCGGCAGCCGAGGCGGCCCGGGATGTCGCCGACCGTGGCGGTAGCGCTGCGGAGGCGCTCGCGGCCGCCGCCGATGCTGCGGAGCAGGGTGCCGTGGCCACTGAACCTCTGGTGGCGCACAAGGGCCGGGCCTCCTACCTGGGGGAACGCTCGGCCGGGCACCGTGATCCGGGTGCGCAGTCCTCCGCCCTGCTGTTGCGGGCCGCCGCCGATGCTGCCCGGGCGGCAGGATGAGCAAGCCGACGGCGGTGCTGCTGGTCTCACACTCGGCGCAGCTGGCTGCCGGGGTCGCCGAAGTGGCCGAGCAGATGGCTCCGGACGTGCTGATCCGGCCGGCGGGCGGGACCGAGGACGGCCGGATCGGTACCAGCTACGACCTGGTGGACCAAGCGGTGACCGGCCTGCTGGACGACGGTGCGGAAGCGGTGGTGCTGCTCACCGACCTGGGGTCGGCGGCTCTGACCGCCGAGTCCGTGCTCGAGCTGCGGGCGGACGACCGGCTCCACCTGGCGGACGCTCCATTCGTGGAGGGCGCGGTGGCTGCCGCTGTGGCCGCCCAGGGCGGGGGCGACGGCGCAGCGGTGCTCGCTGCCGCGCGGGCTGCAGTGGACAGCTTCGCCACCGACGACGCAGCTCCGGGGAATACTGCCGGCCACCTGGGCGTGACTGGCGAGGCTGCTGCTGGCACAGCGGGCGCTGGTGCGGCTGGGGCAGGGGGCGCTGTGCTGCAGCGCACCCTGGTGCTGCGCAACGCGCTCGGTCTGCACGCACGGCCGGCGGCCCAGCTGGCGCGGAAGATGAGCGAGCTCGACGCCGAGGTGAGCGTGAACGGCGTCGATGCCGCGAGCGTGCTGGCCCTGATGGGCCTGGGCCTGACCGGGGGAGCGGAGATCCACGTCCGCGCCAGCGGCCCGCAGGCACCCGAGGCGCTGGCCCTGCTGGAGGCCGATGTGGACGCCGGCTTCGGCGAGGAGTGAAGGCGGCGAGGTGTGGATGCCGCCCGGCGACGTAGTGAGGACAGCCGCAGTGTGGTTGACGTCACCGCACAGATACAAATTTGCACTTGATGCACATTTGCACGAGGCGTAATCTTTCATGCTGTGCAAGAAGATGAGGTGGGTCTCCGTGAGCGGAAGAAGCGCGCCCGGAGGGACGCGCTGATTGATGCCACCCACGAGCTGATCCGGGAGAAGGGGCTGGAGCAGGTCACCGTCGAGGAGATCAGTGAGCGGGTAGGTGTGTCGGTGCGCACCTTCTTCAACTACTTCGACTCCAAGCTCGACGCGGTGTTCGGTATCGCTCACACCACGTTCGACCACGAGGTCGCCGAGGTCTATGCCGCCGGTGGCCCTTCGGGCGATCTGGCGGCCGACACCCGCACGTTGGTCGGCGCACTGCTGCAGTTCCCTGGACCGTCCAAGGAGCGCATCGGCACGGCCATCGAGCTGATGAAGTCCGAACCCAGCCTCTACACCCGGCACATGGAACTGTTCAACGCGATCCGGCAGGAGATGCAGGATGTGATCGTCCGCAGGCTGGAGCACGAACGCTCCGAGGCGGCGGCACGTCCGGAACTGATTGCGATGGCGGTCTTCCACATCGCCCGCTGGGCCACCACGCTCTGGCACGAGGCCGGAAGCACGGGGCACCCGCGGGAGTACATCGATGCCGCCTACGGCGACCTGTACGCAGTACTGGGCCCTCCGCCGTCGGACTGAGGGATCTGATCCGCCTCCGCGGCACGCACCGCGTGCGCGGCGAGCTACATGCGACGGCCTGAGCCGCCCGGACCGCGAGCGGCCTTGAGCGGCGAGAGCCTCTGAGCGACGAGGTGCCGTCTTCTCGATCCTGACCACACTTGGTACTCACTCGAAGGAAACCTGATGTCCACAGCAACAGCGCCAGCGCACGGACAGCCGCCGGTCGTGCTGACCAAGCGCACTGTCTGGCTGATCTTTGCCGCCCTGATGGCCGGGATGTTCATGGCCTCCCTGGACCAGTCCATCCTCGGCACCGCGATGCCCACGATCGTCGGCGAGCTCAATGGTGTGGAGCACCAGGGCTGGCTGATCACCGGCTACATCCTCGCCGTAGCGATCGTGATGCCCCTGTACGGCAAGTTCGGTGACCTCTGGGGGCGCCGCTGGCCGTTCCTGGTCTCCATCGCCCTGTTCACCCTGGCCTCGGCAGCGTCCGGGTTCGCCACCAGCTTCGAGGCCCTAGTGGCCTTCCGTGCCATCCAGGGCCTGGGTGGCGGTGGCCTGATGATCCTCTCCCAGGCGATCATCGCCGATATCGTTCCCGCCCGGGAGCGGGGTAAGTACATGGGGCCGATGGGCGCCCTGTTCGGGATCTCCGCTGTCCTGGGCCCGCTGCTCGGGGGGTTCTTCACCGACCACCTGGACTGGCGGTGGTGCTTCTGGCTGAACATCCCGATCGGTCTGGCAGCGCTCGCGATCGCGTGGAAGACGCTGCAGCTGCCCAGCCACTCCTCGACGAAGAAGCTGGATGTACCCGGCATCATCCTCCTGGCCCTGGGGACGTCCGGCATCGTGCTGGCCGCGAGCTGGACCTCCTGGACCGGCAACAGCGGGTACGACTGGTCCGACCCAGGGCTGCTGGCCATGGTGATCGGGACCCTGGTCGCGATCGGCCTGTTCATCCTCGCCGAGCGCCGGGCCGAGGACCCGCTGTTGCCGCTGCACCTGTTCAAGAACCGCACCTTCGCCCTGGCGAGCGGGATCGGCCTGGTGATCGGGATGAGCATGTTCGCCGCGCTGGGCTTCCTGCCCACCTTCCTTCAGATGTCCACCGGGTCCGGCGTCACCCAGTCCGGGCTGCTGATGCTGCCGATGATGGCCGGAGTGATGCTCACCTCGATCGCCTCCGGTTT
This sequence comes from Candidatus Ruania gallistercoris, assembly GCA_019116305.1. Classification (GTDB taxonomy): domain Bacteria; phylum Actinomycetota; class Actinomycetes; order Actinomycetales; family Beutenbergiaceae; genus Ruania; species Ruania gallistercoris. Next base: position 21,696 of record DXBY01000169.1, on the reverse strand, counting down.
TGCGATCGTGAAGATCGGCCGGTACCGGATGTTCCCCATCGCCGGTCTGGCGATCGCGACGGCGGGGCTCGTCTGGCTCACCCGGCTCACCGGGGACATCTCGATGGTGCTGTTCGCGGCGATGATCTTCGTGCTCGGCGCGGGCCTGGGTCTGGTGATGCAGACCATCGTGCTCGCCGTGCAGAACTCCGTGGACCCGCGCGAGATCGGTACCGCCACCAGCGCGAACAACTTCATCCGGGAGATCGGAGCAGCAGTCGGTACTGCGCTGTTCAGCACGATCTTCACCTCGCGCCTGGTGGACAACCTCACCGACGGGTTCACCCAGGCCGGTGTGGCGCCGGGTGCCGGCGGGGACCTGGGCGTGGACTCGCTCACGCCGGAGGCGGTGAACGCGATGCCGGCCGGCGTGAAGCAGATCGTGGTGGATTCCTACGCCAATGCTCTGGCGCCCTCGTTCTGGTACCTGGTGCCATTGATGGTGGCCGGCTTCCTGCTGGCCCTGCTGATGCGTGAGGTGAAGCTCTCCGACACCGCCGGGATGGTCGCTCGCGGCGAGGCCGTCGCCGACGGTGACGCGACCGCTGCCGAGCGGCGGGTGGAGGCTGAGGTGGTCGTCGCTGCCGAGGCGCTGACCGCTGGTGCTGAGCAGGGTGCCGGTGCTGATGCGGAGCAGGGCACCGGCGGTCCTGGCGCGGCGGGTAGTGCCGGCGGCCGGTAGACGGACTGGGCTGGGTGCCCGGGGTGTCGAGGTGTGTACCTCGACACCCCGGGCACTCGCGCTTTCCCTGCCACCCCGGCGGCGACTACTCCACGGCAGCCCTGCTATTCGACGGCGACCACCGTTCCGGTGGCTGCCGAGCGCTGCGCGGCGGTCACGATCGCCAGGGTCCGCGCACCGGTCTCGCCGTCGGGCTGTGGTGTGCGCCCGGTTCGGACAGCGTCCAGGAACTCACCGATCATCGCGGCGTCCAGATTCGTCCCGAACGACTCCCACAGGGGCCCGTCGCTGCCGTAGCCGGCAACGTGCGCGTGGAACGGATCGATCCGCATCGAGCCGGCCGTGCCATGTACCTCAAGGGTGAGCCCACCCCAGGTAGGTGCCGACTCCGGCTGGCTCCAGGAGCTGTCGATCTGCGCGATCACCCCGCTCGGGTAGCGGATGCTCACGGCGGCGCCGGTCTCGACGTCCCGGCCCGCATCGGCGCGCAGGATCCGGTTCGTCACCGCGTGCACGTCGGCCGCGGGCTCACCGATCAGCACATCGAGCAGATCGGCCAGATGCACCACGTGGTCAACGAGCGCGCCACCACCAGACCGGGCGGGCTCGGTGAACCAGGACCGCTCCGCCAGTGGCATCTTGCCGTTGTTCGTCCCGTGCACGGAGATGAGCTCCCCGAGCTGGCCGCTGCGCACCCGGGACACCAGCTGTGCGAACTCCGGTGAGAACCGCACCGGATACGCCGTCATCAGCATCACCCCGGCATTCCGTGCGGCGCGAACCATCGCATCGGCGTCCGCATCGGTGGTGGCCAACGGCTTCTCGCAGAGCACGTGCGCACCCGCCGTCGCAGCCTGCTCGACGAGCTCGCGATGGTCGGCATTCTCCGCTGCCACCACCACAGCGTCCGGTCGTTCGGCGAGCAGGTCTGCGACGCCGGGAAGGTAGCGCAGACCGTACTGGTCGGCGAACGCCTTGCCCCGCAGCGTGCCTGGGTCTGGTTCACCGACGTCGGTAGCGATCACGTCCACATCGGGTGCTTGCGCCAGGAAGCGCGCGTAGCTCACCGCGTGGGTGTGGGCAAAGGACAGCAGTCCTACTCGTAACTGTGTCATCGCTGGTCCTCCGTTGCGCTCGCCGCCGGCTCGGGCGTGCCGCCCCCTGTGGCTGGACCGCTCTCGGACAGTGGCGGAATCTCGACCGCTTCGCCGGTCCGGATCGAGGCCAGCACCGCCTCGGCCACCTGGACGGCGCGTGCACCGTCGGCGGCGACCACCTGAGCCTGACCGCCGGAGGTGAGTGCGGTCGCGAAGTCCACGATCTCGGCGGTATAGGGACTCGAGGCCACATCCACTGGCGGCAGGTACCCGCCGCTGCGCCGATCGGTCACGTGCACCCGGGTGCTGTCCTGGGCGGCCGAGTCGTACCGGAGCACGCCACCATCACCGGCGATATCGAACGACGAGCTGAACGGCAGGCCGGGGTGACCCCACACGCCGTAGCACTGGCTGATCGCCCCGGAAGCGTGGGTGAGCGTCACGGTCGCGCTCGCCGCACGGACGTGCTGAGCATCGGTGCCGGTCACCGACCGGGCGAACACGCTCACCGCGGGGCCGGCGAACCATTCCGCCTGATCCAGGTCGTGGATCATCTGGTCCAGCACGATGCCGCCGGAGGCCTCCTCGTCGAAGAACCAGTCCGCCCGCGGAGCGGCACTCATCCGGCGGAACCGGCAGACGGCGACCCGTCCGATCTTCCCGGCCGTCACCGCTGCGTGTGCGCGTGCGTAGGCGGGGAAGTAGCGCACCACGTGTGCGGGGAACAGCCCCACCCCTGCTGCGCGCGCCGCGGCCACCACCTCTTCGGCGACGGCAGTGGTACGGGCCAAGGGCTTCTCACACACCACGTGCTTACCGCGGGCGATCGCCGCCAGGGCGAGGTCGGCATGCGTATGGGTGGGCGTGACGATGTCCACCACGTCCACCTGCTCCCAGAGTTCGTCCAAGGAACCGACCGGGCGCAGCCCATGGGCGCCGGCTAGCTCGTCAGCACCGTGCAGTGAGTACACGGCCACCTCGGCGCCCAGCGATCGCCAGGCCGGCGCATGCACGCGGGAGATGCTGCCGGCGCCGATCATTCCCACGCGCAGTGGGGGAGGGGAGGAGTGCACATGAACCTCGTCTCGTTCTGGATGCCGTTGCCTCGCCGAGTCACATGCGGTGCGCGTCGTCCCGGCGCGGGCCACATGCAGCGCCCGTCGAGTACTGCCCAGTCCATCATGGCTGAACCGGGACGGGATCGGCGACGCTCGGGAGCGGGCGGAATCCGGCGTCCTTCGCCGTGCGGCACGTCGTCTCAGCGTCCGGCGGAGAAGTGCGCGGCGATCTCCGACGGGACCGGTGGCACCTCGCGCGGCGTCGAGCCGTCCCGGAGCGAGGCCGTGGCAGCCACGGCCGTGGCGACGGCGTGCCGGGCCGCCACCGGGCTCGTCACCGTGCTCCCGCCGTGGGCGAGGAAGTCCAGGAACTCGGTCATCGTCTCCAGGTCGGCGTCGGCGTGGCCGGCTTCGTCGCCGCCGATCGGGTACTCCCGGTCCCCTTCGGCCTGGTAGGTGTGGCGACGGTTCCACACCTTGATGAGGCCGCCGGCGCTGTCGCCGAAGTTCTCCAGCCGGCCCTCGGTGCCGATCACGGTGTAGTTGCGCCAGTAGTCGGGCGTGTAGTGGCACTGCTGGTAGGAGGCGAACACACCGTTGTCCAGCTGGAGCTGGACCATGGACAGATCCTCGACGTCAATGACCGGATTCAGGTCCCGCTGGCTCCCCGGTGGCCAGTTCGTCATATCGAACCATTCCGGCATCGAGCGGTCGGAGTTGTCCCGCCGGTGGTCGATGTCGCCATACAGCGTCAGCGCCCCCATCCCCACCACCCGGGTGGTGTACCCACCGGCCAGGTGGTGGATGACGTCGATGTCGTGCGCCCCCTTCTGCAGGAGCAGACCGTGGCTCCGGGAGCGATCGGCATGCCAGTCCTTGAAGTAGAAGTCGCCACCGTTGCCCACGAAGTGCCGGCACCAGATCGCCTTGACCGTGCCGATCTCGCCCCGGGCGATGATCGCGTGCATCGTGCGCACCACCGACATGTGCCGCATGTTGTGACCCACGTACAGCGGGGTGTTGCTGCGTGCGGCCGCGGTCAGCACCGCGTCCGCGTCCGCAGTGCTGATGGTGATCGGCTTCTCCAGATAGACGGCCACGTGGTGATCGAGCAGTGCCGTAGCCACGGCGGCATGGGTGTCGTCCGGGCTGAGCACCAGGGCAGCGTCCACTGGCGTGTCCGAGGCGAGCAGGTCGGTCACCGAGGCGAACTGAGGCGCCGGAGCATCCAGCCGCTCGGCCAGCCGGGCCGAGGCGGCCGGCACCGGGTCCACATACGCGGCAATCACCGCCCGGCCGCTCGCGATGGCGTGGGCTGCGATCGTGGCTCGTGCGCCACAGCCGACCACGGCCAGGCGGACTTTCGGGTCGAGACTGGTCATCGCTGCTGGCGTCCTCTCGGTCGTGGCTAATGTGCCGCGGCGGTCATGTCGGAGGAGTGCCACCGACGATGAATCACCGGGCGCCATCATGGCAGGCGTCGCGCTGGCACGTGCGGACCGGCGGACCTGCCCAGGGCGGGAGCAGCTGCCGCAACAGTTAGGCTGGCGGGGTGAACACCCCGCACGCGGCCGAGTACCGTTCCCGTGCCGCTGCCGGCCACCCGGACACCGGCGCGGCGGAGCGGGCATCGGCCGGTGCGCCTGCACCTCGCCGCCAGCGCCCGGCACGGCCGATGTTCGGCACCACAGTCCTCTGGGGCGAGGTGTTCGTGATCTTCTTCGCCCTGCTGGTGGCCTACGGCCTCCGGGTTGCGGACCCGACGGTGCTGGGCGTCCTCGGCGGGGTCGGGATGGTGTCCTGCGCCGTCGCTGCCCGGCTCCAGCGCACCCGTGCCGGGATCGTGATCGGCTCCGCGGTCCAGGTGCTGCTGCTCCTCGGCGGCTTCTTGGTGCCGACGATGTTCGTGGTCGGCGCGGTGTTCGCGATCGTCTGGGCACTCGGCGTCTGGCTCGGGCTGAAGATCGACCGGGAACGCGCCGAACGCGACGCCAGTGGCACAACCTCCAGCCCAGCAACGGAAGGTGACCGATGACCGCACAGCACGAACGGACCCTGATCCTGATCAAGCCGGACGGGGTCCTGCGTGGCCTCACCGGACAGATCTTGGCCAGAGTGGAGGCCAAGGGCTACACCCTCAGCGCCGTGGAGCTGCGCCAGGCTGATGACCAGCTGCTCGCCGCGCACTACGCCGAGCACGAGGGCAAGCCGTTCTATGCCCCCCTGGTGGAGTTCATGAAGTCCGGCGCGGTGCTGGCGGCAATCGCTGAGGGTCACCGCGTGATCGAGGGCTTCCGGTCACTGGCCGGAGCGACCGACCCGACCGCTGCCCTGCCCGGGACCATCCGGGGGGACCTCGGCCGGGACTGGGGGCTGGCGGTGCAGCAGAACCTGGTGCACGGATCGGACTCGATCGAGAGCGCCGAACGCGAGATCGGGCTCTGGTTCCCCGGCCGCTGAGCCGGCGCACACGGCTACTTCCTCGACGCCGGACATGCCGCCACCGCCATCGCTGCTTTGTCCTGACAAAGGTTGCGGGCGCTCGGGTGCCGGTGGGACGATGACGGCGATCATCACCGCACGGCCTTGCGTCCACTGACGGTGCGCGGCTGGTGCTGGACCCACCTGTCAGGAGGACCATGTCCGCGCCCAGCATCCAGCACGTCATCAACGGCCGGCTGCGTGACGGTAGCGGCGCCTCGATCGAGGTGCAGAATCCGGCCGGCGGGCAGGCAACAGCCAGTCGGGGCGCGTCGATGGCCTTCCCCGCCGGAGAACCCACATGACGGCGGGTATCACCCTGGCCAACGCGCCGGTCTCCTACGGCGTGTTCGAGCTCTCCGCGGAGGAGGGGGTGCACCTTCCCGACGCTGAGGAGCTGGCCACGATGGTCGCCGCGGCGGGATACGCCGGCATCGACTCCGGTCCGATCGGGATGCTCGGCCGAGGACCACAGCTGCGTGCGCGGCTCGCCCGGCACCGCCTCACCCTGGCCGGTGGCTGGGTGGACCTGCCGTTCTCCGACGCCGCCGCGTTCGCCGCTGCGATCCCGGGCTACCGGGACGCTCTGGCGTTCTTCACCGAGGGCAACAACCCGGACCGGCCGGCCCGGCCCACGCTCGCCGACTCCGGTTCTGACCTGCGCCGCGCGCATCCCGGCGGCGGGCCCGAGCTCAGCCTGGACGAGCGCGGGTGGGATACCTTCGCGGGCAGCCTCGCCACCGCCCTGGAGCTGGCCCGGGACGCGGGCCTGGAGCCGACCTTCCACCACCACGCCTGCACCCACGTGGAGACCCCGGCCGAGATCGACGAGCTGCTCGCCCGCACCGAGGTGGGCCTGACCCTGGACACCGGCCACCTGCTGCTCGGCGGCGGCGACCCGCTCGCCGGCCTGCGCCGCTGGTCCGAGCGGATCGACCACCTGCATCTGAAGGACGTGCGCCGCGCCGTGCTTGCGGACGTGGTCGCGACCCGCGCGGGGATGCGCAAGGTCTGGACCGACCGGGCCTTCGTCCCGCTCGGCGAGGGCGATCTGGACCTGGAGGCGGTGATGGCGCAGATCCTCGGCAGCGGTTACACCGGCTGGCTCGTGGTGGAGCAGGACGTCATTCCGCAGGCCGGCGACGACCCCGGCCGTCCGCAGCGCGAACAGGTGCACAACCGCGAGGTGCTGCGCCGGTGGCTGCCGTGAGGCTACGGATCGGGGTGCTCGGCCTCGGCGCCGTCACGCAGAGCGTGCACCTACCGCTGCTGCTGCGCCGGTGGGCCGAGTTCGAGGTGGTGGCCGTGGCCGACCTGTCGGCCGAACGAGCCGCACAGGTTGCCGGTCGCTATGGCATCGCCGGCGTGTTCACCTCCGCCGCCGAGCTGATCGCCGCCCACCGGAGCGGCAGCTGCCCGCTGGACGCGGTGCTGGTGGCCACCTCGGGCACGCACGGAACGGATGCGCTCACCGTGGCCGAGGCCGGCCTGCCGGTGTTCTGCGAGAAGCCGCTCGCCCTCGCCGAGGCCGAGATCGACCGGCTGGAGGCGGCCGGCGCACGGGTCCAGCTCGGTTATATGAAGGAGTACGATCCGGCGACGGCGGAGCTCGCCCGGGTACTGGCCGGCGCCCGCCTGCGGGCGGTCACCGTGGAGATCCTGCACCCCAGCGCCGAACGCCAGCTGCGGTTCGCCAACCTGCTGCCGGCACCTACGGACGTGGGCGGCGATCAGCTCGCCGCTGCGGCCCGCCCCACCCAGGCGGCCCTGGACACCGCACTGGGGGCCGGGACGGCCCCAGCGTGGCGGGACCTGTACGCAGGCGTGGTGATCGGCTCGATCGTGCACGACGTCTCCCTGCTCCGACACCTGGGTTACGCCGTCGCCGAGGTGCAGTCCGCCCATCACTGGGCCGCCGAGAACGGCGACCCGGGATCGGTGGAGATCAGCGGCACCCTGGCCGGGGGCGCCCGGCTGCACCTGGGGTGGCACTACCTGCCCGACTACCCCGACTATCGGGAGACGGTGACCTTCCACCACGACGCCGGCAGCGCGAGCCTGACCTTCGGCGTGCCGTACCTGCTCAATGCCCCGACCGTGCTGACCGTGGTCGGTACCGCCGGCGACGGCGAGACGCGCAGCGAGTACCGGTGGCCGCAGCAGGAAGCGTTCGAGAACGAGGTGCTCGCTTTTTATGCCTTCGTCACCACCGGCGCCCGGCCCCACTCGCAGACGGCGCAGGGCCGGGCCGATCTGATCGTCGCCCAGCAGGTCCTCGCCCGGCTGGCGCCGGAGTCCGTGTCCGGGGAGGCGGCTGGGCGCTGAGCCGGCCGGCGCGGTCAGGCGGCGGGCTCGTTCTCCCGGGCCGCGGCAGCCGGGAGGGCAGGCAGTCGCCGGGCCGCGGTCCGGGCATGGGTGAGGTAGAGCGGCAGGCCGACCAGGAACACGCCACCGACGAGGTTGCCCAGCACCGTGGGGATCTCGTTCCAGACCAGGTAGTCGACCAGGGTGAACTCGCCGCCCAGCAGCAGGCCCGAGGGAAACAGGAACATGTTCACGATCGAGTGCTCGAATCCCATGAAGAAGAACAGCATCACCGGCAGCCACATCGCGATCGCCTTGCCGGGCACATCCTTGGCCATCATCGCGCCCACCACACCGGTGGAGACCATCCAGTTGCACAGCACCGCGCGCACGAACAGGGTGAGCATGCCGGCGGCGCCGTGCTCGGCGTAGCCCACGGTCCGACCTTCACCGATGTGCCCGATCGCCTGACCGACCTCGTTCGGTGGCGTGTCGAAGCCGAACGTCACCACCACGGCCATCAGGACCGCCACGGTCACCGCGCCGAGGAGGTTCCCGGTGAACACCAGGCCCCAGCTGCGCAGCACGCCGCCCACGGTCACGCCGGGGCGGCGGTCCAGCCAGGCGAGCGAGGTGAGCACGAACACGCCGGTCAGCAGGTCGTAGCCGAGCAGGTAGAGCACCACGAAGCCTGCGGGGAACAGCACCGCCCCGAGCAGCGCGCTGCCGGTGGTCACGGTCACCGACACGGCGAACGCAGCGGTCAGAGCGAGCATCGCCCCACCCATCGCCCCACGGACCAGGGCGTCGCGGCCGGCCATGAAGATCTTCGACTCACCTGCCTCGATCATCGTGGTGACCAGATCGTTCGGTCGCAGGTACATGGGTCTCCTCCGGGGATCGGCGCAATCTCTGGTTCGGTGCAGTGCGTGCCGGAACGCTATGAGGCGCAGATTTCGTCGCCGCGCCACCGGTGTGAAGGCGGTGTCACTTCTTCCGCACAGCGCCCGGGGACCGGCTGTGAGGGCGGGCGGCGTCCAGCACCGGCAGCAGGCGTGGGAAGATGCCGAGGTGACTCGACGCATCGCCTACCAGGGAGAACCCGGCGCGAACTCGGACATCGTGTGCCGGCAGCACTATCCGGACTGGGAGCCGCTGCCGTGTGCGTCGTTCGAGGACGTGTTCGCTGCGGTGGCCGGCGGGCAGGCGGAGCTGGCGCTGCTCCCGATCGACAACTCCCTCGCCGGGAGGGTGGCCGACATCCACCACTTCCTGCCCACCTCAGGCCTGCACATCGTGGCCGAGCACTTCCTCCGGATCACGTTCACCCTGATGGGCGTGCGCGGTGCGGACCCCGCGCAGATCAACACCGTGCGTTCACATGTGCACGCGCTCGGGCAGTGCCGGCAGGTGATTCGCGAGCGGCACCTGACCCCGATGGTTGCCGGTGACACCGCCGGCGCCGCCCGTGAGGTCGCCGACCTCGGCGACCCCACCCAGGCAGCGATCGCACCACCGCTGGCGGCCGAGATCTACGGTCTGGAGATCTTCGCCACCGATGTGGAGGACGCCGACCACAACACCACCCGGTTCGTGGTGCTCTCGCCCGAGGAACGGCGGACCTCCTCCGGTGCCGGACCGGTGGTGACCACGTTCGTGTTCAAGGTGCGCAACCTGCCGGCCGCGCTGTACAAGGCGCTCGGCGGGTTCGCCACCAACGGGGTGAACATGACCAAGCTGGAGAGCTACATGGTCGACGGCGAGTTCGTCGCCACGATGTTCCTCGCCGAGGTGGACGGGCACCCGGACGACCTTCCGGTCAAGCGGGCGCTGGAGGAGCTGGAGTTCTTCACCACCGAGGTGCACGTGCTCGGCGTCTACCCCGCGGACGCCTACCGGCTGGAGGCCGGTTCCCCGGCCTGAGCGGTGGCGCGGGCGCGGCTTGGGGCTGAGGATGGAGACCCCGAGCACAGGAGGAACGATGAGCACACGGCCCGGTCCGGACTCCTGGCAGGACGCCGGCCTCGTCGACGCGCTCGACGACGAACCGGTCAACCTGGTGCAGGAAGCCGAGGACACCGACCCCGGTGACCGCGGTGAGGACTACCGACCGCACACCGCCCGACCCGACCGAGCCGGCCAGGCCGACGAGGCGGACGTCGCCGATCAGGCCGTGGTGGTGCCGGACGAGGACGAGGACGCCGGCACCGAGGGGTACTGACCGGCGCCGCAGGCGCTCTCGTGGTGCGGACGGCTCAACGACAGATCGCCAGCACCCGCCGCACCGGATCCTCCAGGTGGTACGGGCCCCGGCCCCAGTCCCCACTGACCCGGACCTCGTCAGCCAGGATCCGCCGTCGGCGGCCCAGGGCATCGACGAGCACGGCGCCGGAACCGGCCAGGGCGAGCAGATCGCCGTCGTGGCGCAACAGCAGCGGCGTGCCGAGCGGATCCGGGGTGGCATCCGGGCGGACCCCCAGGCTGATCGCCGTGCGCCCGGCCGCCACCCCGGCCAGGATCGCCTCCGGAGTGCACTCCGCGGCGGCCACCCAGGTGGTCGGGGTGCCCAGCGTCCACCCCGCCCCGGGCGCGTGGAAGTCCGATCCGCCGATCAGCGCTGTGCGCGCACTGCCCGGAAGATGCTCCAGCAGCTGCCAGAACGCCCAGGGTGCGGTGGCAGTGAGGTCCCGGAACCAGGAGATGTGCCAGAGCTCCAGGGCGTGCGGGGCGCGGTCCAGCTGGTGCTGCCAGGCGCAGTCGCCCTCGGCCGGATGACTCACCGCAAGCAGTCCACCGCGCCGCTCGATCTCGGCCAACCAGTGCTGGGCCGGCCGACGGAAGTCCACCCAGCCGATATCGCCGTAGGCCACGCCATGCCCGCGGGCAGTGGTGAGTTCCTGCCCGGGCAACAGCGTCACCTGGTGCCGGGCGGCCGAAGCCCCGAGCAGGCGGTGGTGACTGATCGTGTTGTGGTCGGTGACGGCGAGGAAGTCCAGCCCCGAGGCCACCGCCCGGGCGGCGAGCTGGTCGATGCTCTCCTGGCCGTCGGAGTGCACGGTGTGCGCGTGGAAGTCCCCGGCGTACCAGGTCAGGCCCGCGCCCGCGGGTACCGCCCGGCTGCTGCCCCGCACGGCCGGGGCCAGGGGAGCGAGCGGTTCCGCCGCCACCTCGGCGGTGCTGTCGGTGGCCACCTCGACCTGCACCTGCACCCCCTGTACCGGAAGCTGGTGCAGGCCGAGCACCAGGTGCCAGGTTCCCGGCTCCACCCCGGGCAGGAACCCGGGGGTGGCTTCCTCCGGGCGCACCACGAAGGACTTCCGAGCCCCGCCGGCCCACCCGCACCATCGTGACGGTGCCTCGCAGCCGAGATCGATCACCGCTGCCGGGTCGGCCACGGTCAGCTGCACCTCGACCCCGGGCGCGCCAGGGGGCACCTCGAACGGCACCCGGAGGTAGCGGTCGCGGATCTGGTCGTCCACAGTGAGCAGCCGGTCCAGCCGCGCAGGGGTCATCGCACCACCCTGACCAGGTGCGGGCCCGGAGTCAACGCCCGGCTCCAGGAAGTGTCGCCCCGCCCCTCCTCCGTCAGGATCCACGAACGGGCGCCGCCGAGCCGCTAGCCTGGGCAGCGTGCACCTGAAAACGCTGACGCTGCGCGGCTTCAAGTCGTTCGCGTCCGCGACCACGCTCAGCCTGGAACCGGGGATCACCTGTGTGGTGGGTCCGAACGGGTCCGGGAAGTCCAACGTGGTGGACGCGCTCTCCTGGGTGATGGGGGAGCAGGGGGCCAAGTCGCTGCGCGGTGGTGCGATGGCGGACGTGATCTTCGCTGGCACCTCCTCCCGGCCACCGCTGGGCCGCGCCGAGGTGTCGCTGACCATCGACAATGCCGACGGCGCGCTGCCGATCGAGTACTCCGAGGTCACCATCTCCCGCACGCTGTTCCGTAACGGCGGCTCGGAGTATGCGATCAACGGCACCTCGTGCCGGCTGCTGGACATCCAGGACCTGCTCTCCGACTCCGGCCTGGGCCGGGAGATGCACGTGATCGTCGGCCAGGGTCGGCTGGACTCGGTGCTCTCGGCCACCCCCGAGGACCGGCGCGGTTTCATCGAGGAGGCCGCCGGCATCCTCAAGCACCGCAAGCGCAAGGACAAGGCGCTGCGCAAGCTCGAGGCCACGGCGGCGAACCTGGCCCGGCTGACCGATCTGTCCAGCGAGATCCGGCGCCAGCTCGGGCCGCTGGCCAAGCAGGCGGACGTGGCTCGCCGCGCCCAGGTGGTCCAGATCGACCTGCGGGACGCCCGGGCCCGCCTTCTTGCCGACGATCTGGTCCAGCTCACCTCCTCGCTCGCCCAGGAGATCGCGGACGAGACCGCCCTGCGGGAGGAACGCTCTCGGGTGGAGGCCGAGCAGCAGGAGGCCCGCCAACGGCTCACCCGGGTGGAGACCGATGCCGCTGCCGCGGCCCCCGCCCTGCGCGAGGCCAGCGAGATGTGGTACCGCCTCTCCTCCCTGCGCGAGCGCCTGCGCGGGACCCACACCCTGGCTGGGGAGCGGTGCCGGCTGCTCGGCACCCCGCAGACCGAGGAGAGCTCGGGCCGGGACCCCGCCGACCTGGACGCCCAGGCTGCCCGGGCCCGCACGGCCGAGGCCGAGCTGACCACCGAGGCGGAGAAGGCCCGCGCCGACCTGGAGGCGATGGTCACCGAACGTACCTACGCCGAACAGCGCAGCGCGGAGGCCGAGCGGGCCCTGGCAGCGGTGCACCGGGGCGTAGCCGACCGGCGCGAGGGCCTGGCCCGGCTCACCGGGCAGGTGGCGGCGATGCGCTCCAAGGTGGAGGGCAGCGAGGCCGAGCTGGACCGGCTCCGCCGCGACCTGGACGACGCACAGCAGCGCGCTGAGGCCGCCGAACGCGAGTTCGTCGCCCTCGAGCAGCAGGCCGTCGGGGCACAGGAGGGTGAGGAAGGCCTGGACGAGGCGCACGAAGCGGCCCTGGCCGCCCTGGAGGAGGCGACCGCCGCCGTCACCGAGCGCACCGAGACCGAACGCGAGGCCGAGGGGGACAAGGCCACCTGGACCGCACGCCTGGACGCACTGCAGATGTCCCTGGCCCGCAAGGACGGCACCGGGGCGCTGCTCTCCGCCGAGCTGCCCGGGGTGCTCGGCTCCGTGGCCGATCTGCTCACCGTGGAGGCCGGGTACGAGAATGCGATCGCTGCGGCCTTGGGACACCTTGCCGATGCGGCCGCCGCCGAGTCGGTGGACGTGGCCGTGGACGCACTCCGGCACGTGCGCGCGACCGAAGCGGGCCAGGCGCGCGTGCTGATCGCCACCGAGGCCACGGCGCCCGGTCCACGCCCGGAACTCGATCACGGCCGGTGGGCCACGGACCTGGTCCGGCCGGAGGCGCCGGTGTCCGGTACGGTCACCGGTCTGCTCACCGATGTGGTGGTGGTCGAGGACCTGCAGGCTGCCCGGCAGCTGTGCGCCGCGTCGCCGGACCTGGTGGCGGTGACCACCGACGGCGATGTGCTCGGCAGGGCCCAGGCGCGCGGTGGCGTCGCCGGCGGCCCCAGTGTGCTCGAGCTGCACGCGGCCCGGGACGAGGCCGAGACGCAGCTCGCGGACGCACTCGCCCGGATCGAGCGCACCCGGTTCGCCCTCGGCCCGGCCCGGGAGGCGGTGCAGGCCGCGCAGGCGGAGGCGGACAGCACCCTGGAGGCACTGCACTCCTCGGACGCCAACCTGGCCGCCGTGGCGGACAAGCTCGGCCAGCACGGGTCGGCGATGCGCGCCGCACGCGCCGAGGCGGAACGGATCCGGCCGGCGATCGAGGCCACCGAGGCCACCCATACCACCCGCGCGGAGGAGCTCGCCGAGCTGACCGCGCGGCTGGAGAACGCCCAAGATCAGCCCGAGGACGAGGGGGTGGACCTGGAGGAGGCCACCGCCGACCGGGACGCCCGGGCCGCGGCCGCCACCTCCGCCCGGGCCAAGGAGACTGACGCCCGTCTGGTATTGCGCACCGTGGAGGAACGCGTCAAAGCCGTCACCGGGCGGGCCGAGTCCCTGGAGCGCGCCGCCCAGGCCGAGCGCCGCGCTCGGGAGGTGGCCGCCGAACGTGCCCGGCGCCGCACCGAGCAGTCGCAGGTGGCCGCTGCTGTGCGAGACGGCGCCGAACGCGCCCTGACCGCGATCGAGGGCTCCCTGGCGCAGGCTGAACGCCGCCGCCAGGCTGCCGAGGACGAGCGCGCCACCCGGGAGTCCGAGCTCACCGAACTGCGGGCTGCGCTGGACGAGCTGTCCGCGCGGCACGCCAAGCTCACCGATGTGGTGCATCGGGACGAGGTCGCCCGGGCCCAGCAGAAGCTCCGGGTGGAACAGCTCGAGCAGCGCGCGATCGAAGAGCTCGGGCTGGAGCCGGACGTGCTCACCGAGGAGTACGGCCCGGACCAGCTGGTGCCGCAGGTATCGGCGCCCGGAGCGGAGGAGGAGCCCGGCCCGCCGCGGCCGTACGTGCGCGAGGAGCAGGAGAAGCGGCTGCGTGCGGCCGAGCGCGCGCTGAAGCTGCTCGGCAAGGTCAACCCGTTGGCACTGGAGGAGCACGCCGCGCTCGAGGAGCGGCACCAGTTCCTCAGCGAGCAGCTGAACGACCTGAAGAAGTCCCGGGCCGACCTGCTCGACATCGTCGCCGAGATCGACGAACGGGTCCAACAAGTCTTCACCGAGGCCTACACCGACACCGCCGCCCAGTTCGAGCAGGTCTTCGCCCGGCTCTTTCCCGGCGGTGAGGGTCGCCTGGTGCTCACCGACCCCGACGACATGCTCACCACCGGGATCGAGGTGGAGGCCCGTCCGCCGGGGAAGAAGGTCAAGCGGCTCTCGCTGCTCTCCGGCGGGGAACGATCGCTGACCGCCGTGGCGCTGCTGGTCTCGATCTTCAAGGCCCGGCCGAGCCCGTTCTACGTGATGGACGAGGTGGAAGCTGCCCTGGACGACACCAACCTGGGCCGGCTGCTGGAGATCTTCCGCGAGCTGCGCTCGGACTCCCAGCTGATCGTGGTCACCCACCAGAAGCGCACGATGGAGGTGGCCGATGCCCTCTACGGCGTGACGATGCGTGGCGACGGCGTCACCACGGTGATCTCCCAGCGGCTCCAGGAGGATGCGGGCTGAGCGGGTCTGTTGGGGCCCGCGCGGGCAGATGTGCTCCGGATCATGGTCGACGGCGTGTCTCGCCTCGGCGTGTCGCGCTGCGTTTCGCAGCAACTCACCGATACTGAGGATCGTGACTGGACCCTTTGTCGCCGTGATCGCCGCCATGGTGGCCGCATGCACCCTGCTGCTCGCCCTGGTGCGTCGGCACGTGCCCGCCGAAGGGCTCATGCCATGGTTGCGGGAGTCGATCCGCTCCGTACGCCAGGACCAGCCCGAGGACGCGGAGAGCACGGCGAGCTCCGCCGTCGCCGATCCGCCCACCCGGGTGGCCGACCTGCTGGAGATGGGCGAGGACGGTCCGGCGTACCACCAGGCTCCCGACCTGATCGAGATGGTCGGCCGCCGGCGCAGCTCGCACTGATCCGGGATTGGCCTCGCGCCCGCGCTGTAGGCCACACTGGGGCACGTGCTCGAGGACATCTGGCTCTACCTGGTCATTGCCGCCGTCGTCCTGGTCGGCGGAATCTCCGCCCTGGTCACCACCCGCCGGCGGCGCAGCTCCACCGACTCCCGCGAGGGCGCTCCCACGCTCGCCTCCCCGGAGACCGAGGAGGACGACACCGGTGCGCCCGCGGCGCCCACCGACCCGGCGGCAGCGCCGGTGGCCGAGGAACAGCCTGCGGAGAGCGCGCCCACCCTGGAGCGGCCCGAGTCTGCTGCCGGGCGGATGGTGCGGCTGCGTGCGCGGCTGGCTCGCTCCGGCGGACTCGGCGCCACGCTGCTGAACCTGCTCTCCCGCGGCGACCTGACCGAGTCCGACTGGGAGGAGATCGAGGAGACCCTCCTGATCGCGGACGTCGGCGCCGGGCCCACCGATGAGCTGATGGCGGCACTACGCACCCGGGTGAAGGTGCTCGGCACCAGCGATCCCGCACAGGTGCGGGAGATGGTCCGCGAGGAGCTGCTCGCCCTGGTGAACCCGGATCTGGACCGGAGGTTGGCGGTTAGCCCGGTGGTCGGCGACGACGGCGAGCCGCACCCGGCCACGATCCTGATGGTTGGGGTGAACGGCACCGGGAAGACCACCACCGTGGGCAAGCTCGCCCGGTTGCTGGTCGCCGAGGACCGGGACGTCCTGCTCGGCGCGGCCGACACCTTCCGCGCTGCGGCCGCCGATCAGCTGGCCACCTGGGGCGAGCGTGTCGGAGTGAGCGTGGTGCGGTCGGACAAGGAGGGCGCGGACCCCGCCTCCGTCGCCTTCGACACCGTCAAGACCGGTCGGGAGACCGGCGTGGACGTGGTGATCGTGGACACGGCGGGACGGCTGCAGAACAAGGCCGGGCTGATGGACCAGCTCGGCAAGATCCGCCGCGTGGTCGCCCGTCAGGCACCGGTGGCCGAGGTGCTCCTCGTCCTGGACGCCACCACCGGGCAGAACGGCATGCGCCAGGCCCAGGTGTTCGCCGAGGCGGTGGACATCAGCGGCATCGTGCTGACCAAGCTGGACGGTACCGCCAAGGGCGGGATCGTCGTCTCCGTGCAGCGAGAGCTGGGCGTCCCGGTGAAGTTCGTCGGACTGGGCGAGGGCCCGGACGACCTCGCCCCGTTCGATCCGGAGGCGTTCGTGGACGCCCTGCTGGAGGCGTGAGCGGCTCTCGACGGCGCCCGGTCGCCGGGGCAGGTCAGGGCATCGGGGTCCCGGGCGGGAGCCCGAGCGCCACGCTGCGCACCTGACCGATGAGCGTGATGAGGTTGCCGGTGCCGATCTCCAGGACGCCGACCGGCACCACCACGGTGCGCCGCCGCAGCAGCCCGTGCCGACTCCTGGTACGCAGGTGCAGGGCGTTGCGGTGCAGGTAGCTGCCGGTGAGGTCCTGCCAACGCACCTGTGCCGGCGGGCGCGCGCGGGTCAGGCCGTGCCGGTCGATCCAGAGCACCGTGCCGCCGGTGCGGTACAGCACCCAGAACATCATCAGGCCGAGCAGCATCACTCCGCAGCCACCGAGCAGCATCTCGGTGTCCGCACCGGCGGCGAGCGCGATCAGGGCGCCGAGCAGCAGCATCAGGGACCCGAGCACCGGGAGCAGCACCTTGGTCCAGAGCCCCTGGCTGCGCACCCCGATCCGCCCGTCGTCGAAGAACGCCCCGGCGGGCAGACCGTCCGAGAAGTCCGTACCGGCCAGGCCGGCGGTGTCGGCACGGGTGGCCGCCAGGATGCCGCGGCGACCCCAGGTGTGCACCGCCACCCCGAGCAGCAGGACCACGAGGCCGACGCCGAAGACCGGGTGCACCAGGGCCTCCAGCGTGCTCACCGCCGCTACCAGCGCGCCCCCGATCGTCACCAGGAACAGGCCGAGCGTGATGGCCGCCCGGCGGCGCCGGGTGCGGGGCAGCTGTCCTAGTCGCGGCACCCGGCCAGGATAGAGGCGCCCGCGGGCGGGGGAGCGCCCGCTCCGGCGAGCCGAGCGGAAACACGGTGTTCACACCGGTGAGCAAACTGTCACGCCCAGGAAACATTTCTGGTCCCGGCGCGAAACGAGCGACCAGCACTCTCGTTCCCAGGTCGGCCGCCCGAGCCGACATGTGCGGAGACGAATGCATGGAACCCTCTATCGATGCCGGCATCACCGCCTGGATGCTGGTCTCGGCATCCCTGGTGCTGTTGATGACCCCCGGCCTGGCGTTGTTCTACGGCGGGATGACCCGCTCCAAGTCGGTGCTGAACATGATGATGATGTGCTTCGGGGCGCTGGCCCTGGTCGCCGTCATCTACCCGTTGTGGGGTTGGTCGATGTCCTACGGGGACTCGCTCGGCGGGATCGTCGGTAACCCGCTGGACCAGTTCGGCCTCGGCGGCAGCTTCGACGCGGTCTCGGTGCTGGACCCCGAGTCCGGGACGGCGATCCCCACCATCGTGGACGTCGGGTTCCAGACCACGTTCGCGATCATCACCGTGGCGCTGATCGCCGGTGCGATCGCCGACCGGGTGAAGTTCTCCACCTGGATGGTCTTCGCCGGCCTCTGGGTGACCCTGTCCTACTTCCCGATGGCGCACATGGTCTGGAGCGGCGGACTGCTCTCCGGTGACGGTCCGTTCGCTGCGATCGCCGAACCGATCGACTTCGCCGGCGGCACCGTGGTGCACATCAACGCCGGCGTGGCCGGACTGGTGCTCGCCCTCATCGTCGGCAAGCGGAAGGGGTTCGGCGCGGAACCGATGCGCCCGCACAACCTGCCCCTGGTGATGCTCGGTGCCGCGCTGCTCTGGTTCGGCTGGTTCGGATTCAACGCAGGTTCCGCCTACGGGGCTGACGAGACCGCCGGGCTGGCCTGGGTGAACACCACCACTGCGGCGGCCGCTGCGGTCCTGGGCTGGCTGGTCACCGAGAAGCTCAAGTACGGCAAGGCCACCTCGCTCGGGGCCGCCTCCGGTGCAGTCGCCGGACTGGTCGCCATCACACCGGCTGCCGGCGCCCTGACCCCGATCACCTCGATCGTGCTCGGAGTGCTCGCCGGCGGGCTCTGCGCGCTCGCGGTCGGTCTGAAGCACCGGCTCGGCTACGACGACTCCCTGGACGTGGTGGGGGTGCACCTCGTCGGTGGCCTGGTCGGCACGGTCGGCATCGGCTTCCTCGCCACCGACGGTGGACTGCTGCTCGGCGGTGGGGCGAACCTGCTCCTCGTGCAGGTGATCATCGCCGTGATCGCGGTCGGCATCTCCGCAGTGGTCACCCTCGTGCTCGGCCTGGCCCTGAAGTCCCTGATGGGATGGCGGGTGGCCGCAGCGGACGAGGTCCGAGGGATCGATCTGGCCGAGCACGCCGAAGGCGCCTACGAAGGGATCAACTCATGAAGCTCATCACCGCGGTGATCCAGCCGCACATGCTCGAGCAGGTCAAGTCCGCACTGCAGTCCGCCGGAGTGCGCGGGATGACGGTCAGCGAGGTCAGCGGCTACGGCCGGCAGAAGGGACACACCGAGGTCTATCGAGGCGCCGAGTACACCGTGGACCTGGTGCCGAAGGTGCGCCTGGACGTCCTGGTGGCCGCCGAGGAGGCCACCGCCCTGGCCGAGCTGGTGGTGCGCGCGGCACGCACCGGCACGATCGGGGACGGCAAGGTCTGGGTGACGGCGGTGGACGAGGTCATCCGGGTGCGCACCGGCGCCAGCGGTCCGGACGCGCTCTGACCATGGCGACCTCGGCCGGTCCCGAGCAACACCTCTCGGTGCGGGACCTGGCCGCGGCCCGGCTGGCGCTGACCGGCCGGGGACCGGACTACCGCCGGCAACTCGCCGGCCTCGTCGACGCCGCGCTTGCCGACCTCTGGCACGAGGCCACCACCCGCACCGGGGTGAGGGCAGGCGCGGCGCTCGGTGCCGTCGGTTCGCACGGGCGCCGGGACGCCGGGCCGACCAGCGATCTGGACCTGCTGCTTGTGCACGACGGCACCGTGGCGCCAGAGCGGCTCGCTGCCCTGGCGCAGGCGCTGTGGTATCCGATCTGGGACGCCGGCATCGACCTCGACCACTCCGTGCGCAGCCTCGCGGAGTGCCGGCACGTGGCGTCCGCGGACGTGGTGGCCGCCACCGGCCTGCTCGACCTGCGTCACGTCGCCGGGGAGCAGGACCTGACCGAACGGGCCCGGTCTGCGGTGCTCGCCGACTGGCGGGCCGCGGCCCGCCGCCGGATGCCGGAACTGCTCGCCGCCACCCGACTGCGCGGGCGGACCCACGGGGAGCTCGCCTACCTGATCGAAGCGGACCTGAAGGAGAGCAGAGGCGGGCTCCGGGACGCCGTCGTGTGCATGGCGCTGAGCACCAGCTGGCTCGCGGACCGGCCCCATGGCGCGTTCGACCGTGCCCAGCAGCGACTGCTCGATACCCGCGATGCGCTCTCGACGGCCGCCGGGCGGCGCACCAGCCTGCTGCTGCGCGTCTATGCCGACGAGGTGGCCGGCACGCTCGGCCACGCCGGCGCCGATGACCTGCTCGCCGACCTGGCGCAGTGCGGCCGGGTGATCGCCGCGGCGCTGGACGTGACCGTGCGCCACGCCCGCCAGGCGCTGCGCCGGCCCACGCCCCGACTGCGGCCGGCGATCGTCCGCGGTCGCTGGCACCCGCCGCGGCTGCGGGCAGTGGGCGAGCAGCTGTCCGAGCACGACGGCGAGCTCGTCCTCGCCGCCGGCGTCGATCCCACCCGGGATGCGGAGCTGAGCGTGCGGGCCGCTGCTGCTGCGGCGACGACGGGGTTGCCGCTGTCCCCGGTGACGATCCATTCGCTGAGCCGGGCCCCGGTTCCCGCGAACCCGTGGCCCGCCTCAGCGCGTGCTCACCTGCTCACCCTGATGCGCTCCGGTCCGGCACAGATCCCGGTATGGGAGGACCTCGATCTGGCCGGGGTGGTGACCCGGTGGATCCCGGAGTGGACCGCGGTGCGGAACCGGCCCCAGCGCAGCCCGGTGCACCAGTTCACTGTGGACCGGCACCTGGTCCAGACCGTGGCGAACTGCCAGGACGCCCTGGCCGGTCTGCCCGGGTCCGACCGGCTGCTGTGGGCGGCGCTGCTGCACGACATCGGCAAGGTGGCTGGGACATCCCAGGACCACAGCAGCGCCGGGGTACCGATCGCGGCAGCGGTCCTGGACCGGTTCGAAGTGGCGGCCGACGAGACCGGCGACGTGCTCACCTTGGTGCGCCACCACCTGCTCCTCGCCGAGACCGCGACCAGCCGCGACGTCGCCGATCCGGCGGTCGCCGAGGAGGTGGCGGCGGCCCTGGACCACCGCACGGACCTGGTGCACCTGCTTCGGGCGCTCACCGAGGCGGACGCGCTCGCGGCCGGGCCGAAGGCCTGGACCGCGTGGCGGGCGAACCTGGTGGCGCGGCTCACCGTGAACGTGCTTCGCCGGTGCAGATATCCTGGGCGCAGCACCTGACCGCCTGCCTGAGGAATTCCACGTGTTCGCCAGCCTGTCCGATCGGCTCTCCGCCACCTTCAAGTCCCTGCGCGGGAAGGGTCGGCTCTCGGAGGCCGACATCGAGACCACGGTCTCGCAGATCCGCCGCGCCCTGCTCGACGCCGACGTGGCGGTGCCCGCGGTGCGGTCCTTCACCGCCGCCGTGCGGGAAAGGGCCGGGTCGGCAGAGGTGTCCCAGGCGCTGAACCCCGCGCAGCAGGTCGTCAAGATCGTGCACGAGCAGCTGATCGAGATTCTCGGCGGCGACTCCCGGGAGATCACCTTCGCCAAGCACCCACCGACGGTGATCATGCTCGCCGGACTGCAGGGTGCCGGTAAGACGACCCTCGCCGGGAAGCTGGGCGCCTGGCTCAAGGAGCAGGGACATACCCCGCTGCTCGTGGCGGCCGACCTGCAGCGCCCGAACGCGGTGACCCAGCTGCAGGTGGTCGGCGACCGCGCCGGGGTGCCCGTCTGGGCGCCGGAGCCCGGCAACGGGGTGGGGGACCCGGTGGCGACGGCGCGCAGCGGTGTGGACCAGGCGCGGGAGAAGTACCACGACGTGGTGGTGGTCGACACGGCCGGTCGCCTCGGTGTGGACACCGAGATGATGCAGCAGGCGATCGACATCCGCGATGCGGTGCGCCCGGACGAGATCCTGTTCGTGGTGGACGCGATGATCGGTCAGGACGCCGTCACCACCGCGCAGGCATTCTCCGAGGGCGTCGGGTTCACCGGGGTGGTGCTGTCCAAGCTCGATGGTGACGCCCGCGGTGGTGCCGCGCTGTCCATCCGGACCGTGACCGGTGCGCCGGTGCTGTTCGCTTCCACGGGGGAGCAGCTCGGCGACTTCGAACGGTTCCACCCGGACCGGATGGCCTCCCGGATCCTCGACATGGGTGATGTGCTCACCC
>DXBY01000168.1 GCA_019116305.1 Candidatus Ruania gallistercoris | reverse complement strand
GTTGCGGTAGTAGTCGTCGTCATTGCTGCCTTCGACCATCGGGTGCGGTGCGGCGAGCATCCCCGAGCGTAGCGGAGCCAGCAGCTCGTCCTTCTCGAAGATCATCCCGGCGCGGGTCTGGCCAGCCAGCTCGTAGTCGTTGGTCATCGTCAGCGCCCGGGTGGGGCAGGCCTCGATGCACAGACCGCAGAAGATGCAACGCAGATAGTTGATCTGGTACACCATCCCGTACCGCTCCCCCGGGGAGTACTGCGCCTCGGGGGTGTTGTTCCCGGCCTCGACGTAGATCGCGTCCGCTGGGCAGGCCCAGGCGCACAGCTCGCAGCCGATGCACTTCTCCAGCCCGTCGGCGTACCGGTTCAGCTGGTGCCGGCCGTGATACCGCGGAGCGGTGGGCTTCTTCTCGAACGGGTACTGCTCGGTGACCACCGGGGAGAACAGGGACGCCATCGTGACGCCGAACCCGGCGACCGGGGCGAAGAACTCCTGGACCGCGTTCTTGTCCAGGTCACCGTCCACGTCGAAGTCCTTGCTCGCGCCGACCTCGCGGGACGAGGCCTTGCTCGGCGCCGGGGACGACGAGGGCTTCCGGTCCTTCTTCTCAGCCATCGCTGTTCTCCTCCTCGCTCGCGGATGCTCCTGCGGGAGCTGTCACCTTCGCCCGCCGTGGTGACGGCGGCAGGGTCTGACCCGGCAGCGGGGGTACCGGGTAGCCGTCCGCGAAGGCGTCAAAGGGTTCGGACTTCTCGGCGGGCTTCGCGCTGGCCCTCGAGCCCGCCTTCGGGCCGCTCCTGGTGGTGGCACCGGCCTTCGCACCGGAGCCGGCGGCAGGCTTCGCCCCGGTGCGTGCGGTGACTGCTCCGGCAGCGCGCGAAGTGCCGGCGTCGGCAGCGGCCTCGTCCTTCTTCTCCGGCAGCAGCATCAGTACCACGGCGAACACGATCAGCACCCCGGCCAGCACGAACAGCAGGGTCTGCAGGCTGATGTCGGAGAACTGGCGCACGCCCTGGATCACACCGACGCCCACCACCCAGGCGAGCGCCACCGGGATGAGCACCTTCCAGCCCAGGTTCATGAACTGGTCATACCGGAACCGCAGCAGCGTGGCGCGGACCCAGACGAAGAAGAACATCACCAGCCAGAGCTTGAGCATGAACCACAGGACGGGCCACCAGCCCTCGTTGAACATCCCGTCGTTGATCGCCGAAATCGGCCACGGCGCGCGCCAGCCACCGAGGAACAGGGTGGTGGCGATCGCCGAGGCGTTCAGCATGTTGATGTACTCGGCCAGGAAGAACCAGGCGAACTTCATCGAGGAGTACTCGGTGTTGTAGCCGCCGACCAGCTCACCCTCGGCCTCGGGCAGGTCGAAGGGCAGCCGGTTGGTCTCCCCGAGCATGGAGATCACATAGATCACGAACGCCGGGAGCAGGGCCACCGACCACCACATCTGGGTCTGGGCGTCCACGATCTCGGAGGTGGACATCGATCCGGAGACCAGCAGCACCGAGACCAGCGCCAGGCTCATCGACAGCTCGTAGGAGAGCACCTGGGCGGTGGAGCGCACCGCGCCGAGCAGCGGGTAGGTGGAGCCGGAGGACCAGCCGCCGAGCACGATTCCGTACACGCCCAGACCGGTGATCGCGAGGATGTAGAGCACGGCCACTGGCAGGTCGGTCAGCTGCAGCGGGGTGATGATGTCCGTGCCGGGGATCTGCACCTCCGGGCCGAACGGGATGATCGCGAAGATCATGAAGGCGCAGAACACCGAGATCAGCGGAGCCAGCTTGTAGATCAGCTTGTCCGCAGCCTTGACCGTGATGTCTTCTTTGAGCAGCAGCTTCAGGGCGTCCGGGATGGACTGCACCAGCCCGAACGGGCCGCGCACGTTCGGGCCCAGGCGTTCCTGGAACCGGCCGATGATGCGGCGCTCGAACCAGAGTGCGAACAGCACCGAGAGCAGCAGGAAGACCAGGATCGCGGCAGCCTTGATCACCACCAGGCCGAGGCTGTCGCCGGAGAAGTCCGCACCTCCCTCAGTGGCCAGCACGGGCGGGTTCATGACTGCACCTCCGACGCGGCCCGGGCCAGTGCCACCACGGCACCGGCGCCGACGCCTAGTGTGCGGTAGACCGAGCTACCGACCGAATGCTGCGGCACCCAGACCACACCGTCCGGCATGGCGGTGACCATCACCGGGAGCTCGAGGCTGCCGGACTTGCTGCTGACCAGCACACTGTCACCGGCCTGCAGCCCGGCGGCCTGTGCAGTGCCGGCGGAGAGCATCGCCACCGGGCGGTGCGCAGTGCCGGCCAGGTGGGGTTCGCCGTCCTGACCGCGGCCGGCGTCCAGCATCAGCCGCCAGGTCGCCAGCACGGCCTCCCCACCGCTGACCGGGTGCGCGGGTGCGGCCTGGACCGCTGGGGCATCGTGGCGCGGGCCGTCCCAGCCGCTGAACTCGGCGAGCTCGGCGTGGATGTCGGTCACCGTGCGGGTGCCCAGCTCGGTCCCGGCGGCGCCGGCGACCATGTCCAGCACCTTGGCATCGGACATCGCCGCACTCTCGAACACCGTCTCGAACGGGCGGGGCCGGCTCTCCCAGTTCAGGAAGGTGCCGGACTTCCCGGTCGGCGGTGCGACCGGCAGCACCACGTCGGCGTGCTCGGTGACCGCGGAGCGACGGACCTCCAGCTGCACCACGGCACCGGCGGCAGCCAGCGCCCGTTCGGCGAGCCCGGGGTCCGGCAGGTCCTCGAGGTCGATGCCTCCGACGAGCAAGGCGCCGAGGGTGCCGTCGGCGGTAGCGGTCAGAATCCCGGTGAGGTCGCGCCCGGGGGTGGCCGGGAGCTCGGTGACCCCCCAGGCCGCGGCGACGTCCACGCGCGCCTGAGCCTGCGCCGTCGGCCGTCCGCCAGGCAGCAGCCCCGGGAGCAGGCCGACCTCGACGGCGCCCCGGTCGCCGGCACGGCGCGGCACCCAGGCCAGCCGTGCGCCGCTGGCCCGGGCCAGCTCGAGCAGGGCGGTGTAGCCGCCGGGAACACCGGCGAGGCGTTCACCGACCAGGATCACTGCACCCTCGGTGCGCAACGCCTCGGCCAGCTCGGTGTGCTCCCCGCCGCCGGCGGCCAGCGCGGTGAGCACCTCCGCCTCGCCGCCCGGCGCCGTGGGCACCACGGTGGCACGCATCTTCGTGCTGCCGCGGGTGGCCAGCGGGGCGATCGTGGTCACGTTCACCTTGCCGGCGAGCACCCCCTTGCGCAGCCGGAGGAAGATGGTGCCGGCCTCCTCCTCGGGCTCCAGCCCCACCAGCAGCACCTGGGGGCTGCGCTCCAGGTCGGCGAAGGTCACGTCCATCCCCGCGCCGGCCACCCGGTGGGCGAGGAAGTCTGCCTCCTCGGCGGTGTGCGCGCGGGCGCGGAAGTCCACATCGTTGGTGCCCAGCACCACCCGGGCGAACTTGGACCAGGCGTAGGCGTCCTCCACGGTGAGCCGACCACCGGGCAGCACACCCACACCGGCCCCGCCGGTGAGGTGCCGGGCAGCCAGGTGCACCGCTTCGGACCAGCTGGTCGGCACCAGCTCACCGGTCTCCTCGTCCCGCACCAGCGGGCTGGTGAGCACATCCGGAGCGCTCTGCCAGGCGAACGCGAACCGGTCCTTGTCGGTGATCCACTCCTCGTTCACCGTCGGGTCGTCACCGGCGAGCCGGCGCAGCACCACCCCGCGCCGGTAGTCCACCCGGATCGCGGAGCCGCAGGCGTCGTGCTCGGCGATCGAAGGCACCGAGACCAGGTCGAACGGGCGGGACCGGAACCGGTAGGCGGCCGAGGTGAGTGCACCCACCGGGCAGATCTGGATCGTGTTGCCGGAGAAGTAGGACGCGAACGGACGTCCGGAGACGTCCGTCGCGGCCGGACCGACCGTCCCGGCGTTGCTGCCGGTCGCCGAGACCAGGGACGGGGTCCCCTCCGGGCCGACGACGTCGTCGTCGGTGACTTCTGTGCCGCCGACGTAGTCCAGGATCGCCTCGTCGAACCGACCGATCTGCTGGGCGTGCAGCCCGTGCACCTCGTACCCCGGGGTGCCGCCCCCGCGGCCCTGCAGGTCGATGAACGGGTCGCCGGCGATCTCGTCGGAGAACCGGGTGCAGCGCTGGCACAGGATGCACCGGTCCCGGTCCAGCAGCACCTGGGAGGAGATCTTGATCGGCTTGGGGAAGGTGCGCTTGACCCCGGTGAACCGGGAGGTGTTCGACCCGTGGTCGAGGGCCTGGTTCTGCAGCGGGCACTCCCCGCCCTTGTCACAGACCGGGCAGTCCAGCGGGTGGTTGACCAGCAGGAACTCGATCTGGCCGCGCTGCGCCTTCTCCGCCACCGGAGAGGTGTTCTGCGTGCTCACCTGCATCCCCGGAGTGACCTCCATCGTGCAGGCGGTCTGCGGTTTCGGGAACGGCGTGAGCTCGCCGTTGCGCGGGGCGGACACCTCCACCAGGCACTGGCGGCAGGCACCGGCCGGCTTCAGCAGCGGGTGATCACAGAACCGGGGGATCTCGATCCCGGCGCGCTCGGCGGCGCGGATCACCAGAGTCCCCTTCGGCACGCTCACCTCGATCCCGTCGATGGTCAGCGTCACCTCCTCCACCGGGGCGGGGGCCTGCTGGTTGGACGTGGCGGTCATGACGCGACTCCGAAGACGGTGTTGGCCTCATAGGGGAACAGCTCCCAGGCGGGAGTGTGCAGCCCCTGCTCGAACTCTTCCCGGAAGTGTGCGATCCCGCTCTTCACCGGGGTGGCGGCGGCATCGCCGAGGGCACAGAACGACCGGCCCTCGATGTTGCCGGCCACGTCGAGCAACAGGTCGATGTCGGACTCCGAGCCCTGCCCGGCCTCCAGCCGGTGCAGGATCTCCTTCATCCAGTACGTGCCCTCCCGGCACGGCGTGCACTTGCCGCAGGACTCGTGCTGGTAGAAGTCGTTCCACCGGGACACGCAGCGCACCACCGAGGTGGTCTCGTCGAAGACCTGCAGCGCCCGGGTGGCGAGCATCGAGCCGGCGGCTCCCACGGACTCGTAGTCGAGCACCACATCGAGGTGCTCGTCGGTGAGGATCGGGGTGGAGGAACCGCCCGGCGTCCAGAACTTCAGCCGGTGCCCGTCCCGGATCCCCCCGGCCATGTCCAGCAGCTCGCGGAAGGTGATGCCGAGCGGCGCCTCGTACTGACCCGGTTTGGCTACGTGTCCGGACAGGGAGAACAGGCCATGGCCCTTGGAACGCTCGGTGCCCATCCCGGCGAACCACTCCGCGCCGTTGCGCACGATCTGCGGCACCGAGGCGATCGACTCCACGTTGTTCACCACGGTGGGGCGGGCGTACAGCCCGGCCACCGCCGGGAACGGGGGCTTCAGCCGCGGCTGCCCGCGCCGGCCCTCGAGGGAGTCCAGCAGCGCGGTCTCCTCACCACAGATGTAGGCGCCGGCGCCGGCGTGCACAGTGATCTCCAGGTCGAACCCGGAGCCGAGGATGTCCGTGCCCACGTACCCGGCGGCGCGGGCTTCGGCCACGGCCGCGAGCAGACGCCGGTAGACATGCACCACCTCACCGCGCAGGTAGATGAAGGCGTGGTGCGAGCCGATCGCCAGCGCGGTGATGATCACGCCCTCGATCAGCACGTGCGGGTTCGCCAACATCAGCGGGATGTCCTTGCAGGTGCCCGGCTCGGACTCGTCCGCGTTCACCACCAGGTAGCGCGGGCCGCCGTCCGCCGGCGGGAGGAAGCTCCACTTCAGCCCGGTGGGGAACCCGGCGCCGCCGCGCCCGCGCAGACCGGAGTCCTTGACCATGGTCACCAGGTCCGCCGGTTCGGTCTTCAGCGCGGTGCGCAGGCCCTGGTAGCCCTTGGCGTCCTCATAAGCGGACAGCGTCCAGGACCGTGGGGTGTCCCACAGGTCGCTGAGGACGGGGGTCAGCGTGGTCATACCGTTCCCTCCTTGCCCGCGCTACCTTTCGCGTCGGAGTCGTCGCCGGCGGTCGGTCCCGACGGCGAGGTGTCGGCTGGTGCGTGCGGCTTACGTTCCGCACTGGACCCGGTATCGCCCACCGGTTCGGTGCCGGCCTCCGGCTCCGGGGCCACCTGGTCGTCGGCGCCCGGGGCCCGCCAGTCGTTCTTGCGTGCCAGCTCCAGGCCCACCAGGGTGGCGGGGCCGGCGCTGGAACCCTCGTCCGCGCGGCCGTCGTCGAAACCGGCGAGCACCCGGGAGACCTCCTTGAAGGTCGCCACGCTGTCCGCGCCCCGGGTGGGCCGCACCGGTTCCCCGGCGAGCAGCTTCTCCACGGTGGCCACGGCGGAGGCGGGGGTCTGGTTGTCGAAGAACTCCCAGTTGATCATCATCACCGGGGCGTAGTCGCAGGCGGCGTTGCACTCCAACCGTTCCAGCGTGATGGTGCCGTCCTCGGTGGTCTCGTCATGGCCGACGCCGAGCCGGTCAGCGAGCCGGTCGAAGATCGCGTCCCCGCCCATCACCGCGCAGAGCGTGTTCGTGCACACGCCCACGGTGTAGGTGCCGTTCGGGTGGCGCTTGTACTGGCTGTAGAAGGTGGCGACGGCGGAGACCGACGCGCGGGAGAGGTCGAGCACGTCGGCGCAGAACGCGATCCCGGCGGGGCTGACGTACCCGTCCTCGGACTGCACCAGGTGCAGCAGCGGAAGCAGCGCCGACCGTGCCTGCGGATACTTGGCCAGGATCACCTCGGCGTC
This sequence comes from Candidatus Ruania gallistercoris, assembly GCA_019116305.1. Taxonomy (GTDB): domain Bacteria; phylum Actinomycetota; class Actinomycetes; order Actinomycetales; family Beutenbergiaceae; genus Ruania; species Ruania gallistercoris. Next base: position 2,960 of record DXBY01000168.1, on the reverse strand, counting down.
CGCGTGCAGCCTGCGGGCCACCTCCTCCGGGTAGGAGTGCCGGGCGGCTCGAGCGTCGTGCGTCGGGTTCCCGGGCCTGCTGTCGGTGTTCACCATCAGCGGTCCACCCCTCCCATCACCGGGTCGATCGAGGCCACGGCCACCACCACGTCGGCGATGGTGCCGCCCTCGCACATCATGCCCAGGGCCTGCAGGTTGTTGAACGACGGGTCGCGGAAGTGCGCCCGGTAGGGCCGGGTGCCTCCGGCGGAGACCAGGTGCACGCCGAGCGGGCCCTTGGGGTGCTCCACCTGCTGGAACACCTGGCCGGCGGGCACCTTGAAGCCTTCGGTGACCAGCTTGAAGTGGTGGATCAGTGCCTCCATCGAGGTGCCCATGATCTTGCGGATGTGCTCCAGGGAGTTGCCCTGGCCATCGCTACCGACGGAGAGTTGCGCCGGCCAGGCGACGCGCTTGTCCGCGACCATCACCGGCTGCTTGCCCTTGCGGTCCTGCGCCTCCAGCCGGTCCAGCACCTGCTGGACGATCTTCAGCGACTCGCGCATCTCCTTGAACCGGATCACGATCCGGCCGTAGGCGTCGGCACTGGTCTCGGTGGGGACCTCGAAGTCGTAGTTCTCGTAGCCGCAGTACGGCTGGGCACGGCGCAGGTCGAACGGCAGCCCGGCCGAGCGCAGGATCGGTCCGGCGGCGCCGAGGGCCATCGCCCCGGCCAGCGGCAGGTAGCCGATGCCCTTCAGCCGGCCGGTGAAGATCGGGTTCTTCAGCAGGATCTGCTCCAGCTGGGCGATCCGGCGCCGGATCTCGGGGATCTTCTCCCGGATCATCTGGGTACCGCCGGCGGGCAGGTCCTGGGCCACGCCGCCGGGGCGGATGTAGGCGTGGTTCATCCGCAGCCCGGTGATCGCCTCGAAGATGCGCAGGATCTCCTCGCGGCCGTTGAAGCCGATGGTCATCACCGTGGTTGCGCCGAGCTCGTTACCCCCGGTCCCGATGCAGATCAGGTGCGAGCCGATCCGGTTCAGCTCCATCATCAGCACCCGGATCAAAGTGGCCCGTTCCGGGATGTCCTCGGTGATGCCGAGCAGCTTCTCGGTGGCCAGACAGTACGCGGTCTCCTGGAACAGCGGGGCGACGTAGTCCATCCGGGTGCAGAACGTCACCCCCTGGGTCCAGGTGCGGTACTCCATGTTCTTCTCGATGCCGGTGTGCAGGAAGCCGATCCCGCCCCGTGCCTCGGTGACGGTCTCTCCGTCGATCTCCAGCACGAGCCGGAGCACCCCGTGGGTGGAGGGGTGCTGGGGGCCCATGTTGACCACGATGCGCTCGTCGGCGTGCGCCTGGGCATCGCTGCTGATCTCGTCGAAGTCACCGCCGGTCGCCACGTACTCGCGCGCGCCGTCGGTGTCGCCGATCGGCGCCGTGGCGCTGGGTCCTGTCGTGGGTGCAGCCATCAGTTGTAGGCCCTCCGCTCATCGGGCGCGGGGACAGTTGCGCCCTTGTACTCCACCGGGATCCCGCCCAGCGGGTAGTCCTTGCGCTGGGGGTGGCCCGGCCAGTCGTCCGGCATCTCGATCCGGGCCAGCGAGGGGTGACCGTCGAAGATGATGCCGAAGAAGTCCCAGGTCTCCCGCTCGTGCCAGTCGTTGGCCGGGTAGATGTCGATCACGCTCGGGATGTGCGGGTCCGCATCGGGTGCTGCGACCTCCAGGCGGAGGTTGCGGTTGTGCGTGACCGAGTACAGCGGGTAGACCGCGTGCAATTCCCGGCCGGAGTCCTCGGGGTAGTGCACCCCGTTCACGCCCAGGCAGAGCTCGAACCGCAAGTCCTGGTCGTCCCGCAGCGAGGCGGCCACCAGCTGCAGGTGCTCCCGCGCCACGTACAACGTGAGCTCGCCACGGTCGACGACCACCTTCTCTACCGCGTCCTCGAAGTCCACCCCGGCCTCGCCGAGCACCTCGCTGAGTACATCGACGATCTCGTCGAAGTAGCTGCCGTACGGACGTGGGCTCGCGCCCGGCATGGAGACCACCCGCTCCAGTCCGCCGTAGCCGGAGGTGTCGCCGGTGCCCTGCACCCCGAACATGCCTTCGCGCACGGAGACCACGTCCAGCGGAGCGCGCCCTGCGGGTGCGACCGCCTTGCCGGCATCGGCCTGCTCGGCGGGCAGGTTCTCGTCCTTCGACGTCACGCCAGCAGTCCCTTCATCTGGTGCGTGGGCGTGGCTTCCAGCGCCGCGGCCTCCACCTTGCGGCGCACCTCGTCCCGGTTGCTGGCCAGCGGAGTCTGCTTCACCACCTGCTCGTGCAGCTCGAGGATGGCGTTGATCAGCATCTCCGGGCGGGGCGGGCAGCCGGGCAGGTAGATGTCCACGGGCAGTACGTGGTCCACTCCCTGCACGATGGCGTAGTTGTTGAACATGCCGCCGGAGGAGGCGCACACCCCCATCGAGATGACCCACTTCGGGTCCGACATCTGGTCGTAGACGGTGCGGATCACCGGTGCCATCTTGTGACTAAGCCGCCCGGAGACGATCATCAGGTCGGCCTGGCGGGGCGAGGCGCGGAACACCTCCATCCCGAACCGGGAGATGTCGAACCGGGAGGTGCCGGCCGCCATCATCTCGATCGCACAGCAGGCCAGGCCCATCGTCACCGGCCACATCGAGGAGGACCGGACCCATCCGACCAGGTCCTCCAGCTTGCCCAGCATGTAGCCGGCGGGCATCTTGTCCTCGAGTCCCATCTCGGCCTCCCTTCTCAGTTCCAGTCCAGGCCGCCGCGGCGCCATTCGTACACGAACGGCACCGTGATCAGCACGAGGAAGGTGATCATCGCGATCAGCCCGAACACGGCCAGCTCGGAGAACGCCACCGCCCAGGGGTAGAGGAACACCACCTCGATGTCGAAGATGATGAACGTCATCGCCACCAGGTAGTACTTCACCGGGAACTTGCCGGA
>DXBY01000167.1 GCA_019116305.1 Candidatus Ruania gallistercoris | reverse complement strand
GTGTGGTCGGCGAAATCGCTGTTCGGTAGCAGCGGGTACCAGTCCGGGCGGCTGGGGTCCCGGTCGTAGGGGTAGGGGCCCAGCTCACGGTAGAGCTCGGCGTAGGTGGCCACCTTGTCTCGGTCCAACGTGACGCCCAGGCCCGGCTCGGTGGGCACGGTCATCTTCCCGTCGGAGTACTCGCGCAGCCCTCCGGTCACCACATCGTCGAGCAGATGGTGGTAGTGCGCATCCGCCGCGAAGACCAGGTTCGGCAGCGCCGCACCGAGGTGCAGCATGGTGGCGAGCTGGATGCCCAGCTCCCCGGAGGAGTGCACGGCCACGCCGAGGCTGAATGTCTCGCAGATGTTCCCGGCGCGGATGCACGCCCGGATCCCGCCCCAGAACGTGGTGTCCAGCAGGATCACGTCCACCGCCGGGTCGAGCACGTTCGCGGCGAGCTGCTCGAAGTTGACCACCACGGTGTTCGTGGCCAGCGGCACGCGAGTGTTCTCCCGCACCCGGCGCATCCCGGTCAGGGAGTACACCGGGTCCTCGAGGTAATCGTTCGGCAGGTCCTCGATGGCGTGCGCGAACCGGATCGACTCCTCCACGCTGAGCGCACCGTTGGGGTCGTACCGGAACCGGTCCTGCGGAAAGGCTTCGGCCAGCGCCCGGTAGCCGGCGAGCTCGAAGTCGGTCTCGAACACCCCTGACTTCAGCTTGTGCACCCGGAAGCCGTGCTTCTCCTTCAACCGGCCCGCCTCGGCGACCAGCTGGTCGATGGTGCGCACCTCCCCGGTGCCGTCCCGGCCCGGGTAGCGGTAGAACAGGTAGGAGGCGAACTCCACCTCGTCGCGCACCTTGCCGCCGAGCAGGTCGTGCACCGGCAGACCGGCGTCCTGACCCACCAGGTCCAGGCAGGCGAACTCGATCGCCGCCAACAGCTGGGTGCGGTTGTTGTACAGGCTCGCCGTCGGGTTGGCGATCATGAACCGCAACGCCTCAAGGTTGGCCGGGTCGTGCCCTTCCAAGTAGGGCTGCAGGGCGAGGATGGCCGCCTCGGCGCTCTGCCCGCCACCGCCCATCTCCCCCAGGCCGATCAGCCCGTTCGTGGTCTCCACCTCCACGATGGTGCGCACGAAGTAGCCCCAGTGTGCTCCGTTGGAGTGCCGCAGCGGCGCCTCCAGCGGCACAGCCACAGTGGTCGCCCGAACCTGGGCGATACGAAGCGAACTCATCTCAGCGGTTCTCCTTGGTGTCTTCATCGGGAAGGACGACGGCGTTGCCAGCGGTGAGTCCGCCGTCGACCTTGATATCGGCGCCGGTCACGAACGAGGCGTTCGGGCCGAGCAGATAGGCGACCACATCGGCCACCTCACGCGGCTGGGCGACCCGACCGATCGGGTGCGAGCGGCCCCAGTCGGCCACGATCGCCTCCACCTCGGCCTCACTGTCGGCGTGCAGGCCGGCGGCCCAGCGCAGCATCGGAGTGTCCACCGAACCGGGGCAGACCGCGTTCACCCGGATGCCCTCGGCGGCGTGGTCCACCGCCATCGCCCGGTTCAGGGAGAGCAGCGCACCCTTGGTCGCGGCGTATGCCGCCACGCCCTGCTGAGCCACGTAGGCCTGCACCGAGGCCACCAGCACGACGGCGCCCCCACCGTGAGTGCGGATCTGTGGGATGGCCAGGTGTGCGGCCAGGAAGGCACCCCGCACGTTCACGTCCATCGTCCGGTCGTAGGTGGTCATCTCGGTGCCGTCGACAGTGCCGTAGGTCTGGATACCCGCCGCACAGACCAGGGAGTCGATCCCACCATCGGCGGCGATCTGCTCGAACGCAGCGGTCATCGCGGCCTCATCGGTGACGTCGACCGGTACCGCCACGATCCGCCCCGATCCTGCCGGGCGCGCAGAGAGCGCCTCGAGGGCGTCGGCATTCACATCGAGGGCATACACCACGGCGCCCTGCTCGGCGAGCAGCAGGGCAACCGCTTCTCCGATCCCGGCAGCGGCACCGGTGACCGCGGCGCGGGTGGGGGTGCGGGCAGTGGACATAGTGACCTCCTTCAGAAGGGACGACTAGAACTGGCCCAGGGACAGGCCCCGGGTGAAGATGCGCTGGGTGGCCAGGAACAGCACCACCGTGGGCAGCGAGACCAAGAGCCCCCCGGCGAGCACTGTCGACATCGTCGAACCGCCGTAGGTGCTCTGCAGTGCCGAGAGTGCGGTGACGATCGGGCGCACCTCGGCCGACTGGGTGAGGGTGAGGCCGAGCAACAGGTCGTTCCAGACGAACGTGGCCTGCAGGATGAACACCGCCACCAGGGCAGGAACGGCCATCGGCAGGTAGATCCGCCAGAAGATCCGCCAGGTGCTGGCCCCGTCCATCACCGCGGCCTCGAACACCTGGTGCGCCACCCCGGTGAAGAAGTTGCGCATCACGAACGCCGAGAACGGCACGGCGATCACGGTGTAGACCAGGATCATGCCGAGCCGGGTGTTGAACAGTCCCGTCTGGGCGTATCCGACGAACAACGGCATCAGGATCATCTGCAGCGGGAAGATGGAGGCGGCGAATATCACCACCAGCCAGAAGAACCCGTTCCGCAGGCGGAGCGCCACGATGGCGAACCCGGCGGCAGCACCGACGACCACGGCGATCGCCGGGGCAACGGCTGCGTAGATCGCCGTGGAGATCACACCGTTGTTCAGGTTGCCACGGCTCCAGGCGTCGGCCATGTTCTGCCAGAGTCCGCCCAAGGTCCCCGGCTCCCAGAGGCCATAGCTGCCGAACTCCGCAGGAAGCTTCGACGCGTTCGCCAGCAGCAGGTACACCGGAACCAGCCAGATCAGGCCGAGTATGGCGAGCACGATCTTGCGAGCAAGCATGGTGGACTCCTTCCTCACATCGCCCGGCTGTCGGCCAGCTGGCGGCGCAGGTACAGGATCGAGGCGAGCACGGTGATCACGGTGAGGAACAGTGCAACCGCTGCCCCGATCCCGTAGTCGTTGTTGACGAACGTCTCCTTGTACATGGTCAGTGCGAGCGTCTCGGAGACTCTGCCCGGGCCTCCTTGGGTCATCGCCCAGACCACGTCGAAGGTCTTCAGGCTGCCGACGATCGCCAGACCGACCACCACAGTGGTCAGCGGGGCGAGCATCGGCCAGGTCATCGTCCGGAACAGGGTGAACCCACTGGCACCGTCGACTCGAGCGGCCTCGATCGGCTCCTTCGGGATGGACTGCAGCCCGATGCCGAACAGCAGGGCATTGACGCCGGCTCCCTGCCAGCTGGCGGCGAGGATCATCATGACGGTGTTCAGCGGTCCGTCCAGCAGCCAGCGCAGATCCGCACCGGGCAGGTGCAGGAACGCCAGGGCCTGGCTGAGCGCACCGTTGGTCTGCAGCACGAAGGACCAGATCACGCCGACGGCGACACCGGAGATCGCGTACGGGATGAGGAACGGTAGCCGGAACCAGGTGGCGTTCGGCATCCCGTGGCTGAGCACCGCGATCAGCAGGCCCAGGCCCACGGGAAGCAGGATGGTCCCGACCACCCAGAACAGCGTGTTCCGCAGTGAGACCAGGAACCCCGGATCGGCGAACATCGCGGTGAAGTTCTCGATCCCGACGAATTCGGGATCACCGAGACCGCTGTACTCGGTCAGGCTGATCCAGCTGGTCCAGATGAACGGCAGGTAGAGGACGACGGCAACCAGCAGCACCCCAGGTGCGACGAAGCCGATACTGGAGATCCAGTAGGGATTCTTCGGCTTGTTCCCCTTCGGGAGCAGCTCGGCCCGCCGGGCGGTCGGAGCAGACACGCGGTCTCCTTACTCTCAGCGTGGGCAGCGGTGGGGCGGGCCGGTGGCGGCTCCGCCCCACCCAGGAGGTCAGGAGTTCTCGGCCCAGTAGGCGTCTGCAGCGTCCTGGATCGCTTGCAGGTGGCCCATCGGGTCGTCATTGTTGGTCACGAAGGCGCCGAACTCCTCCGAAGCGACGGTGTAAATGTCGTTCGGGGTGGCTTCCAGGTACCGGCGTATCTGCAACGAGTCGTCACCGGTGGCCTGTGTGGTGATCTCCGCCAGTCCCTCGTCCGTGACAGTGGCCTCGGGGTTGAAGGAGACGTCGCCGCGGGACTCGCTCCACGCCGTCTGGGCATCGGTGGTCATCCACCACTCGGAGTAGGCGAGGGCGGCCTCCTCGTTGGCACTGTCGGTCCCCACGCACAGCGGTCCGGTCTCGACGACGACCGGCGTCTGCGGCAGGTCAGCGTTCACCGCGGGCAGCAGGAACGAGCCGTAGTCCTCACCGGAGACCATGCCCAGATCGTTCAGCTGACCGGTGAAGAACGTACCGAAGTAGGCCATCGCCACGTCCCCGGACTGCAGGAGCACCTGCGGATCGGTCTCCACACCCGGGTCGATGAAGTAACCGTCCGACTGCATCTGGTGCCACGTCTCCATCGCCTCCACCACAGCGGGGTCGGTGTAGCTGACACTGCCGTCGGCCAGGCCGTTGTAGGCATCCGGGTCCATCCCGGCCAAGAGTGCCTGGAACCAGACGAACTCGAAGATGATGTTCATCTGGTGCAGCGGAGTCACGTCGTTGGCCACCAGAGTGTCGGCCACGTCGATGAACTCCTCCCACGTGGTCGGCACCTCCAGGTTGTTGTCCTCGAAGACCTGGGTGTTGTAGTACATCACCCAGTAGGCGACGTTCATCGGTACGCAGTACTGCGCGCCGTCATAGGTGTAGTTCTCGGCGAGCTCCTCGGTGACATACCCGTTGGCGATCGCCTCGTCCCAGATGTCGGTGGTCTCGGCCACCAGGCCCTGCTCGACCAGCTGGGCGAGCTGGTCGCCGGTGTGCCAGGTGAACAGGTCCGGTCGCTCGTTGGTGCGGAAGGACTGCTTGATGAAGGCGTCGTAGGCGGTGGGATCGGAGTAGCCGGTGAAGTCCAGCTCCGGTGCCACCCCGTCGGAGGCGGTGTTCATATCGTCGAACGAGCCCTCCCACGCCGCCTTGTCGGTGAAGAAGCTCAGCGTCGTCTCCGCCGGGTCACCGCCGTCGCCTCCGTCATCGCCGGAACATGCGGTCAGTGCAAGTGCGGCCGAGGCGAGCATCGCCGTGGCCACCGCCATCTTGGTTCTCATCGAGACACCCCTTCGTGGTCGGGTGATAGGTGATGTGGACTCACCGCTGCCCGGTGGGCGGCGGCGTGGGTGGGGCTCCGCTAGACGCGGGCCCGGACGATCGCGGACACCTCTTCCAGGTGCTGGTGGGCCGCTGTTCGGGCAACGTCCGGCCGGCCCTCGCGCACCGCCGCAGCGATACGCGCATGTTCGTCGTAGTCCTCAACGGCGTCCCCGTGCAGGCGCAGGATCTCCCGTTGGGAATCGGCGTGGATGAGCACGATCGAGTCGAGCACCTCGGCGAGCACACCGTTACCGCTGGTCGCGGCCACGGCCCGGTGAAAGTCGAGGTTGGTCAGCCAGAGGACATCGTCGCGTTCGGCCACCTGCTGCCGCGCCCGTGCCAGGGTCTCCTCCATCCAGGCCAGGCCAGCAGCATCCTGCACCTGGGCAGCGAGTCCGGCGATCTGCGGTTCGATCTGCAGCCGGGCCTCAAGCAGCTCGAGCAGCTGGCCCTGGTCCGGTTTCGGGCTGAGCGGGTTGGCCAGCACCCGCCGACCGGCGTTGGCGCCGACGTAGATCCCGGACCCGTGCCGGAACTCCAGCACGCCGAGTCCCTCGAGCCGGCGAAGCGCCTCACGCATCGTCGGGACGGCGACGTCGAACTGCGCCGCAAGCACCTTGACCGAGTCCAGTGCGTCACCGGGGCCGAGACCGTTGTCGTTGACCATCCGCACGACAGCCCTCGCCAGGTCGCTGGAGAGGGTGTGCCGAAGCGTCGAGGGCGAAGACATAGAGTGATCTAATCAGTTGATCACCCCGTTTGGCAAAGCCTAGGCCTCTCCCGAGATCATCTTGTGACTTTTCTGGCCCGTCAGCGCCGAACCAGCGTGCGGCGCAGCGCGACCAGTCCGACACCGGCCAGCACGGCCAGCGCCGCGGCGACCAAGGGCATAGCACCGGTGCTCGTACCGGTGTCGGCCAGGGAGCCACCGGCCGGCGGGCCGGTCGCCGGCCCGGCACCTGAGGACGGCTCCTCGCCGGGGTCGCGGGTGGGTGCCGAGACGTCCCCCTCCGCGGGCGCGGAGTCCGTGGGCGCTTGCCCGTCGGTCGGCTGCTCGGTGGACTCTTCGGTGGGCTGCTGAGTGGGCTCTTCGGTGGGCTCTTCGGTGGGCTCTTCGGTGGGCGCCTCGGTCGGCCCCTCCTCGGGTGCCGGCGTCACGGTGAAGTCCACCTGCACGAACCGCGGCCGGTAGATGCTCACGTCCTGGTACAGGTCATCGGGCTCGAAGCTGTTCACGTTGTAGGACAGCAACGAGCTGTCCCCGGTGCGGAACTGCGGGTGCTCATGAGCGTTGTAGGCGTAGATGTTCGGGTCGCCGTAGCTGCCGGCAGCACCCACCTCCGGCATCTCGTAGACCGTGCCCACCTCCTCGAACGGTCCATTCGGGAAGCATGAGGTGTAGGCCTTGATCTCGGCACTGAAGTTCTCGTGGGTGTCCTGGGTGAGCAACAGGTACCCGTCGTGGAAGGCGGTCACGCTGTATTCGTTCGCGACGCCGTCCATCACCCTCGCGCTGTGCGTCTCGTCGGTGTCCCAGCCGTGACCGGTCCAGTACTCCCACTGCCCGCGTAGGTCCGGGCCGCTGACCCGGGCGACGTGCATGTACTTGTTCTCCCCGGCGTCCTCGATGCCGTAGACGTAGGTCACCTCCCCTGCTGGTTCGATCCAGCTGGACCACTGCACGCCGGACTCCGAGGGCAGCTCACTCACATTGAGCAGCTCGAAGGTGTCGGCGTCGAAGGTGGCCAGGTGGTTGCTCTCCCACCAGAAGTCCCACATCCCGCCACCGCCGGTCTCGAACTGGGCTGCGGTCACCTGGAGGTTGCCGTCGGCGTCGACCATGGCGTCGCCGACCCAGTACCAGTGATTCTCCGCCGACGGGGGCAGCAGACTCTCCGGCTCGTCCTCGGTCCCGCCGTGCACTGTGCTCAGCTCGGAGCCGTCCTGGACCACGAAGCTGTTGTTCAGGAACGGCGTGCTCTCCGGCCGGCTCTGGTCCTCGTTCACCGGTCCGAGAAAGGTGTCGGAGAAGACCCACACCTGACGGCCGTCGTCCAGCTCCACCGAGTAGGTGGAGTCTCCCCCGGTCCATCCCACACCGCTGTCGGAGTAGTCGTTGAACAGCGTGGTGAAGTCCTCACGAACGGCAGAGCTGCTGGTCACCTCCGCCTGTCCGAGGGAGCAGGAGGCGTTGGCATCCGCCTGCGCCGGTGCCGCGGCTGCGGTCAGCGCCAGCCCGCTACCCACCAGGGCGGCGGCAACCGGCACAGCGCACGCTCGTGCGGCTCGGCGGTGGTCACGTGCGGAGGTGGGCATACGGCTCCCTTGCCTGTCGTGGTGGGCAGCCCAGGGCTCGTCCGACCCATGGGCAGGTGCATTAGCGTTCCGCAATAGCGAACGCTGGTTCTGTGATCGGCATCTTGGCAGGGCACTGCAGCGCGGTCAAGACAGTTGCCGACGGCGCCGCGCGTCACCGCTCGTCGCGACGCTGTGCTGGCCGCACCGTTGGTGTGGGGGTGCCTCAGAGCGCCCGCGGCAGGGCGAGCGGCTCCGGTAGCCCGGTCTCCATCAGCTCCCTGAGCCGAACCCCGAGCGCTGGTAGACGGGGGGCCAGCCGTTCAGCAGGCATGGTCACACTGATCGCAGCAATCGGTCGGCGCGCGCGAAGGACGGCCACGGCGACGCACCCGATACCCGGCTCGGAATCGCCGTCCTCAGTGGCGTAGCCCTCCAATCGGGCGGAGACGATCCCCTGCCAGGACCGGAGCACCTCATCCTCGGTGAACTGCGCGGCCGGCGCGAACCGCGACAGGGTGGTGCGATCCACCTCCTGTGAGGCGAGGATCGCCCGACCGAGGGCGGTGGTGATCGCCGGCAGCCGGCGGCCCACCTCACTCCAGACCCGGATCGACCGCGGCGGCTCGGCCTTGTCCAGATAGACGATGTCGGTACCGTCGAGCACTCCGAGCTGGCACAGTTCGTCGAACTCGTCCCGCAGGGTTTCCAGCAACGGGTGCAGCAGCGCAGGCAGGTGCTCGTGATCGAAGAAGTTCGCGCTCAGCGCGAGTGCCGCATGGCCCAGTCGGTAGTCGCCGGTGCCGGCGTCCTGACTGACGAAGTGCCGGTGCCGCAGCGCCGCCAGGGTGCGGTGCAAGGTGGACTTGGATACGCCGAGCTCGCGGGCCAGCTCGGCCAGCGCACGGCCCCGGGGGCCAGCGGCGGATAGCTCGGTAAGCACCAGCAGCGCCTTGTCCACGCTCGCCATCGGAGAAGCATTCACGCTCCGACTGTGCCGAGGGTCGTCATCTGGGCGGGCCACAGAAGCCGAGCGTACGCCAGGGGCGGTACCCGCGGAGGTCGCTTCGCTCCGCGCGCCCCGACCGGCCCGGACCGCCCGGACGGTACGTTGCGGCTATGACCAACCCCGCCGAACCCGCCCACCGGGCGCGCCCGCGCTATGACGACGATCTGCGTCTGGCGCATGTGGTCGCCGACCAGGTGGATGCTCAGACGATGGCGCGGTTCAAGGCCATCGACCTGCACGTGGAGACCAAACCGGACACCACTCCGGTGACCGACGCCGACCGGTCCGCCGAGGAGATCGTCCGTGCCCAGCTCTCCCGCACCCGCCCGCGGGACTCGGTGCTCGGCGAAGAGTTCGGCACCACCGGGCACGGACCGCGGCAGTGGGTGATCGACCCGATCGACGGCACGAAGAACTTCGTCCGCGGGGTGCCGGTCTGGGCCACGCTGATCGCGCTGATCGATGACGGTGTCCCGGTGCTCGGTGTGGTCAGCGCACCGGCGCTGAACCGGCGCTGGTGGGCGGCCACCGGCTCCGGCGCCTGGACCGGACGTTCGCTCTCCTCCGCCACCCGGATGCAGGTCTCCGGGGTGACTGAGCTTGAGGACGCCTCCCTGTCCTACTCCAGCCTGGCCGGCTGGGAGGAGGCGGACCTGCTGGAGGAGTTCCTCGGCCTGGAGGCCTCGGTCTGGCGCTCCCGCGCGTACGGTGACTTCTGGTCCTACATGCTGGTCGCCGAGGGCGCCGTGGACCTCGCCTGCGAGCCCGAGCTCGAGCTGTACGACATGGCCGCACTGGTCCCCGTGGTCACCGAAGCCGGTGGACGCTTTACCTCTCTCGACGGTGAGGACGGACCGTTCGGAGGCAACGCCGTCGCCAGCAACACCCACCTGCACCAGTACGCACTGGCGGCCTTGCACCGGGCGTGAGC
>DXBY01000166.1 GCA_019116305.1 Candidatus Ruania gallistercoris | reverse complement strand
TCGGACCCGAGGAACTGCACGCGGCCATTGGTCACCTCGCCGACCCCTTCCGGCAGCAGGCCCATGAGCGCGAAGCCGATCGTGCTCTTGCCGCTACCGGACTCACCCACGAGAGCAACCGTCTCCCCGCGGTCTACCCGGAACGAGACGTCGCGGACCGCCTCGAGCAGGTCCTCGCCTCGGCGGTAGGCCACGTGCAGATGCTCGACCTGGAGGGCCGCCGTCTCCTCTGCGACCGGAGTCGCGGGGCCTGGTTCCGTCATGGTCCCCGCGCTCATGCCGACCGGTGGACCGGAACGAAGTCCGGCTGGTTGTTCGGCGCCGGCTCGAGTCCTTCGATGCCTTCGCGCACCCCGTAGGTGGCGAGCGGGTCGAGCGGGAAGATGCCGACGGCGTCGTCCCAGATGATCTTGCACGCTTGGGCGTACAGCTCGGCCCGCTGGTCCTGGTCGGTGGTGCTTCGGGCACCGGTGAGGATCTCGTCCAGCTCGGGGTTGGAGTAGCCCATCCGGTTCGCTTCGGTGCTGTAGAGCCGGCCAAGGGTGTAGTCGGCATCGCCGGTGGCGTTGCCGGCGTTCTGCAGCTCCATGTCCCAGTCCAGGGCGAGCAGCCGGTCCAACCACTGCGCCTGCTCGAGCTCCTGCAGCTCTACCGTGACGCCGATCTCGTTCCAGTAGGACGCGAAGGACTCGGCCAGTGGTCGAGCCTGTGGCGCCACGCCCTGGGCCCACATCACGTGGGTGGAGAAGCCGTCCGCCAGACCGGCCTCGGCGAGCAGCTCTCGGGCCTGATCGGGGTCGTAGGGGTAGGGATCCTGTGCGCTGTACCCGAACACTGGGGACGGGATCGGGGCGGTGGCGAGCTCCGCCGAGTCGCCGAAGAGGTCGCTGACGACCTGTTCCACATCGATCGCCATCCACATCGCCCGGCGCACGCGAACGTCGGTGAACGGTTCGCGGCTGGAGTTGAACCAGTTGAAGTAGTTGACGAAGCTCGGGCCCGTCACCACCTCCACACCGGGCTCCTCCAACTCGGCCAGCTGGTCCGGTGGTATCGACCAGGTCACGTCCACCTCACCGGTCTTCAGCGCGGTCAGCCGGGTGGAGTTCTCCGGGATGTACGGGATCTCCAGGCGGGAGGAAGCGGCCGCACCGTTCCAGTAGTCCTCGACGGCCGTCAGGTTCAGGTGGTCGGACGCGGTGAAGCTCTCCACCTCGAACGGTCCGCTCCCCACGGGCGAGGTGGCAAAGAAGCTCGCGTCCTCAACTTTGTCGGCCGGCACGATCGAGATCAAGGACAAGTTCGACAGCATGGTGCCCACCGGCGAGGTCGTGGTGATCGTCACCGTCGTCTCGTCGGTGGCCTCGACGGCGTCCAGAGCATTCCAGAGTGCCGCCTGCGGCGTGGAGCCGGCGGCGATGTTCTCGATGCAGGCTTTGACGTCCTCGGCGGTGACCGGCTGATCGTCGTGGTAGGTCACGTCGGCGAGGGTGAACACCCAGGTGTTCTCGTCCGGCTGCTCCCACTCGGCAGCGAGGCGTGGTTCGAAGCCGTCGTCGGTGCGGGTCACCAGCGAGTCGAAGATGAGCGCAGCGGCCAGCAGGGTGGCTTGCTCCACGTTGGCAGAGCCGAACGGATTCAGATCGAGGATCGGCCGGTCGAACGCGGCGCGGATGGCTGAGGAGCCGCCCTCGCCGTCACCTTCGTCGGTGGTCTGCATTCCGCACGAGCTGAGTGCGAGGGCACCAGCTCCGGCACCGGCGAGGCCGAAGAGCGCACGGCGGTCGATCGGAGTCTTCCAGAGGGGGGTGTGACGAGACATTCATCTCTCCTTCGAGTGAGTGTTGAACAGAGGGAAGGGATGCGCCGGGGAGCGCCTTACATCGTCTGGTTGGCGGCACGTTTGCCGTCGGTAGCCATCCCGGTGGCGACCACGAGGATGACGAGCGCCACGCCCGGGAAGGCAGCGATCCACCAGGCGGACGAGAGATAGTCGCGACCGTTGGCGATGATCGAGCCCCAGGAGGCCTGGTCGAGCGGTACGCCGAGGCCGAGGAAGCTCAACGAGGCCTCGGCGATCACCATCAGGCCCACCTGCACAGTTGCTGCCACGGCGAGCGGGCCGAGCACACGCGGCAGGATGTAGCGAACGATGATCCAGAAGTTCGTCACGCCGAGGGTCTTGGCCCCCTCGACCGCCTCGCTCTTGCTTGCTACGAGTGCGGATGCCCTGACGACGCGGGCGAAAATGACCCATCGGGTGATCGCGAGCGTGATGATCACGTTGGTGACGCTCGGGCCGAGCACTCCGGCGATCAGGATCGCGAGAAGGATGCTCGGGAACGCGAGTTGGATGTCGCCCAGGCGCATGATCAGCGAGTCACCCCACCGGCCGAAGTAGCCGGAGATGAGGCCGAGGACGAGCCCGAGCACCCCGGCGATCCCGACCGTGGCCGCCGCGATCAGCATCGAGATCCGGGAGCCGGAGATGACCTGGGCGATGATCGAGCGGCCCACCTGATCGGTGCCGAGCCAGCTGGTGCTGCCGTCGTCCAGGGTCGCTCCGGGTGGTTGCAGCCGGTCGATGGTGCTGGTGGCGGTGGCGTCGTACGGAACGAGGAGCGGTCCGAAGATCGCCACGAGCACGTACAGCGCGATGACGGCCTGGGCGGCGGTCCGTGCGTTCCAGGACAGACGGATCCGCCGTGTGCTGGATGTGGTGGCTGTCAGAGCGGTCATAGCTCCCTCCTCAGGACGTTCCGAACCGCACGCGCGGATCCAAGAAGCTGTAGAGCAGGTCCACGGCCAGGTTCATCACCACGTACAGCGCGGTGATCACCAGGACTGCGGCCTGCACCACCGAGTAGTCCCGGTAGGTGATGGCGTCCACAAGTAGCCGTCCGACGCCGGGCCAGGCGAACACCTGCTCCACGATCACGGCACTTCCGATGAACACGCCGAGCAGCAGACCCACCACGGTGATCACCGGGATCAGGGTGTTACGCACCACGTGGCCGTAGAAGATCCGCTGCCGCGGGAGACCGTTGGCGCGCGCCGTGCGCACATAGTGCCGGTCGAGCTCCTCCATCACGGAGTTGCGTACCGATCGGGTGAGCCAGCCGATGTACGGCAAGGACAATGCGACGGCCGGCATCACCAGGCTTAGCGGGGTGGTGAACCCGGAGGACGGCAGCACGCTCAGCGTCGCCGAGAAGATGATCACGAGCATGATGCCGACCCAGAACTGCGGCATTCCTTGGAACGCCAGCGAGATCGTGGAGACCGCACGGCCGATCAGACTCTTCGGCCGGCGGGCGGCCACCACCCCGAGCGGGAAGCCCACGGCGATGGTCACGATCATCGCACTGATCGCCAGGGTCATCGTGGCCGGGAGCCGCCCGAGCGCTGCCGCCATCGCTGGTACGTGCAGCCGGTGGGAGTCGCCGAAGTCCAGCCGGACGGCGTCGATGAGGTAGTGCACGTACTGCACGCCGAGCGCATTGTCGTAGCCGAGCTCGGTGGTCAGGGCAGCGATCTGCTCCGGTGTGGCCGTGGGGCCGAGCAGCAGGGCTGCCGGCTCCCCGGGCACCATCCTGACCACCACGAACACGATCGTCAGGGCGCCCCAGAGCACCAGCACGGCCTGGCCGATCCGCCGGGCAACGAGCACCCCCACGATCAGCCGATCGTCTGCGGGACGCGATCGGCCCCGAGGTAGGCGTTGTCCTCGACCAGCTGCTCCTGCAACGTGGCCACATCCACAGCACGCGGTTGCACGCCGGTGGCCACGGTCAGTGCGGCAGCAGTTC
>DXBY01000165.1 GCA_019116305.1 Candidatus Ruania gallistercoris | reverse complement strand
CGCTGGTGGGCTGGCCGTCCCTGGTGTTCGTGATCGGTCTGCTCGCCGCGATCATCCTGTACCTGCGCAAAGTGCGTGGTGCGCTGCTGATCGCGATCGTCGGCGCCACTGTGCTGGCGATCATCGTGGAGGCCGTGGCCCAGGTGGGTGGCTCGATGAATGCCGACGGGTCGCCGAACGACGCCGGCTGGCGGCTGAACGTGCCGGCGCTGCCGGACCAGTGGGTGCAGCTGCCCGACTTCGCCCTGCTCGGGGAGTTCTCCCTGCTCGGCTCCTGGGACAAGATCGGCGGCGTCACCGTGGTGCTGCTGGTGTTCTCGCTGCTGCTGGCGGACTTCTTCGACACGATGGGCACGATGGTGGCCGTCGGCACCGAGGCGAAGCTGCTCGATGAGGACGGGTCCCCAGTCGGCACCCGCCGGATCCTGATCGTGGACTCGATCGCCGCTGCGGCCGGCGGGGCCGGGTCGGTCTCCTCGAACACCTCCTACATCGAGTCCACTGCCGGAGTCGCCGACGGCGCCCGGACCGGCTTGGCCTCGATCGTCACCGGGATCGCGTTCCTACTGGCGACGTTCCTGGCGCCGATCGTGGACATCGTGCCGTCCGAGGCCGCCACGCCGGTGCTGGTGGTGGTCGGCTTCCTGATGATGACGCAGGTGCTCGGGGTCGACTGGACCCGGGCCGAGGTGGCCGTACCGGCGTTCCTGACCATCATCCTGATGCCGTTCACCTACTCGATCACCGCCGGGATGGGGGCCGGGTTCATCGCCTACGTGGTGATCCATGTGGCCACCGGCAAGGCGAAGAAGATCCACCCGCTGATGTGGGTGACCGCTGTGCTGTTCGTGCTCTACTTCATCCGCGGGCCGCTGCAGACGATGTTCGGCTGAGAAAGCGTTCCCGGGCGATCAGGTGGCGGAGATCGTCAGCTCTGCTGCCGGGCTGTCCCAGGTGTGCGTCTCGGCGGTCGAGCCCGCACCGACTGTGACCTGTGGTTCGAGCACCACGGTCACCTGCTCCGTCTCGGCCGGGATGAGGAACACCGGGTCGTCCTCGAACGGGGAGGACAGGTAGACCGGCGGGTCGTGCTGGCGCACAGTGGTGCCGTCGGCGAGTTCGACGTAGATGCCGGTCTCGTCGTCGGTGGTGGCCGAGATCTCGGCCCAGTCCACGGCAACGGCGAGGTAGACCTGGCCCGGACCGGCCCAGCCGTCCCCGCCGTCGCGGCTGCTCAGCCACGGGGTGACGAACCCTCCGGAGACGCTGCCGGCCAGCCGCTGCTGGTCACCGGTCCACCCCTCGAACGTCTCCTCGAACTCCTCGGCGCTGTCCACCTGCACCTCGGCCCCGGCGCTGTCGTAGATGTGCTCCACATCGCTGGCGACCCGGCTACCGTCGAGCAGGCTGAGCGCCTGGAACTCGCCGTCGGTCTCCACCTGCAGCACCCCGGTCTGCGGGTCGGCGTCGGCGGGCAGGCTGGCCACCACGGTGCCGCGGTGCATCGTGCCCTCGGCGGTGTCGAACACGTCGGCGATCTCGTTGCCGGACAGTGCCAGGGAGGCCGTGCTGTCCGGCAGTTCGCCCCGAGGCTCCCACTGCGGGTCGTCGCTGCTGTACTCGGCGACCCAGAACACCTGCCCCTCGGCCGCCTGCACCGACTCCACGGTGGCCTCGTCATCGGCCTGGTCCAGCTCGCCGCCCAGGTCCTGAAGCACCTCGGCGCTGAGCGTGTCCGTCTGCGCCACCTGGGTGATGCGAAGGTCGACTCCCGGAGCGAGCAGGCGGGCGGCGTCGCTCTCCTCCACCGGGGTGAACTCGGCCTCGATGGTCAGTGCCGTGGTGCCGGCCAGGTCCGGCTGCGCACGGAACGCAGCGGCATCGTCCTGCTTGTCTGCGCTGTCGGCCGCTCCCGCGCCGGGAGCCGTGTCCGTGCCGCCGGAGCAGCCGGCCAGACCGAGGGCAGCAGCGGTGGCCAGTGCCACGATTGCGTAGGTGACCGGGCGCGGCCTCGGGCGAATCATCGGGTGGTCCCTCCTGCGCACAGGGCAGCGCACATGACGCCGTGTGCGGCTCCGCTAGAGATACGACGGGTGCCGCAGCCGGCCCCCTGGGTGTGCTCTCCTGAGAATAGCCAGCCCGCTGGAGTGCGCGAGCCGTCGGCGTGACCTGGGCCACGGGGGTGGGGTCTTTACTTAGGGTAAGTAATGGTCTAATGTGTGCTAGCGATGGCTTCCGAGCGCGTTGATTCCGCAGCTGGAGGCGATCCTGCAGGGATCCGACGAACCCGATCCGGTGGTCGCGAGGCGCCGCCTGGCACCGGAAAGGGCGCGCCCAGACCGCCCGGGGGATTGGCCTCCAGGCTTCGACTGACCCTGCTGCGCACCGCCCGCAAGCTCCGCGCCGAGCGGGCTGGGCGGCTGTCCGAGACCCAGCACGCAGTGATCAGCGCGGTGGTTGCCCACGGGCCGTTCACGCCCAGCGCGCTCGCCGCCCGGGAGCACGTCCGCCCGCCGTCGATGACCCGCACCATCCAGGCCCTGGAGAGCGAAGGCCTGCTGCAGCGCACCGAGCACCCCGAGGACCGCCGTCAGGTCCTGGTGACGTCTACGGAAGCCGGCCGGGAGTACGTGGCCGAAACCCGCCGTCGTCGGGACAAGTGGTTGTCCCGGCGACTGGCTGCCCTCACCCCGGAAGAGCGTCAAGTCCTGTCCCAGGCCGAGGAGATCTTGAGGAGGATCACCACCCAGTGAGCACCATGTTCGCGTCGCTGCGCCAGTTCAACTACCGCCTGTGGTTCGGCGGTGCCCTGGTGGCGAACGTCGGTACCTGGATGCAGCGCGTGGCGCAGGACTGGCTGGTGCTCGCCTACCTCTCCAACGACTCCGGGACTGCGGTGGGGATCGTCACCGCCCTGCAGTTCGTGCCCTCGCTCGTGCTGAGCCCGTTCGCGGGGGTGCTCGCCGACCGGGTGAACCAGCGCAAGCTGCTGATGGTCACCCAGGGGCTGATGGGCGTGCTGGCGGCGGCGCTGGGCGTGCTGGTTCTCGGCGGCCACGCCGAACTGTGGCAGGTGTACGTGTTCGCCCTGCTGCTCGGGGTCGCCACCGCCATCGATGCACCGGCCCGGCAGACGTTCGTGGCCGAGCTGGTGCCTGCCGACGGGCTGGCCAACGCGGTGGCGCTGAACAGCGCCTCGTTCAACGCCGCCCGGCTGATCGGACCCGGAGTCGCCGGCCTGCTGATCGCCGCTGTGGGCCCCGGCTGGGTATTCATCATCAACGCCGTCTCCTTCGCCGGCACCATCGGCGCGGTGCTGGTGATGCGCACCGGTGAGCTGCGCCGGGTGCCACGGGCGAAGAAGGCCAAGGGGCAGCTGCGTGAGGGGCTGCGCTATGTGCGCCACCGCCGGGACATCATCATGATCATGGCCGTGGTGTTCCTGGTGGGCGGCATCGGCCTGAAGTTCCAACTCACCTCCGCAGTGATGGCCCGGGTGGAGTTCGGCCGGGACGCCGGTGAGTACGGAGTGCTCGGTTCGATCCTGGCGATCGGCTCCCTGGGCGGCGCGCTGATGGCAGCCCGGCGCAAGCAGCCGCGGGTGCGCACGGTGATCATCGCGGCCGCCGGGTTCGCCGCCTCGACCACGCTGCTCGCGCTGGCGCCCACCTATGAGCTGTTCGCGCTGGCGTGCATCCCGGTCGGGTTCACCTCGCTGACCATGCTCACCTCGGCGAACGCCGCGATCCAGATCAGCACCGACCCGGCGATGCGGGGCCGGGTGATGAGCCTGTACATGATGGTGCTCTTCGCCGGGAACCCGATCGGTGCGCCGTTGGTGGGCTGGGTGGCCGACGCGTGGGGTCCGCGGTGGTCGATCGGCATCGGGGCAGTGACGGCCGCAGTGGTGGTGACCGTCGCCGCCCTGTGGGCGCGCAAGCACTGGCAGGTTCAGGTGCGGTACTCGCTGCGGCAGCGCCCACACATGCTGCTCACCAATGCCGAGGAGCGGGCCGCGCGCCGGGCGGCGAAGGTCGATGCTGCGGTGCAGGAAGGGTCGGATAGGACCAACGCTGCCTGAGCCGGCGGCCCTGCGGCGAATGTGGGGCGCGGTCTGCCGCGGTACCCGCGCGAACTGAGGTACTCGGCGCGGTCTGAGGTTGTCCGCGCGGACCTCCGATCGCCTGGGTGACCTAGGATGCGGGAGCCCCGTGGACCCGGGGCTCAGCCGGCGCCGAAGACTTCCTGCTGCAGCCGGTCCAAGGCCTTCTCGCAGGTGCGCTGTTTGATCAGCCCTTCCTTCGCATGCGCCACCACCTGCAGCCCGGAAGCGTCCCACACCGCCTCCACCAGGCACGGGTTGAGGTTCATCGAACCGGACCCGACGATGCCGACCATGCCGAGCACCGGGGTGCCGTCCGGCGCGGTGAGCTGCCGGTCCTGGGGTTGCTGGAGAAACTGACGCAGCCTGGCCATCAGCTCCGGGGTGCTCGGCTGAGGCCACTGCCTCCGCTGGCTGTCCTGTTTGGTGAACCTCTTGGCGCCGAAGCGTCCGCCGATCCGGCCACCGCTGGCCCCACCTGCGGCACCGGCAGCCCCACCAGCCGGTCCGCCGGCACCGATGCCCCCACCGATCGCGCCTCCGAATGCGCCGCCTGCGGCTCCGAGGTCGCCCAGGCGGCCCTCCAGCGCGGCAGCGATCTCGTCAGTGGACAGGAACAAGGGTGCCTCGGGCATGCGGCCAGGCTATCGGCCCGCGTGAGCGCCGCGAGACGTCAGCACTGGTGGGTGTTTCGCACGGACACCCACCACAGCTGACGGTTCGACGAGGGAAGCACCACCGGTGGCCGGGCCACCAGCCACCCCGCCATCTGGTGGACACGGCTCGCCATCCGCATCCGCGCCGCGCTACGGTGGCAGGGACAACGCCCCCGGGGAGCGCGTAGGCGCTGAGAGTGCGGTCGGGACACCGGCCGCAGACCCGAGGAACCTGACCTGGTTAGCACCAGCGTAGGGAGATGGGCAGCAGAGACCGCCGCGCGCACCCGTGTGCGGCGACCCTGCGTGTACTGCCCGGGGGCCACCCACTGAGGAGGCCCCTGATGACTACCGCACCCACTCCCGAGACCTACGGCGTCGGCGCCCGGTTTAGTCTGCACCCGATGACCGACGGCTTCGCCGACCTGATCCTGACCGCGCTGCAGGAGGCCGACGGCCGCGGCCTGCAGATCAGCACCGACGACGTCTCCACCCACCTCCGCGGCCCCGAGGACGCTGTGCTCGCCTACCTGGTGGACGTGATCGGGCGGGTGGCCCGCAGCGGAGTGCACACCGCCGCGCACGTGCTGTTCTCCCGCGGCTGCCCCGGCGAGGTGGACTGCGCCGTGGCCGACGGCGCCGCGCACGCACCCGCGGACCTCGCCCGCCCCGAACCGGCCCAGGTCCGCGCCGCGGCGCACTGGTCGCTCTACCCGTTGGCGGACGGCCCGGACGCGGATCACATGAAGGCCATCTACGCCGCCATCGACCACGCCCGCGACCTCGGCGTACTCACCGGCTCCGAGCACTACGCCACCCGGCTGGACGGCGACCTGGCCGATGTGCTCTACGCCGTGGCCGACGGTTGGCGCGAGGTCGGCACCCAGGTGCGGCACGTGACCAGCCACGTGAGCCTGTCCCTGAACTCCCCGACGGCGGCCCAGCGATGACCGCGCCCGCCACAGGCCGCCGCCCGATCACCCTGCACGATCTGGTGCTGCTCGCCGTGCTCGCGGTGGTGTTCGGATTCCTCTACTGGGCGCTGGTGCAGGTCTGGGGCTGGCTGCAGGTGGTGATGGGCCCGCTCGGTGACCTGGCGCAGAACGTGCTGGTCGGCGGCTGGATGGTGGTGGCACCGCTGGCGATCTACATCGTGCGCAAGCCCGGGGTGGGCATCCTGGTGGAGATCATCGCCTCGATCGTGGAGGTGATCTTCCTCGCCTCCCCAGTGGGACCGATGCTCATCCTGGTGGGCTTCATCCAGGGCGCCGGTGCCGAGGTCGCCTTCGCCGCCACCCGGTACCGCCGGTACGGCTGGGCGGTGTTCATCGCTTCCGGGGTGACGGCGGCACTCGCCAACCTCGTGCTCGGCATGGTGCGGATGGGCTGGGCCGGGCAGGAGCTCTTCGAGCTCCGGGTGATCTTCCAGCTCGCCTCGGGAGTGCTGCTCTGCGGAGTGCTGGCCAAGCTCATCGGGGATGCGCTGCTGCGCACCGGGGTGCTGGACAACTACGCGATCGGGCGCGCCGCCCAGGCGCAGGCACCCGTGGAGAGCTCCAGCGGCCAGAGCAGCGATGGATGACCTGATCCGCACCGAGCAGCTCACCGTGACCTACCCCGGCGCCCCGGCACCGCGCCTCCGGCAGGTGAGCATCGCCGTCGGGCAGGACGAACGGGTGCTGCTGCTCGGACCCTCCGGTGCGGGCAAATCCACCCTGCTGCGCACCCTCGCCGGGGTGGTGCCGCAGACGGTGGAAGCGCAGGTGACTGGCCAGCTGCAGGTGTGCGCCGCCGATCCGCGCAGCACCCCGGTACCCCAGCTGGCGGCGCAGGTGGCCACGCTCACCCAGGACCCGGCCGACCAGCTGTGCCTGCCCACTGTGGCCGAGGAGGTGGCGTTCGCGTTGGAGAACCGGGCGGCGCCGGCCGAGGAGATCGGGCAGCGGGTGGCGGCCGCGCTCCAGGCGGTGGGGGCTGGTCACCTCGCCGGGCGGCGCACCAGTGAGCTCTCCGGCGGCGAAGGGCAGCGGGTCGCGCTCGCTGCTGCGCTGGTGGCCCGCCCGCGGCTGCTGCTCCTGGACGAGCCGACCGCGTTGCTCGACCCCGCCGGTGCCCGTTCGATCGGCACTCTGCTCGCCGGCCTGCCCGGGTCCAGCCTGCTGATCGAGCACCGGTTGGACGAGCTCGGCACCCTGCCGGAGCGCTGCGTCCTGTTCGACGGCGCGGGCACTGTGCTCGTGGACGGTCCGAGTCGGGAGGTGCTCACCTGGCCGGAGGTCGCCGGTACCGGTACCTGGCTACCGGCGACGGCGGAGCTCACCCGGGTGCTCGGTCGTCCGGTCTCGGGGGCTCAGGTGGGTGGCGCACTCGCCGAGCTGGCCGAACGCAGTCCGCGGCCGAACCCGCGCCCCCCGGGCCCGGTGCTGCTCACCGCCGGCGAGACCGAGGTGCGGCGCGGGGAGCGCACAGTGCTGACCGGGGTGGACCTGGAGTTGCGGGCCGGGCAGATCACCGCCGTGCTCGGCGCGAACGGATCCGGGAAGAGCTCGCTGCTGCTCGGCCTGGCCGGGCTGTTGCCGGCCACCGGGATCAGCGGCCGGGCGCGGGCCGGGATGGTGTTCCAGAACCCGGAGCACCAGTTCCTCGCTCGCAGCGTGGCCGAGGAGATCGGTTACGGCCTGCCCGCCGGGAGCAGCGTGGAGCCGGTGCTGGCGCGGTACGGCCTGGCCGGGTTCGCCGACGCCGACCCGTTCCGACTCTCCGGCGGGCAGCAGCGGCGACTCTCCCTGGCGGCGATGACGGTGATGGACGATGAGGTGCTGCTCGCCGACGAACCGACCTTCGGCCAGGACCGGCGCACCGCCGCCGGGATCGGAGCCGAGCTGGCCCGGCTGGCCGACGAGGGCCGGGCGGTGGTGCTGGTCAGCCACGACCTGCGCCTGGTGGCGGCGCTCGCGGACCAGGTGCTGCTGCTCGCCGGCGGCCGGCCGGTGGCGGCGGGTTCGGTTGACCAGGTGCTGGTGCCTGACGTGCTTGCCCGGGCGGGTCTGCACCTGCCGCCGCTGCTTGCCGCCTGGCCCGGGCCGCTGGGCGCCGCCCGCGGAGTGCTCGCGCTGCTGGAGCACGAGGCGGCCCCGGCGCAGGTGGCGGCGTGAGCGGGCGGGGTGGAGTGACCGCGCGGAGCGCCCGGCGGGTCCGGCCGCGCGCTGGGCACGGTGGCGCGGTGCGATCGCGCACCCGGCCGGCGTTCGGCCGCCCGCTTGCCGGGGACTCGGTGCTGCACCGCCGGGACCCCACCGTCAAGCTCGCCGTGCTGCTGGTGATCTGCCTGGTGCTGACCGCCGTCACCGACCCCGTCACCCCGGCCGTGCTCTACCTGCTCACCTGGCCGGTGGCGCTGGCCGCCGGGCGGATCCCGGCGAGCACCCTGCTGCGTGCCCACCTGCCGTTCGTCGCGTTCGCGCTCAGCCTGCTGATGGTGAACGCCGTCACCCGGCCCGGGCAGGCGGTGGCGCAGGTGGGGCCGGTGGCGATCAGTGCCGAAGGGCTGAGCATCGGCGCCGGGCTGGCGATCCGTACCTTGTTCATCGGCGTGGCGTCGGTGACCTTCGTGCTCACCACCGACGGCGCGCGGCTGATGACCAGCCTGCACCAGCACCTGCGCCTGGACGGCCGGTTCGCCTATGCCGTGCTCGCCGGCTACCGGCTGCTCGAACAGCTCCCGGAGACTTGGGCCACGATCCGGGCGGCTCAGGCGGTGCGCGACCCGCGCCGGCGCGGAGTCTCCCGGTCTCCGCGCGCTCTCCGGCAGGCGGCGTTCACCCTGCTGGTGACCTCCCTGCGCCGGGCGGAGCGGATGTCGATCGCGCTGGAGACCCGAGGCTTGGGCGCCGGCCGCCGCACCATCGCCGCGCCCAGTCCGCTCGGGCGAGCCGATGCCCTGCTGGCCGGAACCGCTCTGGGGAGCACCGCCGTCGTGCTCCTCGCCTCCTGGCAGGCCGGCACGCTGCGCGGACTGGGGGCGCTGGGCGTGTTCGGTTGACGGGTCAGAGCCGCTCGACCACGTAGTCCACGCACGCGGTGAGCGCCTGCACATCGGCCGGGTCCACCGAGGGGTACATCCCCACCCGGATCTGGTTCCGGCCGAGCTTGCGGTACGGCTCGATGTCCACCACCCCGTTCTCCCGCAGGATCGCGCAGACCCGGGCGGCGTCCACCCGTTCGTCGAAGTCGATGGTGCCCACCACGGGGGAGCGGGCCTCGGCCTGCGTCACGAACGGAGTGGTGTACTCGGTGCGCTCGGCCCAGGAGTAGAGGACCTCGGCGGAGGCGGCGCTGCGCCCCACGGCGAAGTCCAGGCCGCCACCGGCCAGCAGCCAGTCGATCTGCTCGGCCAGCAGCACCAGCGTGGCGATCGCCGGAGTGTTCAGCGTCTGGTCCTTGCGCGAGTTCGCCACCGCCGCGGTCAGGGACAGCGACTCCGGCACCCACCGGTCGCCGAGCTCCTCGATCCGCTCCAGCGCGGCGGGGGAGAGTGCTGCCAGCCAGAGCCCGCCGTCAGAGCCCAGCGCCTTCTGTGGGGCGAAGTAGTAGGCATCGGTCTCGGCCAGGTCCGTGCGCACCCCACCGGCGGCCGATGTGGCGTCCACCAGCATCAGCCCCTCGGCGCCCACCCGCTGCACCGGGGCGATCACTCCGGTGGAGGTCTCGTTCTGTGCCCAGGCGTAGGCGTCCACGCCCTCGGCCGGGGCCGGCACGGCGAGCGTGCCCGGTGCGGCCTCGATCACCTCCGGCTCGTCCAGGAACGGCGCCCGGGCTGCGGCGGTGGCGAACTTCGCGCCGAACTCACCGGTGCTCACGTGCTGGGAGCGCTGCCGGATCAGACCGAACGTGGCCGCATCCCAGAAGAATGTGGATCCGCCGTTGCCGAGCACCACCTCATACCCGTCCGGCAGTGCCAACAGCTCCCGTAGCCCGGTCCGCACCCGAGCCACCAGCGTCTTCACCGGCGGCTGCCGGTGCGAGGTGCCCAGCAGCACCGGGCCCACAGCGGCCAGTGCCGCGGACTGCGCCGGTCGGATCCGGCTCGGCCCGGAGCCGAAGCGGCCGTCGGCGGGCAGGAGGTCGGTGG
>DXBY01000164.1 GCA_019116305.1 Candidatus Ruania gallistercoris | reverse complement strand
AACCACCCGCAGCTGGCGGCGCTGGGCACCAGCTGCCCGGACCATTTCCTGCGCACCAAGGTCAAGCCGATGGTGCTCGACCTTGCCCCGGACGCGCCGTGGGAGAAGGTGGTCAAGCGGGTCGAAGCGCTGCACGAGGCCTACCGCGGCGACTACGCCGCCTACTACAAGAAGTACGCGAAGAAGGACAGCCCGGCGATGCGCGGGGCGGACCCGCTGATCATCCTGGTGCCGGGGATCGGCATGTTCTCCTACGGCAAGGACGCCCAGACTGCGCGAGTGGCCGGAGAGTTCTACGTCAACGCCATCAACGTGATGCGCGGTGCCGAGGGGCTGAGCACGTACGCCCCGATCTCGGACAGCGAGAAGTTCCGGATCGAGTACTGGGCGCTGGAGGAGGCCAAGCTGCAGCGGATGCCGAAACCCAAGCCGCTGGCCACCCGGGTGGCGCTGGTCACCGGCGCCGGCTCCGGGATCGGCAAGGCAACCGCGGAGCGGCTCGTTGCCGAGGGCGCCTGCGTGGTGGTCGCCGATCTGAACGAGGAGAACGCGCAGGCAGTGGCCACTGAGTTGGGTGGCCCGGACAAGGCGATCGCGGTACGCGCCGACGTCACCAGCGAGGAGGACGTGAAGGCGATGATCGACGCCACCGTCCTCGCCTTCGGCGGGGTGGACCTGGTGGTGAACAACGCCGGACTGTCCCTGTCCAAGTCGCTGCTGGAGACCACCACCAAGGACTGGGACCTGCAGCACAACGTGATGGCCCGCGGGTCCTTCCTGGTCTCCCGGGAGGCCGCACGGGCGATGATCGCGCAGAAGCTGGGCGGGGACATCGTCTACATTGCCTCGAAGAACTCCGTGTTCGCCGGCCCGAACAACATCGCCTACTCCGCCACCAAGGCCGACCAGGCGCACCAGGTCCGGCTGCTGGCCGCCGAGCTCGGTCCGCACGGGATCCGGGTGAACGGGATCAACCCCGACGGAGTGGTCCGCGGTTCCGGTATCTTCGCCGGCGGCTGGGGCGCCCAGCGCGCCGCGGTGTACGGCGTGCCCGAGACCGAGCTGGGCGCCTACTACGCCGGTCGCACCCTGCTCGGCCGCGAGGTGCTGCCCGAGCACGTGGCGGCCGCAGTCTTCGTGCTGACCGGCGGCGATCTGGCCCAGACCACCGGCTTGCACGTCCCGGTCGACTCCGGGGTGGCAGCCGCGTTCCTGCGCTGATGGCGGGCTCCGGCGTCTTCGCCGCTGTCGATC
This sequence comes from Candidatus Ruania gallistercoris, assembly GCA_019116305.1. GTDB lineage: Bacteria > Actinomycetota > Actinomycetes > Actinomycetales > Beutenbergiaceae > Ruania > Ruania gallistercoris. The sequence goes on along the minus strand of DXBY01000164.1, from coordinate 55,693 downwards.
TGGGCGCCACCTCCGGGCGGGTGATCCGGGCGGAGGTGAGCCCCGACGGCGTGGTGTTGCGTGAGGTGCACCGGTTCGCCAACGAGGCTGCTCACGACGGCGGAGCGTTGCGGTGGAATGTGTCCTCCCTGTTCGCTGAGGTGCTCACCGGGCTGCGGGCGGCCGCGGACGAGGGGGACTTGGACGGCATCGGGATCGACTCCTGGGCGGTGGACTACGGTCTGCTCGACTCCGACGGCCAGCTGCTCGCCGAACCGGTCGCCTACCGGGACGAGCGGACCGCCCCGGTGATCGAGGCGGTGCACGCTCAGGTCAGCCCCGAGCGGCTGTACGCGATCAGCGGGATGCAGCACCTGCCGTTCAACACCATCTACCAGCTCGCCGCCGAGCGGCGCGGACCGCTCTGGGACCGCGCCGCGCGGGCGTTGCTGCTGCCGGACCTGCTCGGCTACTGGCTCACCGGGAACCAGGTGGCTGAGCTGACCAACGCCTCCACCACGGCACTGTTGGACCAACGCACCCGCACCTGGTCGGATCAGCTGCGGGCCGCCGTCGGCGTTCCTGCGGACCTGCTCGCCCCGGTGGTGGACCCGGGCACGCCGATCGGCACGCTGACCGAGGAGACCCAGGCGGAGACCGGGCTCGGTCCGGTGACCGTGTACGCCGTCGGTTCGCACGACACCGCCTCCGCGGTGCTCGCCGTACCGGCCGAGGCGGAGGACTTCGCCTACATCTCCTCCGGCACTTGGTCCCTGGTGGGAGTGGAGCTGACCGATCCGGTGCTCACCGAGGCATCCCGGACCGCGAACTTCACCAACGAGCTCGGTGTGGACGCCCGCGTCCGCTACCTGCGCAACGTGATGGGGCTGTGGGTGCTGTCGGAGTGTCAGCGCACCTGGGCCGAGGCGGGCAGCGAGGTGGACTTGGCCGAGCTGCTCGCCGAGGCCGCCGCACTACCGGCCCGGCGCACCGTGGTGGACGTGGACCATCCGGACTTCATGCCGCCCGGGGACATGCCCGCCCGGCTGCGCGCGCACGCCCGCGCCACCGGGCAGGTGGAGCCGGATACCCCGGCGGAGTTCGCCCGGTGCGTGATCGACTCCCTGGCGCTGGCCTACCGGCGGGCGATCGGGGACGCCGTCCGGCTCTCCGGCAAGCAGGTGTCCGTGGTGCACGTGGTCGGTGGTGGCTCGCAGAACGAGCTGCTCTGCCAGGCGACCGCCGATGCCACCGGCCTGCCGGTGGTGGCCGGTCCGGCGGAGGGCACCGCGCTGGGTAACGCCCTGGTGCAGGCCCGGGCGGCCGGCGTGCTCACCGGCGACCGGACCGCGCTGCGCGCTGTGGCCGCGCGCAGCGCGCAGGTGCGCCGCTACCAGCCCGATCCGGACGAACACCGCGCCTGGCAGGAGCCCGATGCCGCTCGGTGAGGACGCCGCGCCCGGGAGCGCCGTGCTCCCTGACGTCTTTGCCGCTTTCAGCGCACCACCGGCCGACACCCGGCCGATGGTGCGCTGGTGGTGGTTCTCCGGGGCGGTCACCACCGCCGGGATCGATGATCAGCTGGCCTCGATGCACCGGTCCGGGATCGGCGGGGTCGAGGTGGCGTTCGTCTACCCGCTCGGCCCGGACCCGGGCCCGGAGTTCTGTTCACCGGAGCACCTGGACCTGGTGGGCCATGCCGCCCGGCGGGCCGGCGAGCTCGGGCTCCGCTTCGACCTGACCCTGGGCAGCGGCTGGTCCTACGGTGGGGCGCACGTGCCCACTGAGCTGGCCGCGCAGCGGCTGCACTGGGACGTGCGCGGTATCGGCCCGGAGGCGCTGCGGATGCCGCTGGGCGCGCGGTGGCCGGGGGAGTCGGTGGTGGCCGCCTACGTTGCGGACGGCGCCCCGGGCGAGCGAGACCTCGGCTGGGAGTTGCTGGAGATCGTCGGCGAGGAGCTGCTGGTGTCGGCCGGCACGGGGCCACGGGTCGTGCTGCTGGCGATCGCCGGGCCGACCGGCCAGCAGGTGAAGCGCTCCGCCGCCGGTGCTGAGGGCCCGGTCCTGGACCACTTCTCCCGAGCCGCGACCGAGCACCACCTGCAGTCGGTGGCCGAGCCGCTGCTGGCGGCAGCGGGGCCGGAGCAGGTCACCGCTGTGTTCTGTGACAGCCTCGAGGTCTACCGGGCCGACTGGACGCCCACGGTGCTCGAGGAGTTCCGGGCCCGCCGCGGCTACGACCCGCTGCCGGTGCTCTTCCGCCTGCAGAGCGAGCAGCCTGAGGGGGCCGGCCTGCGGGCCGACTACTACCGGACGCTGTCGGAACTGCAGGAGGAGAACTTTCTCGCCACTGTGCATACCTGGTCCCGCGAGCACGGTGTGGCGTTCCGGGTGCAGAACTACGGCCAGCCCCCGGCACGGGTTAGCGGCTATCGGCACGCGGACCTGATCGAGGGCGAGGGCTGGGGGTGGCGCGGGATCCCGGAGACGAAGTGGGCATCCTCCGCCGCACACCACCTGGGCACCGCGGTGGTCTCCTCGGAGACCTGGACCTGGGTGAACTCGCCGTCCTTCCGGGCCCGCCCGATCGACCTGCAAGGAGAGGCGCACGAGCACCTGCTCTCCGGGGTGAACCAGTTCATCGGCCACGGGTGGCCGTACTCCCCCCGGGACGCCGTGGACCCGGGCTGGGCGTTCTACGCCGCCGGTGCCCTCTGCGACCGGAACGCGTGGTGGGCTGCGGCGCCCGCGCTCCTTGGCTACCTCAGCCGGATGTGCGCGGCGCTGCGCACGGGCGAGCATGTTGCCGACGTCGCGCTCTGGCTGCCCTACCAGGACAGCTACGCCGGCTTCGGCCCCCAGCGTGCGGCGAACCTGTGGAAGGACAGTACGGCGCGGATCGGCGACCAGGTGCCCGCCGCGCTCCGCGCGGCGGGCTACGACTTCGATGTGGTCGATGCGCAGACCTCGACCGAGTCGATCGTGCGCCGGCACCGGGCGGTGGTGCTCGCCGGCAGCACGATGCTCTCGGCCGACGACGAACGCCAGTTGGCCGCGCTGCGCGCGGCTGGAGTGCCGGTGCTGGTGGTGGATGCCGACGTCCTGCCCGAGGCGACTCACGTGCCCGCTGACGAGCTGGTCACCACGTTGGGGACGGTCGTCGCACCGGATCTGGTGGTCGATGCCGCGGACGTGGCAGCCGTGCACCGCAGCCACGAACACGGCGAGCTCTACGCTGTGGCGAACACCGGCCCGGAGCCGGTGCAGACCACGGTGCAGCCGCGGCAGCCGTACCGGTCCTGGGAGATCTGGGACGGCCGGCACGGCCGGGTCGTCCGCCGTGGCACCGGACCGATCCTGCTGGCACTGGCTCCCTACCAGGCCCTGCTGGTGGTGACCTCACCGGAGGCCCCAGGCACCCGGGACGAGGTCGCCGATGCCGCCGGGGGTGTGCACCGCAGCCACCGGAGCGCTGACCGTTCCGGGGTCCCGCCGATCCCGCTCCCGGTCTGGCAACTCACCGATCCGCAGGGAGGCAGCCGGGTGGTGACAATGCCCCATGTGTGGGAGGAGGACGGTCTGGACGGGGTGGTCGGGACCGCCACCTACACATCCACGGTGGTGCTCAGCGAGCCGCTGCCGGCCGACCTGGTGCTGGACCCCACCGGGCTCCCGGTGCCGGCGCGCACCGCACGCCAACCGCAGTCGTTCCAGGCCCGCGCCGCCGAACCGGTTGGGGTCGTCGCTCAGGTCCGGGTGAACGGCCACGACGCCGGGGTGCTGTGGTGCCATCCGTACCGGCTCGCAGTGGGGCACCTGCTGCACCCGGGGGAGAACCGGATCGAGCTGGCGGTGAGCGGAACCTCGGTGGCCGGGATGCGGTCGGCCGAGTGGCGGGCGGTGTACGAGGCCGCGACCGCTGCCTATGGACGGCGGTTCACGATGCAGGAGATCGATCAGGCCGTCGAGCCGACCTGCACCGGGGTGTTCGTGGTGCCACAGCTGGTCTGAGCTGCCCGTGCCGCAGGCGCCTGGGCGCTACTCCTCCGGCAGGGCCAGCACCGTCACCGCCCGACCGTCCGCCGCCTCGGCCTGCACGTCCTCGCGGTCCGCGACGACCACCACCTCCTCGCCGTGGCTCCAGGCCCGCCACCAGTCAGTGCCCTGGACGGTCACGGCACCTGGTTCCAACGGCTTGCGGGCGGTAGTGAGCGGCTTGGCCGCGGCCATGAACGCGCCGACGCCCTCGAGCGTGCGCCGCTGTACCTCGGGAATGCGCCCGGAGGCTTCCGGGCCCACGTTCAGCAGCAGTCGACCGCCGCGGGAGACTACATCGGCATAGAGCAGGGCGAGCTCGCGCGGGGACAGGGTGAGCGCGGCGTCCTCGATCTGGTTGAACCCGAAGGAGAAGCCCAGACCGCGGGTGTGCTCCCAGTGGTGGCCGGCCTCGTTTGCCACATCGTGGGAGTACTCGCTGGTGCGGTAGTCCCACACCGGAGCACCCCAGCGGTCGTTGACGATCCCGTCCGGCACCACCTCGCGGTAGTGCGCCAGCAGCCGCTGCAGCGAACCATCCTCCTTGCCCGCCTCCGGCCAGTTGATGTCGTTCCACAGCACCGACGGCTGGTACCGGTCGATCAGGTCGGTCACCTGCGCTGTGGCGTACGCGGCATAGTCGGCACCGATCGGCCGGTGCCGGTCCAGGTCCGCGTCCCGGGTGATCGGTGGGTGCTCGGCAAACGCCCAGTCCAACCCGCCGGAGTAGTAGACGCCGAAGCGCATCCCGGCCGCCCGGGTGGCGCGGGCGAGCGGGGCGAGCAGGTCGCGCCCGGGGCCGGCGGCCACGGTGGTGGGTGCCCCAGCGCCCGGGGCGTCCCAGAGACAGATGCCGTCGTGGTGCTTGGTCACCGGAATGACATAGTCCGCGCCCGCGGATCGGAACAGTTCTGCCCAGTCGACCGGGTCGTAGTGTTCCGCCCGCCACTGCTCCAGGAAGTCCTGGTACGGGCGCCCGCCATGGACGCTCGTGTGGTGCTCAGCGGCCGGGGACCCGGGGATCCGGATCGTGTTCGCGTACCACTCGGCATAGGCGTTGTGGGTGAACCACTCATCATCGGGCACCGTGCCCAGGGCGCCCGTGGTCTCGGCCCAGGCCGGTACCGAATACGCACCCCAGTGGACAAAGATTCCAAGGCTCGCCTCCAGTGCCCAGGTCGGCAGCGAGTCGGGAGAGGGCATCGTTGAGCTCCTGTTCGGCGCGGCTGATGCAGCCATCCCACCACACCCGGTGCGCGAGCCGAGGCGGCGGACCGGATGGTGGTCGGGGCGATGCACCGACGAGGACTGGCTCCGGCGGCGCCGTCGAGCGCAGGCTCCGCTGCGCCGTCGAGTACCGTGACGAACGCCGGCGTCCGTACTGACGGACCCCGCCCTGACCCCCTCCCGAAGGAGCGCTGCGATGCCCCGCTACTGTTTCATCAACCGGGTCCGACCCGAGGCCCTGGAGGAGTACACCGCGGCGCACGCCGCCGTTTGGCCGGAGATGCTCCAGGCGCTGCGGGACTCCGGCTGGCGGCACTACCGGCTCTACCTGAGCGCGGACGGTCTGCTGGTCGGCCACTTCGAGGCCGACGACTACGACGACGCGCAGGCGGCGATGGCCCGCACCCAGGTGAACGCGCGCTGGCAGGCGTGCATGGAGCAGTACTTCGTCGACCCCGGCAACCCGGACGAGGGATTCGAGGTGCTGCCGGAGATCTTCAGCCTGGAGGACCAGCTCACCGCGGTCGGTCTCCCCACCACACCGGCGTAAGTCGGTGCGCCCGGGCTCGCAGGTGGCGCGGATCAGCGGTTGAGCCCGCCGGCCACGGCCTCGCAGTGTGCCGCCAGCGGATCGAGCAGCCGGGGGCCGAGCTCGGCCGCTGCCTCGCGCTGGGTCGCCAGGGCGGACGACATCGCATCGGGTGCCCGTGTGGCGAGGTCGGCAACCCGCGCCAGCAGCGCGTCGGCGGGGTGGCGGATCTCGCCGGCGAATCGTTCCCAGTGCCGACGTTCCACTCGGCCAAACCGGTTCTCCCCGCCGATCTTCATCGCGGCGCGGCGCAGTCCGTGCTGCTCGGTGGCGTCATAAGGGAAACCGGAGGCGACGTCGTAGAGCGGGGCCAGTCGCACCGAGGAGCCGATGAGGAGGAGCGAGTAGTTCTTCGCGTGCGCGTCCGGAGCGCCGAGCAGATAGTTCAGGATGAGGGCGTCGAGGAATGCGTTGGTGTCAGTTCGCCAGTCCCGACTTGTTGTCACGCGGTCGAGAAGGTCGACGATGTCAGCTGCGCGCGGGCCACCACTGCTCTCGTACTTGTCCCGAGGGTAGATGCTGAGCGCCTGGCAGACATCCTCTTGGTGGACCCGCAGCAGCCGGCCGTCCGCAGTGCGGCGTCGGTCGTAACGTTCCACCACGATCGCCGGCTCGCCGTCGAACTCGGTGTACTCGCTCGATGCCGCCGAGAGGCCGAGCAAGCGAGCAGCGAGAAGGCAGAGATGCTCGTTGAGCGCCTGAGCTCGAAATTCCGTGCCTCCCGGCTTGATGATGTGCGTGGTCGGCTCGGCACCGGTCGGGCGGTACCACCCACCGTCCTCGCGCCGCAGTGCGAACTTTCCCTGGGCGCCGGCCAATGACCAGCTCTCGTTGATGGCCAGCCAGGAGGAGCCGGCGTCGGCCCGTAGTTCCCGGAGCCGGGTACCGATGCTCTGATCGTCGATCGGCACCAGGTCCCCGCTCTGGGCGAGGACCTCCGTGACCTGCTCCGGGCGGCAGAACTGTACCGCGCCGGCGCAGTCCAGACCGATGTGCTCCAGCAGCGCGAACGGGTTGCGTCCGGAGATCTCGAACTCGAGTCCGAGAGCTGTGCGTGTGTCCTCGTTGTCCGGGAGGAGCCCCTCGAGAAATGGATCGACGTGCCGGGGCCGATAGGTCTCGGGCCGCGGGGGCATCGCAAGGGACAGGCCGCTTCCAGCGTCGAGGTCACGGTAGGTGAGCTGGTGAGCACCGCCTCCGGTTTGCTCAAGGTCGGCCAAATGCTGACCGTAGAGCAGTACTGCCAGCACCCGCCCTGCCGTCACCGGTCCTCCTCCGTCATCAGCCCGAGCAGTTCCCGCTCGGTGGGGCTGAGGGATGCTGGTGTGTTCGATGCCAGGCTGAGACTGAGGTCCAGAGCGTTCAAGGTGGCGAGCATCATCGCTAACTCACTGCGGTTGCCCCGCCCTGCTTCGACGTTGACGAGCCAGCGTCGCGACACTCCGGCCGCGTCGGCCAGCGCGGCCTGCGTCATTCCGCGTCGGAGGCGAGCGTCACGGATGGCGGCGCCGAGTTGTATCGGACTATGGATCGATCGCCTCATGAAGTAACTGTACCTGCACTCAATTGGCGATGTGCACGTTCCTGCACTCTGTGTGGGATGTGCACGATCCTGCGCATCGCGGTCACAGGTGACGATCCTCATCGCGGTGTCCTGTCGCGCTTGCTCTACGATCGCCGTCGACCAAGGAGGGGCAATGACCGCTGAACTGACCTGGCACACCCTCGGCGAACCCCGCGGACGCGGCTGGCCGAGAGCGGCGATGGACCGCCGTTACGACCGGCTCCCGGCACATGCCCGCGACATGGTGCCCGAGGTGGTCTGGGGGCTGAGCCGGCACTCCTCGACGCTGTTCCACGAGTTCGAGACCGATGCTGTGCAGCTGCACGCGCGGTGGCAGGTGCGACCGGACGAGATTCGCTTGGCGCACATGCCGGACACTGCGGTCGCCGGTCTGGACCTGTACGGCTCCGACGACACCGAGCGGCTGCGCTGGGTGGGGGTGGGCGTGCCGACCGACCTGGACACCGAGGCTGTGCTCGCAGAGAACCTGGCCCCGGGAAAGCGGCGCTACCGGCTCTACCTCCCACTGTTCAAGCAGCTCGCCGACGTGCAGCTCGGTGTGCCCGCCGGTGCCACGCTCACCGAGGTGCAGCCCGAGCCCCTTGGGCCGATCGTCTACTACGGCACGTCGATCATCCACGGCGCCTCCGCCTCCCGGGCCGGGATGAGCCTGCCGGCGATCCTCGGCCGCCGGCTCGGCCGGGACATCATCGGGCTGGGTTTCTCCGGTAACGGCAAGATGGAAACCGCTCTGGCCGAGCTGATCGCCGAGATCGACGCCGGGGTCTACGTGGTGGACTGCCTCCCGAACATGGACGCCACCCTGGTGCGCGAACGCGCTCTGCCCTTCCTGCAGGCGCTGCGCTCTCGCAGGCCGGACGCTCCGGTGCTGCTGATCGAGGACCGCACTCTCACCAACTCCTGGATCAGGCCGGATCGGCAGACGGCGCACGCCGCGGCCCGCGCCGAGCTCACCGCAGCGTTCGGGCAGCTCACTGGCGAAGGGGATGCGAACCTGCACTACCTGGGCCATCGGGACCTGCTCGGTGACGACGACGAGGGCACAGTGGACAGCTCGCACCCCACCGACCTCGGCTTCGTCCGGATGGCCGACCGGCTGGAACCGGTACTCGCCGGTCTCCTTCGGACCGGCGCGGGCGAATCGTCCGCGGCGGCGGCCGGGTCCAGGTAGAGCTCAGCCGTTCGAGAGGACGACGCCGACCACAACCACCAGCACCAGGTAGCCCAGCAGCGCCAGCCCGAACGCTCGGAGCCGCAGCGCCGCCGGGAAGATCCACGGCATCAGGCAGACCAGCAGGATGCCGGCGACCACTGCTAGGAATGCGCCACCGAGCAGCGCGTAGCCGTGCGGGTCTCCGCTGCCGAAAGTGAAGGAGAGGACCAGCCACAGCCCGGCGAGAAGTGGCAGCGCGACGAGCCCTGCCGCCACCGCTGCGATCACCCGGCCGGTGCTCCAGCCCGTCTTGGCTGCGCGGGAGGGCGGTGCCGGGGCTGGCGGAGGTATCGGGTCCTGCCCACCGGTCGTCTTCATGCGCTCCAGCGTAGGCGGCGGGGCGAGCGCGGGTGGCCGGCTCGGCGGCAGCGCCCAGCGCGGGCGGGTGACTCGATGGCGACCTACCCTGAACGGATGTCCTCCGACCGGTTACTCACCCTCGGTCACGGCACACTCGCCGCCGAGGACTTCCTCGATCTGCTGCGTGGGGCGGAGATCACCCGGATCGTGGATGTGCGCTCGTTCCCTGGCTCGCGGCGGAACCCGCAGTTCGGCCGGGAGGCGATGGCCGAATGGCTCGAGGCAGCGGGGATCGACTACGTGTGGGAGCAGCGCCTCGGTGGCCGGCGGCGCGGGGTCGGGGAGCGCACGGCGCATCTGGGTCTGCGGCACCCGTCCTTCCGCGCCTATGCCGACTGGATGGAGACCGAGGAGTTCCGTGCAGGGTTGTCCACTGTGGCCGAGCCGTCCGCAGGGCAGAGTGCGGTGATGTGTTCGGAGTCGTTGTGGTGGCGCTGTCACCGCCGGCTGCTGTCGGACCACCTGGTGCTGGTGGAGCAGGTGGAGGTGCGGCACCTGATGCACGACGGCCGGCAGCAGGAGCATCCGGTGACTCCGGAGGCTCGTGTTGTCACTGCTGAGGAGTCCGCCGACGATCGGGCGATGGTGGTCTACGACGGCGGTCAGCCCCCGTTGTCCGCGCCGTCACCGGAGTAGTCCCCTCGCCGGATTTTCCGGTGACAGCTCCGGTCCGCGTGGCCAGGATGATCGGCATGACGAACGTTGAAGTGATCGTCGCGCACAGCCAGCGCGCGACAGTGCGCGTGGGTGAGGTGTTCCTGAAGGTCGACGGCGATCCGGCACACGCGGACATCGAGGTGCAGGCGATCGGCCTGGCGCCGGTGCCGACGCCCACGGTTCTCTGGCGGGAGGATCCGGTCCTCGCGATCGCAGCCGTGCCCGGAAGGGCGCTGGGAGCTCTCGGTGAACCGTCGACGGCGTCGCCCGCAGCATGGGTTGCCGCCGGAGCCGTCATCCGGCAGCTGCACGATGCCCCGGGGCCGCCGTGGCAGGCCCTCGAGCTCAGCAATGTGCGCGCCGATCTCGATCGTGCCTGCGCGTGGCTACTTGCCCACGCCGTTCTCCCTGCCGACGTCATCCACCGGAATCGCGAGATCGCGGACGCAGCCCTGCGGCCCTACCCGCCGGCGTTCATCCACGGGGACCTGCAGATCGCGCACGTGTTCGTCGAGCAGGACGAGGTCGTCGGCATCATCGACTGGGCAGGAGCAGGTCGCGGCGATGCCATGTTCGACTTGGCCACCTTGACGCTCGGCCACGAGGATCGACTCGAGGACCTGCTCACCGGCTACGGCGACGGTGCGGACCCCGACGTGATTCGTGCCTGGTGGTCCCTGCGCAGCCTGAAGATCTCGCGATGGCTGATCGAGCACGGCTTCGACCCGAACGCGCCAGGCTGCGAGTTCGACGTCCTCCGAGCTCGGGCCCAGGAACGATAGCGCGACGCGGCGCGGACCGCGTCGTCGCCTCGCTGGCTCCGCAACAGGTGCGGTCTCGGCCGACGGAAAGCGCTTGCCCCTTGCGCGGGGAGTCAGGCATGATGGGGCCAGGCCGGACGCCGATCAGCCCCACCTCACCCGACAGCAAGGAGTCCCACGTGCCCAAGGTCGCACTCGTCACCGGCGGAAACCGCGGGATCGGTCTGGGGATCACCCAGGGTCTGCTCGCCGAGGGATACGCCGTCGCGATCCTGGCCACCCGGCCCGAGCCGGCCGACCTGCTCGCCGAGCTCAACCAGGCCGGCGAGGTGATCTACGTGCAGGGCACAGTGGACAACCTCGACGACCACTCCCGGTACGTCGACGCCGCACTGGAGCGCTGGGGCCGGATCGACCTGCTGGTGAACAACGCCGGGGTCGCCCCGTCAGTGCGCGCGGACATCCTGGAGGCGGAGCCGGAGAGCTTCGACCGAGTTCTCGGGATCAACCTGCGCGGCCCCTACTTCCTCACCCAGCGGGTGGCGAACGTGATGATCGCGCAGGATGCGCCCCAGGAGGGCGGCACGGCCGGTGCGCCGGCTACGGCGGGCGAGGCTGCGCCGTCGATTCCCACGATCGTGAACGTGTCCTCCACCTCGGCGGTGACGGTGTCCACCAACCGCGGCGAGTACTGCATCTCCAAGGCCGGGGTGGCCATGGCCACCCAGCTCTGGGCAGCGCGCCTGGCCCCAGAGGGCATCCTCGTCTACGAGGTGCGCCCGGGGGTGATCGCCACCGATATGACCGCCGGCGTCAAGGACAAGTACGACGCACAGTTCGCCGGCGGCCTGGCCCCGATGCCACGGTGGGGGACACCGGCGGACGTGGCGGGCGCCGTCGTGCAGCTCTCCGCCGGCCGGATGCCCTACTCCACCGGCGAAATCATCAACGTCGACGGCGGAATGCACATCCCGCGGCTCTGACCCCACCCCCGTCCCGAGTCGTCATGCCCAGGGTGCGCTCTAGCGCACTCCTCACCTGACGACCGCGAATGCCAGCAGAGGAGATCTTCGATGACCACCGCCCAGGACCTTCCCGGAGCCGAGACGCTGACGATCGACGGGCGCGACGTGCCGGTGGTGACCGCGAATACGGTGGTGGTGGGCACTGGCTCCGCCGGCTTCTGCGCCGCCGACCGGCTCTGGGAGCTCGGCCAGCCGGACGTGGTGATGGTCACCGATAAGGTCGGTGCCGGGGCCAGCCGGAACGCCGGCTCGGACAAACAGACCTACTACAAGCTCACCCTCTCCGGCCCGGACGGCGACTCGGTGCACGAGATGGCCAAGACACTGTTCTCCGGCGGGGCGATGGACGGGGACAACGCGCTCGCCGAGGCCGCACTCTCCGCCCGCGCGTTCCTGCGGCTGTGCGACCTGGGCGTGCCGTTCCCGCAGAACCGGTACGGGGAGTTCATCGGCTACAAGACCGACCACGACCCTCGCCGCCGGGCCACCTCGGTGGGCCCGTACACCTCCCGCTCGATGGTGCAGCAGCTGGAGAAGAAGGTGGCCCGCAACGGCACCCCGATCTACGACAACTGCCGCGTGGTGGACCTCATCGTGCGCGGTGAGGGCGCCGAGGCGGAGATCGCCGGCCTGCTGGTGCTGCGCACCGACGTCCCGCACGACGGGCAGCGCTCCCCCTACCTGCTGCTGCGCTGCGCCAACATCGTCTACGCCACCGGTGGTCCGGCCGGGATCTACGCCACCCGGGTGTTCCCGAACGGGCAGTGGGGTGCGTCGGGGGCCGCCTACCGGGCGGGAGTGCACGGTAAGAACGTCACCGAGTGGCAGTTCGGGCTGGCCTCGATCAAACCGCGCTGGAACGTCTCCGGCACCTACATGCAGGTGGTGCCGCGGTTCATCTCCACCGACGAAGACGGCAACGACGAGCGGGAGTTCCTCACCGAGTCGATCCCGGACTACGGCCGGCTGATGTCGCTGGTGTTCCTCAAGGGCTACCAGTGGCCGTTCGACGTGCGCAAGGCTCGGGACGGCTCCAGCCTGATCGATCTGCTGGTGTACCGGGAGACGGTGCTGCGCGGGCGCCGGGTGTTCCTGGACTTCCGGTCCAACCCGGTGCAGGCCGAGTTCGACCCGAGTGCGTTGGCACCGGAGGCACACGAGTACCTGGAGAAGGCCGGCGTGCTGTTCGGCACCCCGATCGAGCGGCTTCGGGCGATGAACGAGCCCGCGTACCAGTTCTACCTGGAGAAGAACCCGCAGGTGGACCTCGAGACCGAGATGCTCGAGGTGGACGTGTGCGCCCAGCACAACAACGGCGGGCTGCTGGTGGACGCCTGGTGGCAGTCGAACGTGGCGGGCTTCTTCCCGGTCGGCGAGGCCGGGGGCGCGCACGGGGTGTACCGGCCCGGCGGGTCCGCGCTGAACTCCGGACAGGTCGGCGCCACCCGGGCCGCGCAGTTCATCTCCGCCCGCCGGACCCAGGACCCGGTCGGCGCTGAGGAGTTCGCGGCTGCGGCAGCGCCGGTGCTGGCCGGTGCGCACTCGCTCGCGCAGGTGGCCGCCGACCGCGCAGCCTCCGGGGTGGCGGACAACACCGGCGAGCTGCTCACCGAGGTGCAGGAGCTGATGAGCGCCAAGGCCGGGCCGGTGCGCTCAGCGGCCTCGATCGCCGAGGCGCTGCAGCAGGTGCACACCTGGCTGACCGGCTACACCGAGCTGATCAGCGCCGATGCCTCCTCCCGCCGGTCGATGAACCGCACCTTCCTGGTCCGGGACATCCTCACCACCGCCTACCTCTACTTGAGTGCGATGAAGGACTTCGTGGACCACGGTGGGCGCTCGCGCGGGTCGGTGCTGTATACCGATCCGGCCGGGGAGCTGCCGCTGGTGGGGTACGGACCGCAGGCGGAGCAGGAGCTGGACCTGCCGGAGCTGTTCCGGTTCACCCTCGACGGCGGGGAGCTCGCCGCCGAGGTCCAGGAGACCGCCTGGGTGGCGCCGGCGGGTGCGCCGGGTGACCCGGCGGTCGCGGGTCGTCCGGGTGCTGCGGTGGGGGCGTTGGCGCCGAGCGAGGTGCCGGCGGCCGAGCCGGCGTTCGCTCCGGTGGCGGAGCGCGACGGCGCAGATCCCGCTGGTCTGCCGGTGTTCCGGTGGCGGCCGGTGCGGCCGATCCCCGCCGATGACGACTTCTTCGAGAACGTCTGGCGGGAGTATCGCGAGCACGGCAACGTGTACTGACCCTCGTTAAGGTCGCGCAAGATCGGGCACCGGTGACCGACTTTGCGTGACCTTGTGCCCGGCTGCGTGGCGCCGGTCAGCCCAGTCGCCACCCGGACAGCTCCGCGGCGGCGGCCAGCACCAGATGCTCACCGTCGGTGAGGGTCGCGAGCGTTGTCGGCGGCCGGGGCAGGCTCCAGAGCTGGGCACCGGAGCGGAGATCCAGTCCGATGATCTCGGCCTGCTCCGGGTTCGCCGACCCTTCCGCCCCGACCGTGACCAGGTGGCCGGTCAGGGTCGAGCCGTCGCTCAGGCACGGACAGGTCAGCCAGGCGTTGGAGCGCTCCCAGAGCAGCTCACCGCTGCCGGCCTGCACCCCACGCACCACGTTCCCCTGCTCGGCGCTGGCCAGGGCGAGGATCACCCCACCGGCACGGGCCAACGGGTAGGCGGGATAGTCGGTCCGCCACAGCAGGTCCCCGGACTCCCGGTCCAGGACTCCGAGCTGTTCATCGTCGGTGGTGGTGACCTGCTGCGAGCTCCGCCATTGATCGTCGTACTGCAGCAGCACCCCGTTGGCCGTCCGGGGCTCGTCCGCACCGTGCACGAACACGCTGCCGCCATCGGCGTGGCTGACCACCCACACCCCTGCATCGAGTGGCAGCACGAGGGCATTCGTGCGCTCCCACGGCTGCCCGGTGGCGGCATCGAACACGGCCCCGGAGGCACCGAAGTTCGCCGGGTCCAGCACCTGGGTGGTGAGCACGTACCCGGCGATCACCGTGAGCCCCTGACCGCCCCGGTGGAAGTCGGTGGCGACGCTCACCGGAGCGGACCAGATCACCTCTCCGCCGGAGCGCCGCTGCAGCTGACCGTCGCTGGTGAGCGCGAACACGTCCCCGTCGGCCACCGTGACCACGAGCGCCTGCGGAACCTCCAGCTCGGTGGCCGCGCCGGAGCGTGGTTCGATCTGCAGCACCTGGGCGGCGGAGTCGGTGCAGACCAGGTTCTCACCGTCGGAGGTGCACCGTGCCCCCACCAGCTCCCGCGCCCACAACTCCGCACCGCTGCCCGGATCCGGCCCCGCACCGTCTGGACGCCCGCGGTGACCAGCACGCCGTCGGCGAGCAACGCCAGGTGCACATCCTCCTCCGGCTGCACGGTCCACGCCTGCTGGGGTACGGAGGTCACGTCCGGCACCGCGCTCCATGGGTCGGCGCCGAGCTGCAGCGGCTGGGCGAGGGCGGCTCCGAGCAGAACCAGCACGACGGCGAAGCTCACCCAGGCGGCCGGGCCTCGCCCTGGTCGCCGGGTGGGTGCGGCCGGGTCGGGCGTGGTCGCCGAGGTGTCCTGGCCACCGCTGACGGTGAACTCTTCGACCGGCCCCTTCGACACGTCTGCCATCCTGCCGTACAACGCCGCCGTGGTCGCACTGGTGCGGCGCCCGCCGCCCGCCTACTGCCCCAGGTCCCAGGCCCGCACCCGGGGCGGGTCGATTGCCACCAGGTGGGCGCCGTCGGTGAGCAGCTCGGTCCAGTGGCTCTGGGCCTGGAGCCGCCACACCACCTCACCGCTGCGGGCGTCGATGCCGACGAGCTCGGCTCTGCCGAGGCTCCAGCCGCCCTCGGCTGCGGACCCGCCGGCGAGGCTGGCGACCAGAGTGTGCCCGTCGGCCAGGCACGGGCACTGCGCGATCCGGTCCTCGATCGTCCAGAGCACCTCACCGGTGGCGCTGGCGCGGCCCACCACGTGCAGGGCCGGGGAGGACTGCATCCCGATCAGCACCCCGTCTACCCGGGCGAGGGGCCACTGTGGGCCACCGCCCTGCCACAGCCAGGTATCGGCACCGGTGTCGAACACGCCGATGCTGCCGTCGGGCCCGGTGCGCAGCTGCTGCGCGGCGTCCCACTGTGCGTCGTAGCCGATGCTCGCCCCGGCTGCCGCGGTCAGGTGTGGCTCGCTCTCCCCGCGCACGTAGACCGCCGCGGTACCTGCGCCTGCCGAGGTCCACATGTCGGCGGTGAGCCGCCGGACGGTCGCACCGCCGCGGCCCTGTTCGGCGCCCACCGGTGTGCCGCTCTCGGCATCGACCACTGTTCCGGCCGCGCTGCCGTTGTGCCGCGGCAGCACGGCGGTCACCGCGTTGGTCAGCACATGACCGGCGATCACGGTGAGGTCTCTACCCACCGGGGTGTTGAGCTCGATGTCGTCGACCGGTACCGACCACACCGGTTCGGTCCCGGTGAAGCGCTGCAGCTGTGGTTCCTGGCCGCCGGTGATGGCGTACAGGTCGCCCGCCTCCCGGGTGGCCAGCTGCACCTGCGGCAAGGCGCGCTCGGCCACGATCAGGCCGGTCTGCGGAGCAAGGTCCAGCACGCGGGTACCGGGTTCGACGCAGACCAAGTTCTGCCCGTTGCTGGTGCAGCGCGGCCGATCCAGTGCCTGGCTCCACTCCCTCGCGCCGTCCTGGAGACTGATGCCCTGCACTCCTCCGGTGGAGACGGTGATCAGCACCCCATCGGCGAGCAGTGCCGTGCGCAGCGTGCCTTCGCCGGGTTCGGCCACCCAGGCCGGCTCCGGCCTGCTGGTCACATCGGCGACCTGCCCCCAGGGGGAGACCTCCGGGGGTCGGGCCGGTGCCACGGCCACGGCAGCAAGCACCAGGAGGACGGCGATGCCCATCCAGGGCAGGGCGCCGCGCCAGGGCGCGCCGCGTGAGGTGCGGGTGTGCCCCGCACCTGCCGGGGCCGCAGCGGCCGGCGACCCGTGCAGCGCGCGGCGAGTCTCGCCGTCGTCCCCAGTGACGGCGAACTCCTCGATGGGCCCGGATCGCACCCTGCTATCGTCCCGCGTCGTCCGGTCCTCCGCCCGTCTGCCGGTCAGCGGTCGGTGTAGGCGGTGAGCGTGCCGGCGGTCAGGACGTAGATCTGGTCGGGGCCGGCGGCGATACCGTCGGGCGTGGTGCTGATCGGAAGGGTCCAGTGGTGCCGACCGGTGTCGGGGTCGATGCCGAGCACTGACTGCGGCACGGCGGTGAAGGTGTCGTCCGGCTCGAAGCTGGCGGCGACCAGGGCGAGCGTGTCCACGTTCGTCGCACACGGGCAGGTCAGGTAGTTGTCCCGATCGAACTGCCACTGCGACTGGCCGGTGAGCACATCCACGCGTTCGAGCCGCACGGAGATCTCGTCCGGACCGGTCAGCTCTACCCGGGTGCCGGGTGAGGTAGCGGAGTAGACCAGGTCGTCACCGAGAGTGAGGAGCGGGAGCCCGGTATAGGAGAGAACGAGCTCACCGCCGGAGGGGTCCCGAGCACCAGTCATCGTGAAGACGAGGTCCGGGTGACCGGGGATCTCCGGCTCGGTTCCGGCCAACGGCGGCGCCTGCTGCTGCCATTCGGCAGAGGTCCGGCCCACGTTGCTCACCGCGAAGCCGCCCAGCCGCTGCACCACGGCCGGGCGGCTCTCGCCGCTGGCCACCTCGGCGGCCAGGTCGAGCGCCGGGCCCCCGGAGGCCGTGGTGTGTTGAGTGAATATGGTGGCGATGCCTTGGCTGACGGTTGCTCCGGTCCACCGTTCGGCACGGTCGATGGGGTATTCGGGTTGGTAACGCCAGACCTCGGTGGGTGGGCCTTCTCCGGTGGTGGTGTACCGGCCGAGCCAGGGGTTGCTGGTGAGGCCTCCGCCGATGATCAGGTCCTCGTCGGCGGTCACGGCGATGTCGGCGTCGGGGAAAGGGAGTTCGGTGGCTTCGCCGGTGGGGTCGATGGTGGCGATGGCGGCGTTCTCGCCTTCGCCGTGGACGCAGGTCAGGGCTGCCTCGGTGGCGGTGCAGGCAGGGTCGTCCAGGTCGAGGGTCCAGGCGGGGTCGCCGGTGCTGGGGTCGTAGGCGGTGACGCCCTCGGCAGTCGTGACCACCGGTTGGTCGGCGAGGACCCAGACTCCGGGAGCGCGGCCGGGGTCGGCTGGCGCGGACCAGGCCGGGTCCGGAGGACGTGGCTCCAGCGGCTCCCCCTGAGGGGAGACCGCGGCACCGACCACGACCAGAACCACCGCTGCGGCGACCCAGGGCCCGGGCGAGCGCCAACAGCCCCGTGAGTTCCGCCGTGGGCGTTCTGGCCCGGACGGGCCACTCCCACTCGAGCCGTGACCCACGGAACCCGCGCTGTCAGCCGGTCCGACGCCGTCGAGCGCGAACTCCTCAGTGTGCCGAGCTTTCATCGGGTCATGCTCAGGTGTTCTCGTAAGCGGTCAGCGTGCCGGCCGTGAGGACGTAGACCTGGTCGGCTCCGGCGGCGACCGCGTCCGGGGCGGTGCTGATCGGCAGGGTCCACTCGTGCCGGCCGGTGTCGGGGTGGATGCCGAGGAGCGCCACTGGACCGACGGTGAAGCGGTCGACGTCGGTGATTTCCGACCCGGTCAGGACCATCGTGTCGGGGCCGGCCGCGCACGGGCAACTCATGAGTTGATCGCGGTTCAGCTGCCACTGGGCCTCGCCGGTGCGCACGTCCACGCGTTCGGTCTGCGTCACCAGTTCGACCTCTTCGCCCGGTTCCAGAGTTCCGAGGAGGTCAGTATCGAGTTCGGCGATGATGATGGTGCCGTCGACAGCCAGCAGCGGGCTGCCGAGGTACTCCAGGATGCGATCACCGCGGTACTCGTCGAATGCGCCACGGCCGGTGAACACGGCATCGGGGTAGCCGGGGACCGTCGGCTCCGGGCCGGGAAGCGGCAGCACAACGTGGTTCCACTCGTCCTCGACCCCCACGGTATAACTGACCCCACTGGCCCTCGTTGTCCGTACAACGGCGGGCCTGGGCTCACCGGTCTCGAGATCGGCGGCCAGGGCGGCGCGGGAATCGAACTGGCCCGAACCGTCGACCACTGTCTCGCCTGAGTCGGCGGATATAGTGGCGATGCCTTGGCTGAGCGTTGCGTCGGTCCACCGTTCGGGCCCGTCGACGGGGTATTCGGGTTGGTAGCGCCAGACTTCGGTGGGTGGGCCTTCTCCGGTGGTGTATCGGCCGAGCCAGGGGTTGCTGGTGAGGCCGCCGCCGATGATCAGGTCCTCGCCCACCTGGGTGGCGATGTCGGCATCGGGGAAGGGGAGTTCGGTGGCTTCGCCGGTGGGGTTGATGGTGGCGATGGCGGCGTTCTCGCCCTCGCCGTGGACGCAAGTGAGGGCCTGGTCGGTGGCGGTGCAGGCCGGGTCGGCCAACGGGACTGTCCAGGCGGAGTCGCCGGTGCTGGGGTCGAAGGCGGTGACGCCGTCGGCAGTGGTGACAACGGGCTGGTCGCCGAGGACCCAGACCCCGGGGGCACGCCCGGGCTCTGCTGGCGCCGCCCAGGCCGTGTCCGGAGGACGTGGCTCCAGCGGCTCGCCCTGCGGGGAGACCGCGGCACCGACCACGACCAGCACCACCGCTGCGGCGACCCAAGGCCCGGGTGAGCGCCACCAGCCCCGCGTGCTCCGCCGTCGGCGATCCGGCTCGGGCGGGCCGTGCCCTCTCACGCTGTGGCCAGCGGAACTCTCCTCGCCTGGGGTGCCTGCGCCGTCGAGCGTGAACTCCTCGACCGGCCCCTTCGACATGAAGCCATCATGCCTCGGTGGGGCAAACTCGGGCACGGGCGCTTCTTCCGATTGCTGAACTGTGTTTCTGTGTGCCTGTGTTTCTGTGTGTTGAGCTAAACTGGACAGATGAAGAATCTCACCGTGACGGTCCCGGAGGACGTCTACAGGCAAGCCCGGATCAGGGCCGCTGAGGAAGGCGTCTCGGTGAGCGCTTTGGTCACCAGATACTTGCGGGAACTTGCGCACAGCGGTGCGGATTTTGCGGCCAAGGTCGAGCTACAGGAACGAGTCCTCAGCGAGATTTCGGCCTTCCGCGCAGTAGACCGCTTGTCCCGCGACGAGGTTCACGACCGTGCGGTTCGTTGACACGAACGTCCTCCTCTACGCGGTGTCGCGGGATTCGGCGGAGGCGGCCAAGGCCGCGGTAGCCAGGGAACTGCTCGGCGGACGCGACCTGGCACTGTCCGTTCAGGTCTTGCACGAGTTCTACGTGCAGGCCACCAGGGCGACCCGAACTGATCCCCTCTCGCACCGGCAGGCCGTCGATCTGATCGTCGCTTTTGCGCGGTTCCCGGTACAGGAAGGAACTCTTGCGCTGACCCGAGCCGCCTTGTCCACACGAGATCGATTCCAGCTCTCCTTCTGGGATGCGGCCATCATCGAGGCAGCGCGGCTGCTGGAGTGCCCGGTGGTGCTTTCCGAGGACCTGAACGACGGTCAGGACTACGGCGGGGTCATGGTGGTCAACCCGTTCGCCTGAGTCATGCATCGTGACCGTGCGATGGTCATGCGCCGGCTTTCAGGTCAGCTGTCCAGGCGCCAGGACTGGACCGCATTGTCGGAGACGATGACGAGGGTGTCGCCATCGCTGAGGACGCGGCGAATCGTGGTCTCGGACGCCAGCTCCCAGACGACCTCGCCGGTACTCGCATCGAGGGCGACGAAGTCTCCGCCCGTGGGTTCGGCGGTGGCAACGGCGAGGGTGGTCGCATCGACCCAGAGCAGATTGTCCCGGAATCGGATGGCGGGCCCGCTCCAGTGCTCAGTACCCGTGGTGGCGTCCCAGGCGGTGAACGCGGTGGGGCCGTGCTCCGGGTAGGAGTGGAAGACCACTTCCCCGGCTCGGGCGAACGGACCCAAGGGCTCGCTCGGGCGTTCCGGTGGCGCCGGCTGGGTCGGGTGGGAGTCGGCGATGAAGATCTCCCGGGAATCGTCCACCGCGCGGGACGGGGATCCGGCAGCGACCTCCCACACCTCGCTCTCGGTGAAGAGTAGCCAGCGGCTCTGGTTCCACCGGTTGGCCTGCCGCAGGTCAGCGTGGACCGGGCTTCCGGTGGCCGCATCCAGCGCATCGCCCGTGCCGTTGTCCCCGCCGCCTGCGGCCAGGACGGTCCCGTTGATCACGGTGATCGCGGTGTCCTCGACCACGGCCGAGGGCTGCGACCAGAGCACATCGCCGCCGTGGCGGCGCTCGACGACAGTGCCCTCCTCGCCCTGCCGCCACACCACCAGATCGTCTGCGATGGCGATACCGGCGAACGCGCCCTCGACCTCGGCCGTGGTCGAGTCACCGGTGGCAGGATCGATGGTGGTGAGCGCACCGGTTGCGCTCGCGCAGGTGAGCGCCACGATGGTCGCGTTGCACAGCAGGCCAGCAGCCGGCAGGTGCCAGCGTTCGACTCCGGTGGCGCTGTCATAGCCGGTCACGCCGGTGGTGTCCTGGACAGCGATCGCGGATTCGAAGAGCCAGGAACCGGTGGGGGCATCGATGCTCACCTGCCACCCGCGGCGGGGCTCGGTGCGCAGGTCGGGGACCTGGTGCCACGGATCCACCACCGGCGCAGGAGCGGGGTCGGCGCTGGCCGACGAGTCATCTGCGGAGGCGGGTTCCGTGGGTGCGTCCGCCACTGTGCAACCCGTGACGGCGATGGCTGTCGCCACCACGATCGAGTACGACGACCACCGCCAGCGCCGAACCCTCATGAATCCATCGTGGCGTGCCGCGGCTGCCAATGCGGCGGAACGAGCCAGCGAAGTGGCTCAAGCCGGCTACAGATACGGCTGCACCAGCTCCAGGTAGCGCTCGGCCATGGTGCGCACGGTCTGATCACCGGGGGCGTCCCAGATCTCCTGGTTGAAGATCTCCACCTCCACGTCCCCGGTGTAGCCGGTCTCGGCCACCCAGGAGGTGATCGCGGCGAAGTCCACGTAGCCGTCGCCCATGAACCCGCGGGAGAGCAGAGCACTCTCGGCCAGCGGCAGGTTCCAGTCGCACACCTGATAACCGGCCAGGCGGCCCTCGGCGGTAGCGCGGTGGACGAGCTCGCGCAGCTTCGGGTCCCACCACACGTGATAGGTGTCCACCACCACGCCCACCTGCTCGGCCGGGAAGTCCGCGGCCAGATCCAGGCACTGCTCCAGGGTGGACAGCACCGCGCGGTCGGCGGCGAAGATCGGGTGCAGCGGTTCGAGCACCAACCGCACCCCGTGTTCACCGGCGAACGGCGCCAGCTCCGCCACCCGGTCGGCCACCCGCTGCCGGGCGGCCACCAGGTCCCGGTCGCCGCCGGGCAGCGGCGGCTGCTCCGGTCCGCTCGCAGCGGGCAGACCACCGACCACCATCACCAGCTCGGAGGTGCCCAGCGTCGCGGCCTCGACGATCGCCGCCTTGTTGTCCTCGAGTGCGGCGCGCTGCCCCTCGGGGTCGGCGGCGGTGAGGAAGCCGCCCCGGCACAGCGAGGACACTCGCAACCCGGAGTCTTTGACGATCCGGGCGGCCTCGGCCAGGCCGGCCTCGGCTACCCGATCGCGCCACAGGCCGACCGCACCCAGCCCGGCACGGCTGGCCACGTCTACCGCCTCGGCCAGGGTGAGTGCCTTCGTGGTGGCAGTGTTCAGGGACAGTCGGCTCAGGTCGCCGGTGGGGAAGTCGGTCATGTCGGTTCCTCGATGAGTGGCGTCGGCTCAGAGCGTGATCGGCTCGAGCGCGATGCGCCGGCCCTCGGCGGAGGAGGCCAGACCGGCCTCGGCCAGCTGCACACCGCGCGCCGCCGACAGCAGGTCGTAGCGGTGCTCCCGGCCGGCGAGGACGTTCTGCAGGAACTCCTCCCACTGCGCCTTGAAACCGTTGTCCAGCTCGGCGTTGTCGGGCACCTCGAGCCACTGGTCCCGGAACGGCTCGGTGGCCGGCAGGTCCGGGTTCCACACCGGCTTCGGGGTGTGCGCCCGCTGCTGGGCCACGCAGTTGCGCAGCCCGGCCACGGCGGATCCGTGCGTGCCGTCCACCTGGAACTCCACCAGCTCGTCCCGGTAGACGCGCACCGCCCAGGAGGAGTTGATCTGCGCGACGATCTCCTCCCCGCTCGGCCCGGTGACCTCGAAGATCCCGTACGCGGCGTCGTCGGCCGTGGCGGGATACTCCTGACCCTTCTCGTCCCAGCGGGTGGGAATGTGCGTGATCGTCTTCGCGGTGACCGAGTCGACCCGGCCGAGGATGCCCTCGAGCACGTAGTTCCAGTGGCAGAACATGTCCGTGGTCATGCCGCCGCCGTCCTCGGTGCGGTAGTTCCAGCTGGGCCGCTGGGCCGCCTGGACCTCACCCTCGAACACCCAGTAGCCGAACTCCCCGCGCAGGGACAGGATGCGGCCGAAGAAGCCCTCGTCCACCAGTCGGCGCAGCTTGACCAGGCCGGGCAGGTAGAGCTTGTCGTGCACCACGCCGGCGGTGACGCCGGTCTCGGTGCGCAGCCGGGCCAGCTCGATCGCCTCGGCGAGGGTCTCGGCGGTGGGCTTCTCGGTGAAGATGTGCTTGCCGGCCTTCATCGCCTTGATCAGCGTGTCGGCACGCAGGCTGGTCATCGAGGCGTCGAAGACGATGTCGGTGCGCTCGTCGGTGATGACGGCGTCCAGATCGGTGGTCCACTCGGCGACATCGTGCTCGGCGGCGATCTCGGCGAGGGCGTTCTCCCGGCGGCCGACCAGGATCGGCTCCACCTGCACCTTGTCGCCGTTGGGCAGCGTGATCCCGCCCTGCGCCCGGATCGGCAGGATTGACCGGAGCAGGTGCTGGCGGTAGCCCATCCGCCCGGTGATGCCGTTCATCGCGATACGCAGCGTGCGGGTTGTCATGGAGTCTCCTGAGTGGTGTGGGGATGGGCGGCTGCCGGTGGCGCGGCTCTCTCACTCGTGCGGGAATGCGCTTTCCCAAGGCTAAGTGGCCGGAGGGGGTGGCGTCAAGACAGGGCGCGACTATCTCCTGATTCCACGCGAGGGTGCTCCGCTGTCGAGGATCTGCCGAATCTCGACATCGAAACCACCTTCTCGCGCCACATTGCCTGGGAGGTGACGGTGATGTGCGTGATGCGTGACTCTGATGATGGTGATGCGCCGCCTTGGTATGATGTGCTGATGAGAACCACGGTGAACGTCGACGAGGCGCTGCTACGTCAGGCGAAGCGCCGCGCGGGCGAGCGGGGTGAGACTCTTGGCTCGCTGGTGGAGGAAGCGCTGCGCCGGGTCCTGGCCGAAACCGAACAGCGGCGGCCGCCGGTCTCCCTCCCGGTGTTCTCTGGTGACACCGGTCCGGTCGCAGGCGTCGATCTGACGTCCAAGGAATCGATCGAGGAGGCCATCGAGGAGGGCGTCCGGATCACGGAGAAGGGCGTCCCGAGCGCGAAACTGAGGTGAGGCTCGTGCTGCTGCCCGATGTCAACGTCCTCGTTGCTGCACACCGCCCGAGTCACCCGCACCATGAATCCGCTTCGGTGTTCCTGAACGAGGCGATCAACGGCACCGAGGCCGTGGTGCTGCCGGACCTCGTGGCCACGGGTTTCGTGCGAATAGTGACGAACAGTCGCATCTTCAGCACTCCCTCGAGCATCGACGAGGCGTTCGGCTTCCTCCGGGCCATGGAATCGGCCCCGGCCTGGTCCGCGATGCCCCGGGCGGCGGTGGATCTTCATACCTTCGAATCCGCGTGCAAGGAGTCCGGCGCTACCGGCGCGCTCGTGACTGATGCCTACCTTGCGGCGATCGCGATCGCGTTCGGAATTCGCATCGCCTCGTTCGACCGCGACTTCCGGAAGTTCGACCAGCTCGCCGTCGTCGAGCTCGCCGCCGAGTGAGGCTACGGTACCCGCCTGCGTCGGTACGCGAGGCCGGTCGCGAGGATCGCCGATCCGGCCCAAGGCGCCGCGGCTGCCTCCTGATCTCGCGCGGCCACGGGGTCTGCTGCAGCGTCAGACCTCGGTGACTGTAGCGGTGAGGTCGCCGCTGGCGTCACCGGTGTTGATCACCCCTGCGGGCTCGAGGAGCATCGCCTTGACCTCCCCGTCCGCGCGCGGGCAGTGCTCGACGCCTCGTGGCACGACGTAGAGCTGACCCGGACCGAGGGTGACGCTGCGATCCCGGAGTTGGATGGTCAGTTCACCCGCCAGCACCAGGAACAGCTCATCGGTGTCCTGGTGGCTGTGCCAGACGAACTCGCCCTCGATCCGGACGAGCTTCACCTCGTAGTCGTTCAGACGCGCCACCACCTTGGGTGACCAGTGTTCGGAGACTTCTCGAACTTGGCGTTCAGGTCCACGACGTCGTCTGCCATGACTCCAGCGTGGCAGATGGAATCCGGGCCAACCGCACACCCAGGACTGAGGCATCCGGCTGCGTTGGAACGCGGTTAGCGCATTGGAACCACTCTGCAAGTGTGTTCGAATGCGCTAACCGTGTTCCAAGGCGCAAGCCCGCGTCACGCCAGCGGCGGCGTGGAGTCGCGCAACACGACCTCTCCCGGCACCTGCTCGACCACCGGCTTCTCCGACGCCGGCTGCAGGGCCAGATGGGTGGCCATCCGGCCCACCTCCGGCAGCGGCACCGCCACAGTCGACAGCCCCGGAGTCACATCGCGCAGGGTGTGGATGTCGTCGAACCCGGCCACCCCGATGTCCGTGCCGACGGTCAGCCCCGCGTCCCGGGCGGCGGCCATCGCGCCCATGGCCATCACATCGTTCACCGCGAACACCGCTTGCGGACGCGGCCCGCTGCCGAGCAGCTTGGCCATCCCGGCGTACCCGCCGTCCCGGGTGAACTCGCACTCCACCAGCCGCGGCGCGGCCAGGCCGGCGTCGGTGAGCGCGTCGGAGAATCCGGTGGTCCGCTCCGCGCCGGTCAGGTGCGTGCCCGGGCCGGTGAGGATGGCGAACTCCTGGTAGCCGATGCCCACCAGCGCTTCGGCGAGCGCCGCCGCGCCGCCGACGTTGTCCATCGCGACAGTGTTCACCTCCAGGATCGGCTGGGCGATCATCGCCACCGTGCCACCCCGGTCGGCATAGGCATCCAGAGCCACCCGGAGTGCCTCGGTGCCCTCCGGATCGTCCTGCCGGCCACCGACGATCACGATCGCCCGGGCCCGCTGACTCTGCAGCATCTCCAACAACGCGACCTCACGCTCCGGGCGGTGGGCGGTGCTGGCCAACGTCACCATCATCCCCTCCTCCTCGGCTGCAGCCGAGACGCCGGCGGCGATCGAGGAGAAGTACGGGTCGGCGATGTCGTGCACGATCAGTCCGAGTGTGGTGGTCCGCCCGCGGGCCATCGCTTGGGCGTTCGCATCCGGGGAGTAGCCCAGCCGTCCGGCAGCGGCGAGCACCCGCTCCTGCAGCTCCGGGCGCACGGTGCGGTTGGCGCTGCCGTTGATCGCACGGGACGCAGTGGCCAGGGATACCCCGGCCTCCCGGGCCACGTCACTGAGGGTCACCGAAGGCATAGGGCCCATGGTAAGCGTTTTCACGTCGTGAACGGGCCGCCATCGAGCAGCGAGTCGAGCTGTGCCCGGTACGGCGTCGGGTCGAGCCCCTTCTTCGCCAGCCAGTCCTCGTCGTAGTAGGTGGTGGCATACAGCTCGCCGGGGTCGCACAGCAGCGTCACCACCGAGCCGGTCTCACCACGTTCGCGCATCCCGGCCACCAGGTGCCACACCCCCCACAGGCAGGTCCCGGTGGAGCCGCCGGCGCGCCGGCCGAACACTTCCGCCAGGTGGTGCATCGCAGCGATGCTGGCCGCATCCGGCACGGGCAGCATGTCGTCGATCACGCCGGCCACGAAGCTGGCCTCCATCCGCGGCCGGCCGATGCCCTCGATCCGCGACGGCATCCCGGTGGTGTAGTCGCCCACGCCCAGGCTCCAGCCCGGGTAGTACGCCGAGTTCTCCGGATCCACCACCAACAACCGGGTCCGGTGCCGGCGGTAGCGGATGTAGCGGCCGATGGTGCAGGAGGTGCCTCCGGTTCCCGCTGCGGCCACGATCCAGCGTGGCACCGGGTGCCGCTCCGCCTCCAGCTGGGCGAAGATCGACTCGGCGATGTTGTTGTTCCCGCGCCAGTCGGTGGCCCGCTCGGCGTAGGTGAACTGGTCCAGGTAGTGCCCGCCGGTCTCGTCGGCGATCCGCTGCGCCTCGGCGTAGATGTCCGGGGGAGCGGCCACGTAGTGGCAGCGACCGCCGTAGGCCTCGATCCGGGCCACCTTCTCCGGCGAGGTGCTGCGCGGCATCACCGCCACGTACGGCAGGTCGAGCATTCGGGCGAAGTATGCCTCCGCCACTGCGGTGTTCCCGCTGGTCGCCTCCACCACCGTGGACCCTTCCCGCAACCAGCCGTTCGCCAGCGCGTAGAGAAACAGGGAGCGGGCCAGCCGGTGCTTCAGGCTGCCGGTGGGGTGAACCGACTCGTCCTTGAGGTAGACGTCGATACCCCAGTCGGCGGGTAGCGGGAGCTGGTGCAGGTGGGTGTCCGCCGACCGGTGCGCATCGGCCTGCACGCGCCGGATCGCCTCGTCGCACCACGCCCGGTCCGCTGCCGATCCCCGTGCGTTCGTCATAGCAGCAGTCTGGCAGTGCTCAGCCGGCTGCGGCGAGCCAGCCGGCCGGGTCGGCGATCACCGGTGCCAGCGCCGCCCGGGCGGCACCGGTCAACGCCGGCTGGGCCGACGCCTCGGCCACCCGCACGGTGACCGGCGCCCACTGGGAGGCCAGCACCCGCTCGGACAGCACATCGGTGAGCACCGGCCGCATCTGTTCGGTCAGCTCGGCCAACGTGTTCCCGAGCACGACCTCGGTCACGTCCACCAGGTTCACCAAGGCGGCCAGGGCGGTCCCGAGTGCCACAGCGGCGCGCTCAACGGCTGCGCGGGCCGCCTCGTTCCCGTGCGCGACGGCGGAGCTCACCGCGGTCAGGTCACTCGCCTCGCCGAGTCCGGCAGCACGCAGGATGGCCGCGGTACCTGCGAAGGTCTCCAGGCAGCCGGTGGCCCCGCACCGGCACCGCGGGCCGGCCGGGTCCACGCAGACGTGCCCCAGCTCTCCGGCGAATCCGTGCACTCCGGTGGCGAAGGCGCCGTCCTGCACCACGGCGGCCCCGATCCCCACCCCGCCGGAGACGTACAGGAACGAGCGGTTCTGGCCGTGGGCGAGCTCGGCGAGCGCTGCGAGCCGGGCTTCGTTGTCCAGCTGCAGCCGAACTCCGGGCAGCGTGCTCAGGTGGTCGGCCGGGTCCACCTCGCGCCAGCCGAGATTGGGGGCCACCAGCAGGCGCGAGTGCGCCACCAGCCCGGGCAGCGCCAGCGTGGTGCCGGCGATCCGGGTCCCGCTCGCCGCCGCGCGGGCGGCCACCTCCTCGCCCAGCTCCCGCAGCCGGCCCAGGAGCACGGGCGCATCCGAGCCGCGGTGGTCTCCGGCCACTACGTCCTCGGCCACCAACTGACCGGCGAGATCGAGCACCCGGGCACCGAGGAAGTCGATGCTCACCTCCAGCCCCAGTCCGCCCACCGTCCGACCGGCAGGGCGCAGCGGGGTTGCCGGCCGCCCGGCCCCGGCGATCACCGGAGTGTCCTCGACCACCAGCTGCCCGGCCACCAGCTCGGCGACCAGCCGGGAGACGGTGGCCCGGTTCAACCCGGTACGGGCAGCGACTTCCGCGCGGGAGAGAGGCCGCTCGGCTCCGAGCACTTCGCCGGCCACCAGGGCGAGGTTGTGCTCGCGCAGGCTCTCCTGCCGCGCAGCGCGGCTGCTGGGCTGGTCCATGACCCTTGACCTTAGTTCAGTCCAGGGATAAGTTTTACCGAACAACAAACAAGGGTGCGTGAACGGGATACGGGCGCATCGTCCGCTCCGTGCTGGCCGCGGCCGATGTGTCGAACTGCTCGCGCGCCGTCACGATCTGTCCGCACCACGTGAGCGAGCTGCCGCCCCACGTCAGCGATCCGCTCGCACCACTGCACGATCTGTCCGCACCACTTCAGCGATGAGGAGCCCACCATGGTGACCCCCACCCCCGCCGACAAGTTCTCCTTCGGTCTGTGGACCGTCGGCTGGACCGCGCGCGACCAGTTCGGCGCCGCGACCCGACCGGCGCTGGACCCGGGAGAGTACGCCACCAGGCTCGCCGAGCTCGGCGCCTGGGCGGTGACCTTCCACGACGACGACGTCGTTCCGTTCGGCAGCGACGACGCCACTCGGGAGCAGATCCTCACCGATTTCAAGACGGCCACCGATGCGGCCGGACTGGTGATCGAGATGGTCACCACGAACCTGTTCGACCATCCGGTGTTCAAGGACGGCGGATTCACCTCCAACGACCGCTCGGTGCGCCGGTTCGCGCTGCGCAAGGTGCTCCGGAACGTGGACCTGGCCGCTTCACTGGGTGCCACGACCTTCGTGATGTGGGGCGGGCGCGAGGGCAGCGAGTACGACGGTGTCAAGGACATCAACGCTGCCCTCGACCGCTACCGCGAGGGTGTGGACACGGTCGCCGCCTACATCAAGGACCGCGGCTACGACCTGAAGATCGCCCTCGAGCCGAAGCCGAACGAGCCGCGCGGAGACATCCTGCTGCCCACTGTGGGCCACGCGCTGGGCTT
Organism: Candidatus Ruania gallistercoris; assembly: GCA_019116305.1. Taxonomy (GTDB): domain Bacteria; phylum Actinomycetota; class Actinomycetes; order Actinomycetales; family Beutenbergiaceae; genus Ruania; species Ruania gallistercoris. The sequence goes on along the minus strand of DXBY01000164.1, from coordinate 26,571 downwards.
CATCGCCGAGCTCGAGCACGGCGACATCGTGGGCCTGAACCCGGAGACCGGGCACGAGCAGATGGCCGGTCTGAACTACACCCACGGGATCGCGCAGGCGCTCTGGTCCGGCAAGCTGTTCCACATCGACCTGAACGGACAGCGCTCGATCAAGTACGACCAGGACCTGGTGTTCGGCCACGGAGACCTGCTCTCCGCCTTCTTCACCGTGGACCTGCTAGAGAACGGCTTCCCCGGCGGCGGCCCCCGCTACGACGGCCCGCGGCACTTCGACTACAAGCCCTCCCGCACTGAAGGCTACGAGGGGGTGTGGGACTCGGCGAAGGCGAACATGGAGACCTACCTGCTGCTCGCTGCCAAGGCCAAGGCCTACCGCGAGGACCCGGCCGTGCAGCAGGCGTTCGCCGATTCCGGGGTGCTCGAGCTCGGCGAACCCACGCTCAGCCCGGGAGAGACAGTGGCCGATCTGCTCGCCGACACCAGTGCCTTCGAGGACTTCGACGCCGACGCCGCCGGTGAGCGCAACTACGGTTTCGTCCGGCTGAACCAGTTGGCGATCCAGCACCTGATCGGATAGGCAGGACCTATGACCTCCTCCGACGGTGCCCTGGTCGCAGGGATCGACTCCTCCACCCAGTCCGCCACTGTGGTGATCCGGGATGCGGCCACCGGGGCGCTGCGCCGGTTCGGGTCCGCGCCCCACCCGCCGGGTACCGAAGTGGATCCGGAGGCGTGGTGGCAGGCACTGCAGCAGGCGATCGCCGCCGCCGGTGGGCTGGAGGATGTGGCCGCTGTCAGCGTGGGCGGGCAGCAGCACGGCATGGTCGCTCTGGACGCCAACGGCGCGGTGGTCCGCCCGGCCCTGCTGTGGAACGACACCCGCAGCGCCGGGGCGGCGACCGACCTGATCGCCGAGCTCGGTGACGGGGACGCCGACGCCGGCCGGCAGGCCTGGGCAGAACGCGTCGGTCTGGTCCCGGTCGCCTCATTCACCATCACCAAGCTGCGCTGGCTGGCCGAGCACGAGCCGGAGAATGCGGCCCGGGTGGCTGCGGTGGCGCTGCCGCACGACTGGCTCACCTGGCGCCTGGCCGGCGACGGTCCGGGAACTGACGGGTTGGCCCGGCTCACCACCGACGCCTCGGACGCCTCCGGGACCGGCTACTACGACGCTGTCAGCGGTAGTTACCAGCCCGACCTGCTCGAACACGGCTTCGGCCGGCAGGTGGCGGTGCCTCGGGTGGTTGCCCCGGGTGCGGTGGCACGCACAGTGCACCGCCCGGGCAGCCCCGACCTGGTGCTCGGTGCCGGTGCCGGGGACAACGCCGCTGCGGCGTTCGGCCTCGGGATGGGCGTGGGCGATGTGGCCATCTCGATCGGCACCTCCGGAGTGGTCTCCGCAGTCTCGGACACCCCCACGGCCGATGCCAGCGGCACTGTCGCGTCCTTCGCCGATGCGAGCGGGCACTTCCTGCCGCTGCTGGCCACCCTGAACGGCAGTCAGGTGTTCGACGCGGTCGGCACGCTGCTCGGGGTCGACCACAAGGCGTTTGCTGAGCTGGCGCTGTCCGCACCCGCCGGTGCGGACGGGCTGACCGTGGTGCCCTACTTCGAAGGTGAGCGCACCCCGAACCTGCCCGATGCCACGGGCGCGATCCACGGCGTGCGCCGGGCCAACCTGACGCCCGCGCACCTGGCGCGCGCCGCCGTCGAAGGGGTGCTCTCCGGCCTCGCCGACGCCCTCACCGCGCTGCGGGACCAAGGCGTGCAGCCGCGCCGGCTGCTGCTCATCGGCGGTGCCGCTCGCTCCGCCGCGGTCCAGCAGATCGCCCCGGATGTGCTCGGGTCCGAGGTGCTGGTCCCGGCGCCCGGAGAGTATGTGGCCGACGGCGCAGGTCGCCAGGCCGCGTGGGCGCTCAGTGGCGAGGACGAGGCCCCGGAGTGGGAGCTGGCGGGGGAGAAGACCTTCGCGCCGAATGCACCCAGCACCGGTCTCGCCGAGCGGTACGCCAGCGCCCGGACCAAGACGCTGACCCGGCCGTAGTCCTGCAGCGCTCGTCATCGGAGGTACCGGCGGCGGTCTGAGGTTGGCGCGGCGTACCTCCAAGCGCCGCTGGTGCCTCTGATCGCGGCAGGTACCTCCGACCGCCGCAGGTACCTCCGATGGTCACGGCCGTGGACTTAGGGCAGCAGCAGGGCCACCGCGGCCACCATCAGGGCAGCGACAGTCAGCTGTGCTGCTGAGGCAGGACCTGGCATGCGCGTGGATGGCGATGCTCCCGATCTAGCGAGTAACCGGTCTCCCGTTTCTCGTGTCGGTTCACCCCTGACCGATCATGCCGCCGGTCTGGCCACTTCCAGAGAAAATCCCTACATTTCAGTCGAAAGACTCCGACCGTTGCTAACTGCCTCGACTCTGTTGTAGTCTCCTTTCATTGAGAAACCGGTTCCCACCGGTAGCTGGTTCAGACCAGCTCGACGAAGAGCGAGGACACGCCAATGCAGGCGACGACAACGGCGAGAGTGACGGCGCGATGAGCGCACCTTCGCTCATCCGCCGTCGCGGAGCAGCGCCGCCCCCGAACGAGGCCTCGGTGCCGCCGACCAGGCGCCGCAAGCCCTCCATCTGGCGGCACAGGACGCTGTACCTGATGGCACTTCCCGGGATCGCGTACTTCCTGCTCTTCAAGTACCTGCCGATGGGCGGCCTGGTGATCGCCTTCCAGGACTACATGCCCTTCCTCGGTGTGGCAGAGAGCCCGTGGGTGGGGTTCGACCACTTCGTCCGGCTGTTCACCGAGGACACCTTCTTCATGCTGCTGCGGAACACGTTGATCGTGTCCCTGCTGCTGTTGGTGTTCTCCTTCCCGGTGCCGATCATCCTGGCGTTGATGCTGAACGAGATCCGGTCCCGGGTGTTCAAGCGTTCCCTGCAGTCGATCGTGTACCTGCCGCACTTCATGTCCTGGGTGATCGTGGTCTCCCTGTTCTACGTGCTGCTCACCACCGACGGCGGGGCGGTGAACAACCTGATCGCCGGGGCCGGCGGCGAGGAGATCGCCTTCCTCACTGATACCGAGTGGTTGCGTCCGATGTATGTCTTCCAGAACGTGTGGAAGTCCGCGGGCTGGGGCACGATCGTCTACCTGGCGGCGCTCACCGCGGTGGATGTGAGCCTGTACGAGGCTGCTGAGCTGGACGGGGCCGGGCGCTGGCGGCAGACCTGGCACATCACCCTGCCGGCGATCCGGCCCACGATCGTGGTGATGTTCATCCTCGCCATCGGCGACTTCCTCGAGCTCGGCTTCGAGCACATGTTCCTGCTGCTGAACTCGCTGAACCGGGAGGTGGCGGAGATCTTCGACACCTACGTCTACACCGCGGGTATCCAGAACGGGCAGCTCAGCTATGCCACCGCAGTGGGCATGTTCAAGGGGCTGGTGGGCCTGCTCCTGGTGGTCATCGCGAACCGGATGGCGAAGAAGTTCGGCGAAGAAGGCGTCTACTGACCCGCCTGCGGCGGAGGAGGTGTTCGGCATGCTGTCCTATGAAGGCCTGGTTCGGCTGAACCACCTGCTGTCCGGGTTCTACCGGCTGCTCTGGTTGAACCTGCTCTGGATCGCCACCACGGTCGTAGGCCTCGGCATCGTCGGTGCCGGTCCGGCCACCTATGCGTTCGCCAAATACGTCGACCGCTGGTTCCGCCTCGGTGAGCTGCCGCCGGTGACCGCCACCTTCCGGCGCTATGCCACCGAGCTGGGCTGGCGTCCGGTGCTGGTCAGCTGGGTGCTGCTCGGCCTCGGAGCGGTGATCGGGGTGAACGTGCTGAGTGCGCCGAGCTGGTACCTCCGGGTCGCGAACCTGCTGGCGCTGGTGCTGCTGGCGGTGATCACCGCTTACGTGTACTTCGTGCTCGCCGCGCTGGAGGTGAACACGATCCGGTCCACGCTCACCGCAGCGCTGCTGCTCGGGGTGGGCTCGCTGCACTGGACGATCATCGGGACCACAGCAGTGGCCGCCCTGTACTGGCTGATGTACCGCTTCGCCCTGCCGTTGCTGCCGCTGGTCGGTATCGCCCTGCCGATGGCTGTGGTCGGTCTGATCGTGCGCAGCGTGTTCCGCCGCCTGGCCGAGGACGATGCGGCGGAAGCGGAGGCGCACACCGAGACCCTGCCCCAGCAGCAGACCCCTACCCGATCCGAGCGCAACGACGCACTGGTCGCATCTCGCACACCCGGACCTGCCGGGCACTGGGAGCGGCACCTGGAGAAAGGAAACCCGCGATGAACACTCACAAGAGACTGGCCGGCGGCACCGCAGCCGTCCTCGCCGCAGCTCTGGCCCTGACAGCCTGCGGGAGCGATGGCGGCACCGAGGGAGGAGGCGGCGGTGACGACGGCCCGATCACCTGGATGTCGATGCTGCACACGCCCACCACCCCGGACCCGAACGGACCGATCCACGAGGCCCTCGTGGACTACACCGGTACCGATTTCGAGATGCAGTGGGTCCCGGATGCATCCAAGGAGGAGAAGGTGAACGCCGCGCTCGCCTCCGGCACGCTGGCGGACATCACCTCGCTCACCCAGATCGACTCCACCACAGTGCGCAACGCGCTGACGTCGGGGATGTTCTGGGACGTGGAACCGTACCTGTCCGAGTTCGACAACCTCTCCCAGATCCCGCAGGCGACGCTGGACGTTGCCCGGCTGGACGGCCACCTCTACGGGATCCCGTTCCAGAAGCCGATCGCCCGGTACGGCGTCCTGGTGCGCCAGGACTGGCTGGATGCCCTCGGCCTGGAGGCTCCGCACACCCTGGACGAGCTTGCCGAGGTGGCCCGCGCCTTCACCGAGGACGACCCGGACGGCAACGGCCAGGACGACACCACCGGGTTCATCGAGCGGGCGGAGAGCTACAGCCTCTCCTTCCGGATCATCGCCGGGTACTTCGGTGCCGGGGACCGGTTCCAGCTCGACGAGCAGGGCAACGTGGTGCCGGCCTTCACCACCGAGGAGTGGAAGGAGGCGATGGCTTGGTACCGCGAGGTGTACGAGAACGGCTGGATGAACCAGGAGTTCATCACCATGCAGAAGGACAACCAGCGCGATGCCATCGCCCGCGGTGAGGGCGGCATCGTGATCACCGGGCTGTTCGAGGCCCGCGGCTATCTCGAGCTCGCGGAGAGCATCGACCCGGAGACCCCGATGGAGTGGGCCCAGATCAACGACATGACCTATGGCGACGTGGAGCGCCGGATCGTCTCCGACACCAACGGCGGGATGGGCGGCTGGTTGGCGATCAACACCCAGACCGTGGAGACCGAGGAGGAGCTGCTCGAGGTGCTCGGCTTCATCGACAGCCTGCTGGACGAGGAGCCGTTCACCCTGATGACCCAGGGTATCGAGGGCGAGCACTACGAGGTCGACGGCGAGGGCGTCTACTCCCGGATCAACCAGACCGAGTGGGAGCAGGAGGTCCAGCCCTATGCCAGCTCCCGGCCCGCGGACAACGTCATCATCTTCACCTCGGACAACGAGTATGTGAACCGGGCGGACGAGCTGATGGCCGAGAACGCCGAGTTCGCGGTCACCAACCCGGCGCAGTCCCTGTCCTCGGAGACCTATGACCAGCAGTGGTCCACGATCGACCAGACCGTGATGGACGCCTTCAACCGGTACATGGTCGGTGACCTGGACATGGCCGGGTACGAGGAGGCGATCGAGTCCACCCGCAGCCAGGGGCTGGACGACGTGATCGCCGAGTTCACCGAGTCCTACAACAGCGTCAACGGTTGATCCGGCCGCGGGCACCGGCCATCCTCCGGCCGGTGCCCGTAGCTGGGCCAGGAAGGTTCACAGTTCGTGCCCACTCTCGAAAAGGTCTCCGCTCTCGCACCAGCAACTGCCGGTCTGCAGCAAGCGATCGACGAGACAGCCGCGGCTGGCGGCGGCCGCGTGGTGGTCCCCGCCGGGGTGCACCGCACCGGTTCGCTGCAGGTGTACTCCGATATCGAGCTGCACCTGGAGGCTGGTGCCACCCTGCAGCTGGTGCCGCAGCCGGAGCTGTATCCGCCCATCGCCGCTCGATGGGAGGGTGCGCCGGCGGAGGTGCATCGCCCTGGCCTGTACGCCCGCGGTGCCCGGAACGTGTCGATCACCGGATTCGGCACGGTCGACGGCGGTGGTCACGCGTGGTGGGAACGCTCGCGTGATCAGGGCGCTGGCCTGAGCCGTCCGCGGCCCACGTTGATCGGACTGCACGAGTGCGAGCGAGTGACCATCCGGGACATCACCCTGCGCAATTCCCCCAGCTGGACGATCCACCCGCTGCTCTGCGAGAACGTGACGATCACCAACGTCCAGATCGTCAACCCGGCCGACTCGCCGAACACCGACGGCATCAACCCCGAGTCCAGCCGGAACGTGCGGATCAGCGACTGCCACATCGACGTCGGGGACGACTGCATCGCGATCAAGGCCGGCACCGAACGTGCCGGGGAGCCCGCGGCGTGCGAGAACATCGCGATCACCAACTGCACGATGGTCCACGGTCACGGCGCTGTGGTGCTCGGCAGCGAGATGAGCGGCGGGATCCGCAACGTGGTGATCAGCAACTGCCTCTTCGCCGGCACCGATCGCGGTATCCGGATCAAGACCCGGCGCGGCCGCGGGGGAACGGTGGAGGACATCCGGGTCACGAACGTGATCATGGACAGCGTCGGTACCCCGATCGCGGTGAACCCGTTCTACTTCTGCGGCCCGGACGGCAAAGCACCGCAGGTGGGCGACCGGACCGCCCGACCGGTCGACGCCGGCACCCCACAGATCCGGCGGCTACACCTGTCCCACCTGAGCGCCCGGAACACCCACGCCTGCGCCGGCTACCTCTCCGGTCTGCCCGAGGCACCGCTGAGGGATCTGACCGTGGTCGACGTCGCGGTCTCCTTCGCCGCCGAGCCACGGCCGGCGGCACCGGATATGGCCCTCGGGTTGGAGCCGGTGACCCAGGCCGGTCTGCAGCTCGCGCACCTGCGGCAGAGCGAGGTGACGGCCGTGCGGGTCGCGGGTGCGCGTGGGCCGGTAGTGAGCAGCCAGGACTGCCAGGCGGTCCGGGTGGAGGTCCGGGGTGATGATGCGCGCGATGACTGACCACCGGGGAGCGGATCCGGACGAGGCCGCCCCACCTCCGGCGATCCGGCGCACCGCCGAGCTGTGGCTGACCGGGCTCGGGGCGGGCCTGGCGCTGGTGTTCCTCGGCGGCTTCGCCCTGGTGGTGAACCGGCTGGACGAGGCCTCCTTCGAGGAGGTGGTCCGGCCGGTGCTGCTCGGCGGGGCGGACCAGCTCTCTCCGGCGGAGGCGTTCGAGGCTGGCCGCACGCTCAGCGCCTGGTTCGCCCTCACCCTGTTGCTGGTGCTCGCCCTGGCCGCGGTGGCGGTGATGCTCACCCGGAGCCGGCCGTGGCGGAAGGCTCCAGGTTGGTGGTTGTTCGCCGCCGGTGTGGTGTGCCTGCTCGGCAGCCAGCTGATCGCCTACCCGATCGCGTTCTTCTTCTTCCTCGGCGCCGGCCTGTTCGCCGCGCGCCCCGTCCGGGACGGGAGTTCCTCATGACTGCCAGCCCCGCAACCAGCACTGCGAAGAAGTTGACCTACCGGCCGGACCGGCTGCGCAAGCCCACTGCCGGGCGTCGCGTGTTCCAGCTGGTCAACGGTGTGGTGCTGACCGGCTTCGCGCTGATCTGCCTGCTGCCGTTCCTGCATGTGATCGGCAGCTCGCTGGCCAACCCGGGCGAGCTGGCCACCCGGGCGTTCGTGATCATCCCGCGGGAGTTCACCCTGGACGCCTACCGGTACGTGCTCTCCACCCCCACCATCTTCCGGGCGATGGGGGTGTCGATGTTCGTCACCGTGGTCGGCACGTTCCTCAGCCTGCTGGTTACCTCTCTGATGGCCTATGCGCTGGGCAAGCGCTACCTGCGCGGGCGCCGGGTGATCAACTTCCTGGTGGTCTTCACCATGTTGTTCAGCGGCGGCATGATCCCGCTGTTCATCGTGGTCAACGGGCTCGGCCTGCTGGACTCGATCTGGTCGCTGATCCTGCCGTTCACGGTGAACGCGTTCAACTTCGTGATCATGCGCAGCTTCTTCCAGGGCATCCCGGACAGCCTGGAGGAGTCCGCCCGGATCGACGGCTGCTCCGAGCTGGGGGTCTTCCTCCGGATCGTGCTCCCGCTCTCGGTCGCCTCGATCGCCACGATCGGGCTGTTCTACGCGGTCGCGTACTGGAACACCTACATGTGGGCGATCCTGTTCATCAACGACTCCACACTCTGGCCGATCCAGGTGCTGCTGCGCCAGATCGTGATCGTGGCCAGCGGACTGAACGCGGACGCCTCCGTGGTGGAGGTGGTCCCGCCGGCGCAATCGGTGAAGATGGCGGTGATCGCGGTGGCCACCCTGCCGATGCTGATCGTCTACCCGTTCATCCAGCGCTACTTCGTCAAGGGTGCGCTGATCGGCTCGGTGAAGGGCTGAGTCAGTGCAGCAGCGCCACGACGGCCACCATCAGCGGCAGGGAGGCGAACGTGGTGATCACCTGGGTGTCCCGGGCCAGGCGTTGGCCGGCGTCGAACTGCATCGCATAGACCAGCACGTTCTGGGCAGTCGGGAGCGCAGCCATCAGCACGACGGCGAACCTCGCCTCTGCTGGCACGCCCAGCAGTTCTGCCACCAGATAGGCCAGGGCCGGGTGCACCAGCGTACGCAGCACAGTGGCGGTCAGTACGCCGTACCAGTGTCGGCGGTCCACCGACGGTCGCGGCATCCCCGGGGCCGGGGCGGAGCGCACCAGCGACATCCCCAGGGTGAGCAGGGCCAACGGCGCGGCGGTGGCGGCCAGGGCGTGCAGCGGCTGGTCGAGCACCACCGGCAGCTGCCATCCGGTCAGGGCGAGCAGCAGGCCGAGCAGTGCGGCGATGGTCAGCGGGCTGCGCAGCGCGCGCAGCACCGCGTCACCCCGCCGGCGCCCGGGGCGGGCGTCCCCCACGGCGAAGGCCACCGGGGCGAGCAACAGCAGCTGCAGCAGCATGGTGGGCACCACCGCGAGCGCATCGCCGAGCACGTACACCGCCACCGGGATGCCCAGGTTGCCCGCGTTCAGGTAGCTGGCCGAGAGGGTGCCGATGGTGGCAGTGGGCCGGTCGGCGCGCAGCAGTGCGAACACCGCGATCGCGATCCCCGCCACCACCAGCGTGCTCACCCAGGTGCTCACCGCCGCCGGGGTGAGCAGCAGGTCCAGGTGGGCGGAGCCGATCGTGGTGACCAGCAGGCTGGGCGTGGACAGGGTGAACACCACCCGGGCGAGCACCTTGGGCGCCTCCGGGCCGAGCACCCTCGTGGTCGCCAACAGCCAGCCGGCCACTGCGATGAGCGTCATCGTGCCCAGCGCGGTCAGCACAGCCGTCATCGGGCGCTCAGCCTACTCGGTGGTCGACTCGATCAGATCCGCGATCTGATCCGCTGCCACGACGCCGTCGAGCAGCACCGCCCGCAGCCCCACCTCCAGAGTGTCCCCGGCCGGGATGTGCAGTGACTGCGACCAGGCCAGCGCCGGCCCGGCGCCGAGATAGTCGGTGGAGCGCACGAACCACGGGCGCACCTCACCCTCCTGCAGCAGCAGCGCCGTCCACGGCCGCTCACCGGCCCGGGAGAGCAGCAGCCACGGTGAGGTGGAGCCGTTGGCGACCTCCTCGCCGGTGCCGTCAGCGCAGGTGATCGCTGCTTCACCGTCATCCGGGAAGCGCCAGAAGATCCCGCCGTAACCGGCGCCGGTCCGGCCCTGGGTGGCCGGGGAGTCGATCGTCACCTCTCCGGTGCCGGCGTGCAGCAAGGACTGCCAGGTCAGCTCCCAGCCGTTCTGGTCGGGCAGTGTCCGGGCGACCAGACGGCGCCGTTCGGTGAGCAGCTCGGCGCCGTCGTGCCCGTACCAGGTGAGCTGTTCGGTCAGGGCGGGGCCCACCAGGGTCATGTCGTGGCTGACCTGGGTGCCGTGGATCTGCAGCAGGGTGGGTCCGGCATCGCGCACGTAGGTGCGTCCACCCCAGAACGAGGAGCCGTTCACCTGCGCCACGGCGAACGAGACCCCGTACTGGTGCCGGTGGTCCAGCGGTGAGATCTCGGTGAGCGGGGCGCCGTTCCAGGTGTGCACCGGGTGCAGGTACGGCCGCGGTGCGTGCACGTCCGGCATCGCCGGGTGGCGCTCGTAGCGGGCGAGTGCGGACCCGCCGGCGCGGAGCACACCGGCATCGTCGTCGCGGGACCACAGCGGCAGGCTGCCGCGCTCGGGTGCGGCCGGTGCCGTGGTCGGCAGCACCGGGGCCGGGCCGGTGCTGACCCGTTCGATCAGTCGCGGCCGGAAGAACAGCGACGTGCTCTCCGCCTCACCGACCAGCAGCTGGTGCAGTTGCTCCCAGGCATGGCGGCCCAGGTCCATCTGCGGTACCGACATCGTGGTCAGGGACGGGGTGGCGTACTTGGCGAAGGCGATGTCGTCGAACCCGGCCACCGAGATCCCGCGCGGGACGCCCACCCCGGTCTCGTTCAGCTTGCCGAGCAGCCCGAAGGCGACCAGGTCGTTGAAGGCGAGGACCGCCGTCGCCTGGGAGTTCAGCACCGCCTCCAAGGCGGCGTACCCGTCCTCGATCATCGAGCCACAGGGACTGTGCTGGATGCTGATCTCCGGGTGGGCCGCCTGCAGCAGGGCCAGCCCCTCCAGCCTGGCAGTGTTCGAGGCGGACGTCTCCGGTCCGGCCAGGTAGATGAACCGCTGGTGGCCCAGACCGATCAGGTGCTCGGCGAGAGTGCGGATGCCGCCGGCATAGTCCACCGCCAGTGCGGGCACATCGTTGCCGTGCGGCTCCCGGTTGACCAGCACCACCGGGGAGGTAGCGGTCAGCACCTCGCTCAGCTGTGCTTCCGGCATCCGCGGGGAGCACAGGATCAATGCATCGCACCGCCGGCGGGCCTCGATGGCCAGCTCGGCCTCGCGTTCGGGTTCCTCGATGCTGTCCGCCACCAGGATGCGGTAGCCGGCGCGGGTGGCGGCCTGGTTCGCCCCGCGCAGCACCTGCTGGAACATCGGGTTGCCCAGGTCCGGGACGAGCAGCGCCACGGTCTGGGTGCGGCCCAGGGACAGGCTGCGGGCGACAGTGCTGGGGGAGTAGTTCAGCTCCCGGGCGGCCTTGCGTACCCGGGCAGCCATCTCCGGGTCCACGGTGGAGCGCCCGTTCATCACCCGGGAGACGGTGGCGCGGGAGACCCCGGCCGCATGCGCCACCTCGGCGATGGTGGCCACGCCGGTGGTGCTCATCATCCCTCCACCCTGACCGACTCGGTGCTGGTCATCTCGAAGGCACCGTACCGCGCGGGCGGGCCGTTCCCGGTGCCGGGTGGTGCCGCGGCGAACAGACCCACCTCGGCGCCGATCCAGTGACCGGCGACCGGGGTGAAGTCCTGCGGCACCACGTGCCAGTCCTCAGCGCCGGTGGCCCAGGCCAGCCGCACGCGACCGGCGCCGTCACTCTCCAGCCGGAGCTGCACGGTGGCACCGGCCGGCACCGGCCGGGTGATGAGCGTCACCTCCACCCGGCGCTGATCGGCGCTGTCGTCCCGACCGGAACGTCGGCAGACCAGGTGAGTCCCGCCGTCGCCGGCCTCCACCCCGATCCAGACGTACTCCTGGCCGAGCAGCACCAGCCCGGCGCGGGCCGGGCCGGCGCCCGCATCGAGGGTCAGGCTGGTCCGGTAGGTGCACGCCAGACCGGGGAGCTGCTGGCTGAGCACCTGCGGCAGCTGGCGCAGATCACCCAGGTCGTTCCCCACCGCAGCCAGCACCAGCTGCCGGTCGGTGCGGGCGTACCAGTCCGGATCGGGGTTGGCCTGCCAGTGCCACTTCGGGTTCAGCGGCCCGGTGAAGTCGTCACTGCCGTCGACGGCGCGCATCTCCTGGCGGGTGCTGGTCACCGGGGCGGCGTGCTCCAGCACCGGTTCTCCGCCCTCGCCCAGGACCGGCCAGCCCTCGCCGTCCCAGTGCATCGGTTGCAGGTGGGTGACCCGGCCGTAGGCGCCGCGATCCTGGAAGTGCACGAACCAGTCGGCCCCGCCGGGGTCGGTGACCCAGGCGCCCTGGTGCGGGCCGTTCACCGGGGAGTCACCCTGGGTGAGCACGGTGCGACCTTCGTACGGCCCGTACACCGAGCGGGACCGGAACGCGGCCTGCCATCCGGTCGCCACACCTCCCGCCGGAGCGAAGATCCAGTACCAACCGTCCCGCCGGTACCACTTGGGCCCCTCGAGCGTGCGATAGCCCGGTAACGCTGCGCCGTCGATGATCGTGCGCCCTGGCGCGATGACCGACCGCAGGTCCGGGCTGACCTCGTAGGCGGTGAGCAGGTTCTTCATCCCGGACCGGCTCCCCGCCCAGCCGTGCACCAGGTAGGTGCGGCCGTCGGTGTCCCACAGCGGGCACGGGTCGATCAGCCCCTGCCCGGCCAGCAGCAGGTGCGGCGGCGTCCACGGACCGGCCGGGTCCGTGGCGGTGGAGACGTACAGGCCGTGGTCCGGGTCGGGCCAGACGATGTACAGCACACCGTCGCGGGCGCGGATCGAGGGGGCCCACACGCCGCCACCGTGCCGGGGCAGGGCGAAGTGATCAGCGGGTGGCACCGCCGCCAGCGCGTGGCCGGCGATCTGCCAGGCCACCAGGTCCGCTGAGCGGAGCACCGGCAGCCCCGGGGCCCGGTTGAAGCTGGAGGCGACCATCAGGTACTCGTCGCCGAAGGCGATCACATCCGGGTCGGGCCAGTCTTCGTCCAGCACCGGGTTGCGGTACCGGCCTGGGCGGGGGGTGCGGATTGGGGGAGGAAGGTGCGCCATCGCATGGTCTTTCGGGTGGGCTGCTGCTCACCTGCCGGTGCCGGCTGGTGAATCGGTGGGCTCAGCCTCGAGCACCGCGGCGTGCAGCAGATCGCCGTAGTCGGCCAGGTGTACCGCGCGGGCGGAGGCGAGCGAATCGTTGACGGCGGCGCCGATCAACACCGACCGGACGCCGTCGCGGTAGCCGGCCTGGCGGCCCAGCGGGTCCGGAGCGGGGCCACGGAAGACGTCATCGAGGAGCATCACGTCCCCACCGCCGTGCGAGCCGGCACCCTCGGGGATCTCCACCTCCTCCGGCTGGGACCACAACCGCTGCAGGATCAGCCGGGAACCGTGCGGTCGCAGCTGTTGCCCGGTGCGCTCGGCCTCGGTGGCGCTGGGGTCGAGCACGGGCCGGTCCTTGCCGCCGGCGCCCAGGCCGCTGGTGGTGCGTTCGCTACTGACCGCTCCGCGTTCGACCACGTCCAGCTCCAACCGGCCCTCGGTGCCGTTGAACGCCACCCGGTAGCCCTCCCAGGGGGAGTGCGCGTTCAGCGAGTAGGACATCGCGGCCCCGCCCTGGTAGCCCACGGTGACCGAGAGGTTGTCCTCGATCGTGATACCCGAGCCGAAGACGTCCTGGTCCCGGTGGTAGCCGTCCACGTGCTCGGCGTCCAGGAACAGTCCCTTCAGCTGCGGATCGGCGGCCAGGTCCAGGGCGAACGGGTCCCCGGCGGCGACGAGGTCCCGGCCCAGCGCCGGGCGCGGCGGCAGGCCGCGGGCGGTGGCGTTCTCCGCCCCGTAGAAGCGCAGCCCGCCGAGAGCGAACACCGTGGCCGGGACATCGTCCAGCCACCAGTTCACCAGATCGAAGTGGTGGGTGGACTTGTGCACGGCGAGGCCGCCGGAGCTGTCCTTCTCCCGGTGCCAGCGGCGGAAGTAGTCGGCGCCGTGCACCGTGTCCAGGCACCACTCGAAATGGACCGAGGTGACCGTGCCGATCGCGCCCTCGGCGATCAGCCGGCGAACCTCCGAGTTCCGCGGGGAGTACCGGTAGTTGAAGGTGACGGTCAGGGTGCCGGTGGAGGCCTGCGCGGCGCGGACGATCCGTTCCAGGCTGGGCACGTCGATGGTCATCGGCTTCTCGGTGATCACGTCGAGTCCGTGGTCCAGGCCGGCCACGATGTGATCGGCGTGGGTGGAGTCCTTGCTGGTGACGATCAGCACGTCCGGGCGGGTGGAGCTGAGCATCTGCTCGAAGGACTCCGGCCCGAAGTGCGGCGGTGCGGTGCGGTCCCGCTCGGCGAGGTAGCGGTCGTAGTAGGCCATCCGCGCCTCGTTCGGGTCCAGGAAGGCGACGATCTCGCCGAGGTCGGCATGGCTGGAGGTGAGCGCGTCGATGTACATCCGCGACCGCCCGCCGGTTCCGATCAAGGCGTAGCGGCGGGCAGGACGATCAGACATGGGCTTCCTGTTCATAGTCGGCGAGCAATGGCGAGAAACCGATTTCTAATAAACTAGTGACTCGTTGACAGCGATGTCAACTGAGCAGTGCCCTCGAGCGGTCGGCCAGCTAGAAACCGTTTCCCGCCCCTCCTCCTGCGTTGAATCCATTCAAGCGATACGTAGCACGGTCAGGAGTGCTCCGCGGTATCGCCCCAGCGGGCTTAGTGTGGCACGTACCTGGCGGGCGAAGTGCGGCACGGGCAGCGGGCATCGGGCATCGGGCGGCATGGGCTCGGCGGTCGGAGGTGCCGGTGGCTCCCGCCCGAGCATCGGCGGCTGACCCGGCTCAGCGTTCGGTCAGGTATCGCTGAACAGCGGTCGAGTCCAGGTCACCCATCCCGGCGTCGACCACCTGCCGGTAGAGCTCCTGTAGCAGGCGGACGTGCTCGTCGGGGGTCTCGGTCGCCTCCGCCTCGTCCAGGACGAACTGCAGATCCTTGATCATCAACCGGGCGGGACTGTCCGGACTGTGGTCGAAGCGGGTGAGCTTGTCCGCCTTGACCTCCAGCAGCCGGCTGCCCGCATAGCCGCCGCCGAGGATGTCGAACATCGCGGCCAGGTCCAGTCCCGACCGCTGCGCCAGTACCGCACTCTCGGCGAGCGCCACCGTGGTGGCAGCGACGATCAGCTGGTTGCACGCCTTCGCCACCTGACCGGCGCCCAGCGGGCCCAGGTGCACCACCCGCCCGCACGCGGCGAGTGCAGGCGTGGCGCGGGCGACGTCCGCCCCGTCCCCGCCGGCAAAGATCGACAGTGTGGCTGCGGCCGCTCCCTCCCGACCGCCGCTCAGGGGTGCATCCACGCAGTGCAGCAGCCCGTCGGTGTGGGTGTGCAGCTCGTTGGCCAGGTGGCGCACCCCCGCCGGGGAGGAGGTAGAGCAGATCACCAGCACCGTGGGCGTGTGCAGGCCCGCGAGCAGGCCCTCGGGACCGAAGAGCACCTGTTCCAGCTCGGGCAGGTCGGGCAGCACGGTGAGGACCACGGCACAGCCCGCGCCGACCTCGGCGGGGGTCGCCGCCCATCGGGCACCGGCGGCCTCCGCGCTCGCGGCGCTCTCCCGCCGCCGGGAGTGCACCAGCACACCCCCGGCCCCTTGCTCGGCGGCGATGTGTCGCGCCATCTCGGCGCCCATCCTGCCCAGGCCGATCACGCCGATTCCGCCGGTGTCGTTGTGCATCCCCGCAGCCTGGCCCGCCGCGCCGGCAATGGCAACCGGCCACTCGGCGCTCCCGCCGCAACGGAGGCAACTTCCAGACCTGGAGGTGGGTTGACGCGGGGTCGAACCTCACTCCGAGGCGGGAA
The DNA here is from genome assembly GCA_019116305.1 of Candidatus Ruania gallistercoris. Taxonomy (GTDB): domain Bacteria; phylum Actinomycetota; class Actinomycetes; order Actinomycetales; family Beutenbergiaceae; genus Ruania; species Ruania gallistercoris. The sequence goes on along the minus strand of DXBY01000164.1, from coordinate 10,852 downwards.
GTTGCCTCCGTCGGGCGGTTGTGCGGGCGGCGGTGGTGCGGATGGTTGTGCGCGCGGCGCTCAGCTCGGGTGCGGGTCGGGCGTCCCGCTCAGTCCGGCGTGTCCTCATCCACCCAGTCGAAGGTCTTGGTCACGGCCTTCTTCCAGTTCCGGTGCAGGCGTTCGCGCTCCTCGGCGTCCAGCTGCGGCGTCCAGCGCTTGTCCTCGGCCCAGTTGTCGATCACATCCTGCTCCCCGGACCAGAAGCCGACGGCGATGCCCGCGGCGTAGGCGGCACCGAGCGCGGTGGTCTCGGCGACCTGCGGGCGGATCACATCCACGCCGAGGATGTCCGCCTGGAACTGCATCAGCAGCTCGTTGGCGACCATCCCGCCATCCACCTTCAGCTCGGTGAGGTCGACCCCGGAGTCGGCGTTCATCGCATCCACCACTTCACGAGTCTGGAAGGCAGTCGCCTCCAGGGTGGCGCGCGCGATGTGCCCCTTGTTGACGAACCGGGTCAGGCCGACCAGAGCGCCGCGGGCGTCCGATCGCCAGTACGGGGCGAACAGGCCGGAGAACGCCGGCACGAAGTAGGCGCCCCCGTTGTCCTCCACCGTCTTGGCCAGCGCCTCGATCTGCGGAGCGTCGCTGATCAGGCCCAGGTTGTCGCGCAGCCACTGCACCAGCGACCCGGTCACCGCGATCGAGCCCTCCAGGGCGTAGATCGGCTTCTGGTCGCCGAGCTTGTAGGCGAGGGTGGTGAGCAGCCCGTTCTCGGACGGGATCGCCTCCTCACCGGTGTTGATCAGCATGAAGTTGCCGGTGCCGTAGGTGTTCTTGGCCATCCCGACCTCGAAACAGGCCTGACCGAAGGTGGCGGCCTGCTGGTCGCCGAGGATCCCGGCGATCGGCACACCCGGGACCATCCCGCCCTCGCGGCCCTTGCCGTAGACCTCGGAGGAGGAGCGGATCTCCGGCAGCATCGACATCGGGATGCCCATGTCCGCGGCGATGTCCGGGTCCCACTGCAGCGACTTCAGGTCCATCAGCATGGTGCGGGAGGCGTTCGTCACGTCGGTCACGTGCACACCGCCGTTGGTTCCCCCGGTCATGTTCCACAGCACCCAGGCGTCGGTGTTGCCGAACAGCAGGTCCCCGGCCTCGGCCTTGGCGCGCGCACCTTCGACGTTCTCCAAGATCCAGCGGATCTTCGGACCGGAGAAGTAGGTGGCCAGCGGCAGCCCGACGGTGGCCTTGTACTTGTCCGCGCCCTGCTCTCCGCCCAGCTCGTCGACGATCTTCTGGGTCCGGGTGTCCTGCCAGACGATCGCGTTGTAGACCGGTTCGCCGGTGTCCTTGTCCCACACCACCGTGGTCTCCCGCTGATTGGTGATGCCCACGGCGGCGATGTCGGACTTGCTCAGGCTCGCGCGGGCGAGCGCCAGGCCCACGACCTCGCGGGTGTTCCGCCAGATCTCCAACGGGTCGTGCTCCACCCAGCCGGCCCTGGGGAAGATCTGCTCGTGCTCGATCTGGCCGCTCTCCACGATCTGGCCGGAGTGGTTGAAGATGATCGCCCGGGAGCTCGTGGTGCCCTGGTCGATGGCGAGTACGTAGTCAGGCATGGCGTTCCTTTCCTAGGGCTCCGCGGCGGCGGAGTTGCTGGACGCTTCCTCACGACCCGTCGCTTCCTCCCGACGCCCTCGGTAGCGAACCCCGCTCCGGCACGTCGGTGTGGTTGCACGGTCGCCTGATGGTCATAGTTGCCCCCGGCGCACGAGTGCGCAACCATCGTGCACGAACGTGCATGGCGGGCGCGGAAAGGATGAACGAGTGCGTGAGGACGAGGCGTACCGGGCTGCGACGATGTACTACCTCCAGGACCAGACGATGGAGGTCATCGCCGGGACGCTCGGGGTATCCCGGTCCACGGTGTCCCGCCTGATCAAGGCGGCCCGGGACGAGGGCCTCGTGCGCATCTCGCTGCGGCGCCCCAGCGGGACCGGCGCAGACCTCGGGCACCGGCTGGCCGCGACCTTCGGTATCCAGGCGCACGTGGTGCCGGTGCGCGAACGTGCCAGCGAGCTGCAGCGGCTGGAGCAGGTGGCGATGGTGGCGGCGGGTCTGGTCACCGAGTGGGTGCGCCCGGACATGGTGATCGGCGTGGCGTGGGGGACCACGGTGACCGCGATCACCCGGCACCTGAGCCCAAGCCCTGCCCGGGGCAGCATCGTGGTGCAGCTGAACGGCGCCGCGAACACCTATGCCGGTGGCGTGACCTACGCCGGCGATCTGGTCTCCACCATCGCCACCGTGTTCGACTCCACGCCGTACCTGTTCCCGGTTCCCGCGTTCTTCGACTTCGCCGCGACCAAGGAGGCGATGTGGCGCGAACGCAGCATCCGCAGGGTGCTGGCGGTGCAGCGGCGGGTGGACCTCGCGCTGTTCGGGGTCGGCGCACTCGCCGCCGATGTGCCCTCGCACGTGTACAACGCGGGGTATCTCGATGATGCGGAGATGAATGAGCTGGCCGCGGACCGGGTGGTCGGGGACGTGTGCACGGTCTTCCTGCGGGAGGACGGCACCTACCGGGACATCGCCATCAACACCCGGGCGACCGGCCCCACGCCGCACGAGCTGCGCACGCTGGGTCGGCGCGTCTGCGTGGGCGTGGGAGCGGCGAAGGTCCCTGCCCTGCTCGGCGCGTTGCGGGCCCGGGTGGCCACGGACCTGGTCACCGACGAGACCACGGCGCGGCTGCTGTTGGAACGTCTGAACCCGGAGACCGTGGCAGGCTGAGCAGGTGACTGCTGCCGATCCGCCCCGGCCGGTGATCCGGCCCGCACTGCCCGTAGACGCGCGCACGATCCGCACGATCGTCGACCCCTACGCCGAGGACCGCATCCTGCTGGCCAAGGACCTGGTCGGCTACTTCGAGTCCGTCCCGGAGTTCCTGGTGGCCGAGGAGCCGGTGACCGGTGAGGTGATCGGGTGCGGTGCCCTGCACGTGATGTGGGAAGACCTCGGGGAGGTGCGCACGCTCGCCGTCCGGCCGGATCGGCGGGGTACCGGAGTGGGGCACGAGCTGCTCGAGGCGCTGCTCGACCGTGCCCGTGCCTACGGGCTGACCCAGGTGTTCTGCCTGACCTTCGAGGTCGACTTCTTCACCGGTCACGGATTCACACCGATCGAGGGTGACGTGGTGGACCGCGAGGTCTACCTGGAGCTGTTGCTCTCCCGGGACGATGGGATCGCCGAGTTCCTCGACCTGGCTCGGGTGAAACCGAACACGTTGGGCAACACGCGGATGCTGCGCCGTCTGGACTGAGCTCTGGCCGGCCTGCCGGCCTCAGGGCAGGCGGGGCCGGAGCAGGACGTTCACCCGCACGATCGCGAGCACCACTGCGAGCTGCAGCAGCAGCACGGCGCCGACCGCGGCCCCGATCACGGCAGCGATGTCCACGATCGCCCAGACGGTCACGCCCACGACCGCCAGTGCGATGACCAGGCGCAGCAGCACGGCCAGCCGCCGGGCGGTGCGGGCGACCTCTCGTTGCGGGAGCTCGCGGCGGGCGGCGTCCTGGCTGCTCCGGCTGCCTGGTTCGCCCACCCCACGCACGATCGTCAGCCAGCCCATGCCGGCGATCGCGGCGGCGGTGATCGCGAGCAGCTGGGCGCCGGCGAGCAGGGACAGCCCGGCCACGATCCGCACATCGGAGCGGTACTGCCCGGCCATGCTCAGGGCTCCGGCGCCGAGCAGGGCCAGCACGGCGCACGCAGCGCACATCAGCAGCAGGGTGCGGGTGTGCCCGCGCAATGCGCGGGCGATGGCGACATCCTCCAGCGCTGCGTCCTCGTCCCTGTTCACGAAACCTCCTGCTCCACCGGCGCACCGATCGCCCGCAGTTGTCGGCGGGCTGCTCCTGGTGCCCGGTCAGGACGTCAGCGGTAGGGGGGGGGTGGAACGGTCTGAGCGGGCGGGTGCGACGGCGTTCAGTGTTCTCGACCGCGAGCGCGCACGCAAGCACGCGCTCGCGGTCGAGGCCGTGGGGTGGCGACGACCTCCGCGACCGGCCCGGCCAGGTTCGCTGCTCAGGAGTGCTGCATCGGTTCACCCGGTGCGCCGAACTCCTGGGACGCGTCGTCCAGGACCAGGACCCAGTCGTCGTCGCTGGGCGGGTCGAAGGTCTGCACGCCGGTGTTGTCGAACTCGCCGATCCGGGTGCTGCTGCCGGTTCTCGGGTCGTACCACCAGCCGAGGACCCGATCGCCGGAGAGCTCGCCCAGGTGCAGCGAGAACGAGCGACCGGTGTGGATGTAGGCGAACGCGTACTGCTCCCCGTAGGTCGCCACCACCCGGTCGTGCCGGTATCCCGGGTCTCCCTCGACCAACGTCGGACCGGGGATCCGCTGGAAGTAGGGACGGGACAGCATGAGGTTCTGCAGGTGTCGCATCTGCCCGGCGCCGGGATCGTGGATCGCCTCGTACCAGTACTTCTCGACGTCGTACCCGTTCACCGGACCGTCCGACTCCACGTGCATCGGCATCACGCCTCCGTTGCCGTAGGTGTGGCCGCAGGACCCGCCGAAGACCGACCAGTAGGCGTACCGGCGGGTGTCGGCGTCGTCCCAGAACGGCGTCGAGAAGTCGTGCAGGCCCTGGTGCACCCGCTCGTAGCTCGGTTCGCCGTCCATGGTCGGTTTGGCCGGATAGCGGGAGTAGTCCTCGTGGGCGTACATCCAGTTGTCCTCGGCCTTCCAGTACGTCGGCACGTCGATGCTGTCGTAGGTGGGGGACACGCCCTCGTAGGTCTGGGCGTAGTTGCGGTGCCCGGACTGGAACATGTTGAAGTCCAGCCAGGGCTCGTTGTGGAACCAGGTCGAGGAGGAGAAGCGGCCGTTCGGGTGGTAGGTCATCAGGTGGTCCGGGTCTTCGGCCCGGATCGTTTCGGCGAGACGTAGCCACACGTCCATCTGCTGGTGGCCGACCGAGTCGCCGCCGATGAGCCAGACGATGTTCGGATAGTCCCGGTACCGGCGGGCGAGCCAGCGGCCGTACCAGGCCGCGTCTCGGGCGTTCATCAGTCCGTCCTTGACGATGTTGCGCCAGACGGCGTTCATCGCCATGTAGATACCCGCACGTCCGGCTTCTTCCACCATGTGCGTCACATGGTCCCAGTACTCGGGATTGGGCCGGCGGATGTTGTCGCGCACGAACGGGGTGTTGCCGTAGTAGTCCGCGTACGCCAGGTTCGCCGGGATGACCTGCAGGAGCACGACGTTGAACTGCTTCTCCCGCCGGTCGTCGAAGTACTGCCGGACCTCCTCACGGGAGAGCTTGTGCAGCAACCAGGCGGTATCGGCAGTCCAGAAGAACGGGGTGCCGTTCTCGTGCTGCAGGAAGCGCCCGTTCTCGGAGACCTGCAGCCGTCCGTTCTGCCACGGTCCGTCCAGACGTGCGATGTCTCCGCCGCCACTGCGGACGCCGGCGCCGGCGGACGCGGTCGCATCGCGAGTTCCGGCTGCGGCCGGAGCTGCCGCGACGGCGGTGCCCAGCCCTGCTGCAACGCTGGCCGCGAGCATCCGCCGGCGTGAGAGTCCGGTCTCTGCGTGGTGGTCCAGTCTGCTTTGCCTGTGATCCGACACGGTGTTCTCCCCGAGAGTGTGAGCGCTCCGGATGCGTGAAGATTATTCACGCACCCGTGAATGAACATGCAGAAGCGTATCGATCTGCGCGACGGACCGCAAACATGGCAGCTCGGCGGACGAGGCGGAGGGGGGCACGTGGACAGGGCCGGTCCGGCGGCGGGGATGCGTGGACCCGACCGGCCGGGCACGAGGTCCGCACCGGAGCCGCGATGGGCGCGGATGCTGCCCGACGGGCTAGTGCGAGTCCGCGGTGGGTAGCCGGTAGGCGAGGGGTACGCCGTCGGCGTCCCGTTCCGCCTCGACCAGCCCGTCCGTGACCAGGCCGGCCAGGATCCGGCTGCGTTGCTCGGTGTCGGGCCACAGGTCCACCACCTCGGCCGCGGACAGCTGGTCCTGCTGGCGTAGTGCGGCCATCACCCGGCCCCGGGCCTGCCGATCGGTCCCGTGCCAGGCCTGGGTGCGCCGTCGAGCAGCGTGCGCATCCGCGGGGCGTCCGGCTGCCACCCAGGTGCACCGGCGGGCGATCGGGCACTGCTCGCACCGGGGGCTGCGGGCGGTACAGACCAGGGCGCCCAGCTCCATCACGGCGACGTTCCAGCGCGCGGAGGCTGCGCCGTCGGCGGGGAGCAGCGCCTCGGCCAGCTCACGTTCGGACCGCCGGGGCGAGGGCGGCGGCAGGGCCTGGCCACCGACCGCCCGGGCGAGCACGCGGCGCACATTGGTGTCCAGCACCACGGCGCGGCGCCGGTAGGCGAACGCAGCGACGGCAGCGGCGGTGTAGTCGCCGATCCCGGGCAGGCTGCGCAGCGTCTGCTCGTCGGCCGGTACCGTGCCGCCGTGCTCAGTGGTGATCGCCCGGGCGGCCTCGCGCAGCCGCAGGGCGCGGCGGGGGTACCCCAACCGGTCCCAGGCCTTCAGTACCTCGGCGGTCGGCGCGGCCGCCAGGTGCGCCGGGGTGGGCCAGCGGGTCATCCACTCCCGCCACCGGGGCTCCACCCGCACCACTGGGGTCTGCTGCAGCATCACCTCACTGACCAGCACGCCCCATGGGCTCGCTCCCGCCCGGCGCCAGGGCAGGTCGCGAGCGTGGTCGCGGTACCAGCGCAGGACCTCGCGGCGCAGCGCCGCCTGGTCCACCGGTGCCGGGCTGGTCATCGGCGGCCCTTGCGGCGTGGCCCGGGCCGTTTCCCTCGTGCTGAGGATGGCCGACGGCGGCGCCCCCCTGCGGTGGTCGACTCGCCCTGGCCACGGCTGCTCCGGGCAGCGGGGCCGCCCCGCCGGGCGGCAGACCGTGAGCGTGTCCCGGTCTGTGCCGGCGGGTCGCTCTGCTCCGGTGGGTCGCGCTGCGCATCGAGCCGGCGCCCGCGGGTGGAATTGACCGTGCGCCCGCGGACGATGCCGATGAAGTCCTCCACAGCCTCGGTGGTGTGCTCGGTGAGCCAGGCGAGCAGCACCGGTGCCCCAGGGGCGCCGGCCAACGTGCGGTGCACCAGGTCGCGGCGGTGGTGCAGCCGCGCCAGGGACATCGGCACGATCAGGAGCCCGGTGCCAGCGGCGGCGAGCTCGATCGCCTCCGCGGTGGTGTCCGGCCGGTGGTCCAGCACCGTGGCGGGGAGATGGCCGGTGCCGGGGTAGACGTCGTCCAGCGGGTGCAGCAGCACCTCACCGGCCAGATCGGCGGCCGTGGCCTGCTCGTCGGCCTCCAGGGCTGCCAGCGGGTGGTCCCTGGCGGCGACCACCACGGTGACTTCGGTGTAGAGGGGGATGGCGCTGACGGTCTCCGGGTCCACCGGTGGGCGCAGCAGTGCGGCATCGACTCGGCGTTCAGCCAGTGCCGCTGCTGCGGTCGGGGAGGTCAGCGCCACCAGCTCCAGCCGGAGCCGGTGGCGTTCGGACCAGGTCCGCACCCACTTGGCGGGAGTGACGCCGGGCACGTATCCGAGCCGAAACGGGGCAACTGGCATTCATACAGGGTATCGGCGGGGCATACTGCACAGATGAGCGTGAGGAGTCTGTGGCCGGTGCGGCCAGAGGGTCTGTCGAGAGGTGCGGGGCGCCCGGCTCCCGCACGGCAGCGTCACGGGACCAAGGAGTACCGATGAGTGCCAGCGGCGACCAGCGGATGAAGCCGATCACGGCGGCGAAGAAGCTGGGCATCTACCTGCCCGCGGCACCGGAGGAGTTCCAGTCCGCGTGGTTGACGCGTGCGGAGCTGGCGGAGCTCGAGCGGCACCCGCCGGAGTGGCTACAGACACTGCGGCGCGAGGGTCCGCACCCCCGACCGGTGGTGGCAGGTCGGCTCGCGGTCTCGATCGCGGGGCTGATCCGCTCGGGTGCCGACGAAGCGCTCACCACTGCGGAGATCGATGCCCTCCGGGCAGAACTCCCGGCCTGGTTGGAGCAGGAACGCCAGGTGCATCGGGAGGTGCAGGCCGAAGAGGAGCGGGTGCGCCGGCAGAAGGTGGCCAAGGCCGCGCGCAAGCCCCGGCGGTGAGCGCGTGCACCTGACCGGGTGGCCTTGCCGGGTCCCGGCGCGTATGCGCGGCTGAGCCACGGCCGGCGGGTTACCTTCAGGTCGTGTCGAAACAGCCCCGTCCTCCCGAACGCCGAACCGGCGGCTCCGGTCGTGATGGGCGGCGTGGCGCGACCGGGAGCAGTTCCGCCAACCGGGCGGCCTCGGCGAAGCGTCCTGCGGCGAAGCGGGGGAACACCGGGAAGCCGGCCCCGGCGAAGCGGGGGAACAGCGGGAAGCCGTCTGCACCGGCGGCGCGGGCCGGCTCCGGGTCGAAGCGGCGCGGCGCCGCCACGCAGGTGCGGAACCCGGCCGGCAAGTCCGGCACCACCCGGCAGCGCGCCACCGGTGATCCTGCGTCCCGGGGCACGCCGGCCCGGGGAGCGCCGGCCCGCAGCACCCGCGGCCAGGCGGCGAAGGAGCGCGCCGCCACGTTCCGGCGGCGGCGCGCTGTGGTCGGTGTGCTCGCCCTGCTCCTGGTGGCCGGGGTGGCGTTCGGTGCTGTGCAGGGCGTGCCGCTGCTGCTGGAGCGCTTCGGCCCGTCGAGCGCCGAACCGACCTCTGAGCCCACAGAGGATTCCACGGGTCCGGACGAAGAGGCTCTCGCCAACCCGGTCGGCTGCCAGTCCGAAGCGGTCTCGCTCGAGCTCGGGTCGGCCGGAGGTACCGTGGCCGCTGGTTCCCAGGTGGAGGTGCCGGTCACGATCACGAACACCGGGCAGGTGCCGTGCCTGCTGGACGTGGGCAACGCGAGCCTGGAGCTGGCGGTCACCTCCGGCGATGACACCGTCTGGACCACAGCGCAGTGCCCGGCGGGCCGGGAGGAGCAGCGGATCCTGCTCGCCACCGGGGCCGTCGAGGAGCGCACGATCACCTGGAGCGGGCGCCGGAGCGCGGCCGAGTGCCCGAGCGATACTCGGGAAGCGCGGGCGGGTGCCTACCGGGTGCAGGTGAGTCTCGCCGTCGACGACGGTGCGGTCACCGAACGTCAGGCGCTCACCTTGAACTGAACCTTACCGAGCCGGTGGATGCTGGCTCCGGACGTTGCGCGCCGAGCCTGAGGAGGCGATCAGGAGAAGCGTTCCAACAGAGAAGCCTCAGCCTGTCGGGACAGTCCCTCGCGCACGGCCCGGGCTCGTTGGGCGCCGACCCCCTCCACCACCTCCAGGTCGTCGATGGTGGCGGCGAGCATCTTCTGCAGGGTGCCGAAGTGCCCGGCGAGCGCGTTCACCACCGACATCGGTAGACGAGGGATCCGGGTAAGCATCCGGATCCCGCGGGGAGCGATCGCAGAGTCCAACGACTCACCCTGCCGGCCACCGATGCTGAGGATGCGGGCAATGTGCGGCAGGTCGATCAGCTGGGCCGAGTCCAGGTGTGCCAGGGCGTCCAGCACCTCGTCCAGAGTGCGCGGACCGCGGTCATCCAGGTAGTCCCGGACCACCAGCTCTAGCCCCGGACCGATCCCGCCGATCAGCTCGTCGAACTGCAGCGCGAGCAGCCGGCCGTTCGTGCCCAGCTCGACGACGTAGTCGGAGATCTCCGCAGAGATCCGGCGCACCATCTCCAGGCGCTGCACCACCGAGGTGACGTCCCGTACGGTCACCAGGTCCTCGATCTCCAGTGCGGACAGTGTGCCGGAGACCTCGTCCAGGCGGGACTTGTACCGCTCGAGCGTGGCCAGCGCCTGGTTCGCGCGGGACAGGATCGCCTCGGAGTCCTCGAGCACGTACCGCTGCCCGCCCACGTAGAGCGCGACGATGCGCATCGACTGGCTCACCGAGATCACCGGGAACCCGGTCTGCTTGGCGGCGCGTTCGGCGGTCCGGTGCCGGGTGCCGGACTCCGTGGTCTCGATGCTCGCGTCCGGGATCATCTGCACCGCGGCGCGCAGGATCCGCTTCGCCCCTTCGTCCACCACGATGGCGCCGTCCATCTTCGCCAGCTCCCGCAGCCGCGTGGAGGAGAACTGCACATCCAGCTCGAAGCCCCCGGAGCAGATCGAGGCCACGGTCTCGTCATAGCCGAGGACGATCAGCGCACCGGTGCGGCCGCGCAGGATGCGGTCCAGGCCGTCGCGAAGCTCCGTGCCCGGCGCCACGGCACGCATTGTCTCGCGCAGCATCGGGGCGATGGTGGAATCGGGCACCAACGGTTCCTTCCGTGCAGGTGGGGCCGGTCGCAGCACACTCTACGCGAGCCTGGTACTGCTGCGGCTCGGGAGTCGCGGTCCTGGTTCTGGGGTCATCTGCCGCGTCTGCACCCGGCGGCCACCACAGCCCTGCCCGAGCGTGCGCGTTCGGGACGGCGTGCTCAGACCCGGCGCAGCGGCACCGGGTCCGAGTTGCGCACCTTCTCCACCCGCTCCGCGGTGGCCACCGCTTCGTGCAGGTTCGCCACCCGGATCACCTCCAGGCTCTCCGGTACGGTGCCCAGCTCGCCGGTCGCGGGCACGATCGCCCGGGTGAACCCGAGCCGGGCGGCCTCGGCCAACCGCCGGGGCAGGCCGATCGCCGCGCGCACCTCACCGGTGAGACCGACCTCGCCGATCGCGATCAGCCCGTGGTGCACGGTCAGGTCGCGCCGCGCACCGACCACCGCCAGCGCGATCGCCAGATCACAGGCCGGTTCGGTCACCCGCGCACCGCCCACGGTGGCGACGTAGACGTCGCGGGCGGCAGTGTCCACGCCGAGGCGACCGTGCAGCAC
>DXBY01000163.1 GCA_019116305.1 Candidatus Ruania gallistercoris | reverse complement strand
CGAACACCCAGTCCCGCCCGCGCCACTGCAGCACGGAGAACGCATAGGAGGCCATGATCGCCAGGACTAGCGGAGCGAGCGTTGCCGGGATCGTGATCACCAGCGAGTTCTGGAAGTACACCGCCAGGTTCGTGGACGTGGCCCCGCCGAGGATCCGCTGGTAGTTCTCCAGGGTGAACTGCGGATCGGACAGGATGGTCCACCAGCCGGAGGACTTGATGTCCGCCTCGGGGCGCAGCGAGGAGACGAACAGCCCGAACGTGGGCACAGTCCAGAGCACGGCGATCACCAGGGCGATCGCGCTGCCGATCCGGTTGGACGCCCGCCGCCTGAACCCGGTGGCTGCCGAACGCCGGACGGTCGGTGTGGCCGGCTTCGGTGCTGTCATGGTGTCCGCAGTCATCCCCGCACCGCCCTGTTCTTCGCCATCTGTCGCACGTTGTAGGCCACCAGTGGGATGACCAGGAGGAAGATCACCACCGCCATCGCGGAGCCGATGCCGTTGTCGCCGAAGGTGAAGGACCACTCATACATCTCGTTCGCGAGCACGGCGGTGTTGAACTCCGCACCGGTCATCGTCCGGGTGATGTCGAAGATCTTCAGCGTGGCGATCGAGATCGTGGTCAGTACCACCACCAGCGAGGGCCGGATACTCGGCACGGTGATCCGCCAGAACATCTGCCAGCCGCTCACCCCGTCCAACCGGGCAGCCTCGATGATGTCGCCGGGCACGGCCTTGATCGCTGCCGAGAGCACCACCATCGCGAACCCGGCCTCGATCCAGACCAGCACCAGGATCAGGAAGATCGTGTTCATCGGCGCATCCTGGAGGAAACGCACCGGTTCGAACCCGAGCCCGGTGATCACAGCGTTCAACAGGCCGATCTGGTCCTGCGCCGCACCCCGGTACTCGTAGACAAACTTCCAGATGATCCCCGCACCCACGAAGGAGATCGCCATCGGCAGGAACAGCAGCGACTTGGCGAACTTCTCCAGCCGCGACTTGTCCACCAGCACCGCGTAGACCAGCCCGATCGCCGTGGACAGCAGCGGCACCAGGACCACCCAGAGCAGGGTGTTCCGGATCGCGATGATGCCGGCCGGGTTCTCCCAGAGGTAGGCGTAGTTCTGCAGGCCGACGAAGGTCTCGCTGCGCTTGTCCATCACCGACATCCACAGCGTGCGCACGGCCGGGTAGATCTGACCGAGCACCAACAGGAGCAGGGCTGGACCGGCGAACACCGCCACCATCACTCCGACAGTGCGCCGGCTCTTCGACCGGTCGGCCAGCCGGGCGAGGAGCAGCAGCACGGCCATCACGGCCGCGAAGGCCAGGATCGCCAGGATCAGCTGGCCGTTCTTGGAGTAGAGGAAGAACCCCACGACGTGCCTCCCAGGGTCGGAGTCGAGAACGGCAGGGGCGGGACCGGGGCGCTCAGCACGCCCCGGTCCCGCACGTGCTCAGCCTTCGGGCCAGCTGTTCTCGATCGCAGTGAGCGCCTGCTCGGCGTCGGTCTGACCGTCGATCCACTTGGTCATCTCCGACCAGAACGTCCCTGCACCCACGGACGAGGGCATCAGGTCGCTTCCGTCGAAGCGCACCACGGCGCTGTCGTCCTGCATCAGCTCCAGGGTCAGCCGGAGCACATCCGAGGAAGCGTTGGCCGGGTCCACCCCCTGGTTCGGGCTGACCACACCACCGATGGAGACGCGGGAGTTCGCCCACTCCGCCGACGCCAGGTAGGCGGCAACGGCCTGGGTGGCCTCATTGTCGTTGAAGGCGGCCACATTGTCCCCGGCCACCAGCAGCGGCTGCTCGTCCGCGGAGTCCGCCGGCAGGTAGAAGGCGAAGATGTCACCGTCCGGGCCGACGTCCGTCCCCTCGGGCAGCTGCGCCTCGAAGAAGGAGGCGGCACGGAACATGAAGCAGTTGCCCTCCAGCACCTGCAGACCAGCATCGGCCCAGGCCGTGGCCGCGATCGACCGTGGGTCACCGATCCCGCCGTTGACGTAGTCCGGGTTCTGCAGGATGTCCCCCACCCGCTGCAAGGACGCCAGGATCTGCGGGTCGTCGAACGGGATCTCGTGGTCGACCCACTGGTCGTAGACATCCGGACCTGCCTCCCGCAGCACCGCATCCTCGACAAAGTCGGTGGCCGGCCACCCGGTCGCACCGCCGGACTCGATACCGAAGCACCACGGCTTGACCGTGTCGCTGCCGTGGTCGGCCACGATCGTGTCGGTCAGGGCCATCATGTCGTCCCAGGTCTCCGGGATCTCGTACCCGTTCTCCTCGAACACGCTCGGGGAGTACCAGACGAAGGACTTCACCGAACCCATGATCGGGATGCCGTACTGCTCGCCGTCGACGTTGCCGTAGGTCAGCCAGTCCTCGGTGTAGTTCGCCTCTGCCTGCTCCATCGCGGACTCTCCGGCCGGCACCAGGTGGTCGCCGTCGACCATCCGCTGGATCAGCCCAGGCTGCGGGAAGATCGCCAGGTCCGGGGCGTTACCGCCTTCCACCTGGACGAAGATCTGCGACTCGAACTCGTTTGTGCCGTTGTGCTCGATGGTGATGCCGGTGCATGCGGTGAAATCAGCCCACGACTCCTCGAGCTGGTCGGCCTCCTGGTCGGAGATCGTCGAAGAGATGGACACGGTCTCACCGTCGAAGGTGCCGTACTGCTCATAGGCAGCACAGTCCGAGTCGGCCTCTCCCCCGCCGCCGCCGTCGCCGCCACCGCCGAGATCGTCGCCGGCGCACGCAGTCAGAGCGAGCGCAATCGCCGCACCGCTCGCTGCCGCAGCGCTCACGCGCCGCATCGTTGTTGAGATCACTGAGGTCCTCCTGAGCTATCGGTGCTGGAGCGGTGGCGGGGTCATCTCACGCACTCCGCCGCTGACTTGTCGCCGCCGGCCTGACGGGGCTCGCTTCGCTCACTCCTCGGCCGACTCTTCTATCGCCGCCGGCCTGACGGGGCTCGCTTCGCTCACTCCTCGGCCGTCGGGGCAAGCGCCAGATGGGTCGCCACTGACGCCAGACCCCTATGTAAGCGCTTACGTTTCATCAGCGCAAGGGCTTCGACGCGCGCCGACGATAACGATCGGGTCACGCTTTCGTTCGGGCCCATCACCCTTTTGCCCGCTAGCGCCTAGAAGTCGCGACCTCAGGTCCCACGAACGGTGGTTGGTGGGTCCGGTGGCGGTGGGGCGGCGGGTTGGTGAGGCTGCAGGTGCAGGTGCAGGTGCAGGTGCGGGTGGCTGCGGGTGCGGGTGGGAAGAGCAGAGGT
>DXBY01000162.1 GCA_019116305.1 Candidatus Ruania gallistercoris | reverse complement strand
GGAGCTACGCGAGTATGCCGATCGGCTCGCGATCCGGGACGGCGAGGAGGTGGAACGTAACGGCCTCGCGATCCGCTACTCCGGTGCCCCGGTGGGTATCGCAGACAAGGCCTTGCCGTTCATCCACGCCTTCGGGGGGACCCTCTACTCCACGACCGACCGCACTGCCGCGGGGTACCTGGACTCTGAGGGCACGATCGCCGGCCTGCAGTTCGTGCAGGACCTGGTGCACGAGGACCGGTCGGCGAGCCTGGAGCTCGGTTCCCCCGACGACACCTTCGTCCAGGGCCTGTCCTCGATGATGTTCCGGGAAGGCTGGTACGAGGGGTTCCTGGACGAGAACGCCCCCGACCTCAACTTCCGGATTGCCCCGTACCCGGACGGCCCGGCGGGCTACCCCCAGGTCAGCCTGCTCTTCAACTGGGCCTGGATGGTCAACGCGAACAGCCCCTGCGCCGATGCAGCCTGGGACTGGATCCGCTCGGTGAGCAACCCGGAGACCGATATGGCACTGGCGGAGCTGGAAGGCTACCTCCCGGTCTGGGAGTCGAACTACGAGACGCCGTTCGTCACCGAGCGCTCCGACTACGAGGCCGTCCAGCGGCAGCTGGCCGAAGGCCCTGGCCCGTACTACGGTGCCGCGCTGTCGAACCAGGTGCACACCCTGATCGGTGAGTCGATCGAGGCGATCATCCAGGGAGCTCCGGTGGCCGAGACCCTGCAGAGCACGGTGGGTGAGGTCGAGCCACTGCTGCAGCAGGAGGGCGTGGCCTGATGACTGCCTCCGCCCGGTCCGTCGGCCCGGTCCTTCGGGGCCGGCGGACCACACCCTGGCTCCTGCTGGCGCCGGCGCTGTTCTTCGTCGCGCTGCTGTTCGTGATCCCCTTCCTCTACAACGTCTACGTCTCGTTCTTCCACTGGTCGGTGATCCGCCCCGCTACCTTCGCGGGGCTCAGCAACTACGCCGAGGTCCTGGGCAGCGACCGGCTCTACAACGCCTTCGGCAACACGGTCTGGTTCGCCGTGCTGACCGTGCCGATCGGTGTGGCGCTGGCGCTCGCGCTGGCGCTGGCGTTCAACCGGTTGGTGATTCGCGCCGGGACCTCGGTGATCCGCGCCCTGTACTTCGCCCCGGTGGTCGCCTCTCTGACCGCCGTGGCGTTCGTCTGGCTGTGGATCTTCAACCCCAGCTATGGGTTGGCCAACGCGCTGCTCGAGGCGGTCGGGATCTCCGGTCAGTCCTGGCTCACCTCGGAGTCCCAGGTGATCCCTTCGCTCGCGATCATGCACATCTGGGCTCGGCTGGGATTCAACATGATCATCCTGCTGGCCGGGCTGAACGCCATCGACCCGTCCTACTACGAGGCCGCCCGGCTGGACGGAGCGGGTCCCTGGCGGATGCTGCGCAGCATCACCATCCCGCTGCTGAACCGCCAGCTCGTGCTGGTGATCGCCGTCGAGACGATGACAGCGCTGAAGCTCTTTGAGCTCCCGTTCGCGGCGACCAAGGGCGGGCCGGTGGGTGCGAGCACTTCGATGGTGATGGAGATCTACGAGCAGGCGTTCCGGTTCGACCGATGGGGTGTCTCCGCCGTGTACGTGCTCATCCTGTTCGTGTTCATCATGGTCGTTACCGGTGTGCTCCGTAAGGTGCTCAGCCGTGACGTGAGCGAGGCCTGAGATGACCACCACGGTCCGAACCGCACGCACCTCGCCGACCGATCGCCCAGTCGCGACAACCCGCCGCAGCGCACGCGGACCGGGGCACTCCTGGCGCCAGTGGCTGCTCTACGCGGCCATGGCGATCGGTGGATTCGTCGCGGTGGCGCCGCTGCTGTGGGTGATCCTCTCCGCCCTGAAGCGACCCGACGAGATTCTCCAGCTGCCGCTGAAGATCTTTCCTGATGACTGGACGAACCTCGCCAACTTCGCCGCGTTGTTCACCCAGCACCACTTCGACCGGTACTTCGCCAACTCGTTCATCGTCTCGGCGATCGGGATCGCGTCCAGCCTGGTGATCGCGTTGCTGGCCGCCTACGCGTTCGCGTTCCACACGTTTCGGTTCAAGGAGCCGATATTCGCGCTGATGCTCGCGCTGTTCATGGTGCCGCCGGAGGCGCTGGTCATCCCGCAGTACCTGATGCTCGCCAAGGCATCGCTGATCAACACCTACCTCGGTCTGGCCTTCCCCGACTTGTTCACCGTGCTCGGGCTCTACCTGCTGCGGCAGTTCATGGAAGGGATCCCGAAGAGCTATGTGGAGGCAGCCAGGGTGGACGGTGCCGGCGAGCTGCGGATCCTGCTGCGGATCATCGTGCCGATGGTCGCCCCAGCGATCGCCGTATTCATCATCATCAAGTTCCTCTTCACCTGGAACACCTTCCTGTGGCCGCTCCTGGTGGCCCAGACCGAGTCCATGTACACGGTCACCGTCGGCCTGGTGAACTTTGCCGGCTCGGAGTTCAACCAGTGGAACCTCATCAACGCGGCGACAGTGCTCAGCATGTTGCCCACGATCGTCCTGTTCGTCACGCTCCAGCGGTACCTCGTCAAGGGCGTGGCGATGTCCGGGATGAAGTAAACCCACCACCTACGAAAGGCAACAAGCGTGCAGAACCTCAACGGGAAACGTGCCCTGGTCACCGGAGGCGGCATCGGGATCGGTCAAGGCATCGTCATCGCACTGGCTGAGGCCGGCGTGAACGTCGCATTCACCTATCTCAGCCACGAACCGGACAGCGAGTTCCTCGAATCCCTCGCCGCCACCGGCAGCACCTGCGTGCCGTTGCAGGTGGAGGCCACCGAGGAGGCTCAGGTGGTCGGCGCCGTACAGACCGCGACCGAGGCGCTCGGCGGGCTGGACATCCTGGTGAACAACATCGGCGGGCTGATCGGCCGGGTTCCGGTCGCGGAGATGGACCTGGCCTTCTGGCACAAGGTGCTGGCAGTGAACCTGGACAGCATGTTCCTGTCCACCCGTGAGTCGCTGCGCCACCTCGACGGATGGGGCCGGATCGTCAACGTCGCCTCCCTGGCAGGGCACAACGGCGGCTCCGCCGGTTCCACGGCGTATGCGACGGCCAAGGCAGGAATGTTCGGTTTCACTCGCGGGCTGGCGAAGGAGGTGGCCGGTGGCGGCATCACTGTGAATGCTGTCGCCCCTGGCCTGATCCTGGACACACCGTTCCACGAGACGTTCACGCCGGTCGAGAGTCAGCGCACCGCGATCGAGACCATCGCGCTCAAGCGGGCCGGCTCCCCGGCAGACGTGGCCGGCCCCGTACTCTGGCTGTGCTCGGAAGCGAGCGCGTTCGTCACGGGTGCTGTGATAGACATCAATGGCGGCCAGTACTTTGTCTGACCGAGGCGGCCCGGTGTGGTGCTCGCGCCCGCGACAGCCGCCCTGGGCGCCCGGATCGAGGAGGGGTAAGCAGGACGCGTGGTTCAGGCAGTAGACCGGGCGGTGCAGATCCTGGAGATCTGTTCCGATGGCCCGACCGATATCCAGGCGATCGCCAAGGCGTTGGACGTCCACCGCACCACGGCGCTACGCCTGATCGCCAGCCTGGAGGCCAAAGGGCTACTGGATCACGACGCTTCGTTCCGGTACCGGATCGGGTACGGTCTACACGCTCTGGCGCTGCGTAGCTCGGACGTGGTGGATATGAAGACCATGGTCCATCCGCACGTGGCACAGCTTGCCGAGGAGACTGGCTTCTCCGTGCACTGCGCGGTGTGTCTGCAGAACCGGGTCGTCTCCCTGGACATCGTCGAACCGCCGTACTCGATCCGGTTGCCTCTGAGGATCGGAGGCAACGTCGTCGTGAACACCGCTGGTGTGGCCAAGGCTCTTCTCGCTCACCTGGACCACAACACCCGCGAACGCGTGCTCGACAATGCCACCTGGGAGCGCTACACCGAGCGCACCATCACCTCGCGGAAGCAGTTCCGTGAGGTTCTTGAGGCGGTACGGGAACGCGGCTGGGCGTATGACGACGGCGAGTTCGAGGACCTGTCGAATTGCGTTGCTGCCCCGTTCTTCAACGCGCGTGGCGAGGTGGCTGGGGCGATCTCCCTCACCTCGTTCAAGGCCCGCACCCCGCTGTCCGAGCTCCGGGAGTATGTGCCGCTCCTGAAGGACCGGATGCGTCAGCTGTCCATCGAGCTCGGCTGCCGGGAGGACGCCCCAGCCCTGCAACCCCGAGGAGATACATGATCATCGAGCGCATCGAAACCTTCCAGGTCGCCCCCCGCTGGTTGCTGGTCCGCCTGGAGACCGAGGACGGACATGTCGGTTGGGGCGAGGCGAGTCTGGAGGGCCATGCCGAGGCCGTCGAGGGCGCGATCGACGGGTACACCGACCTGCTCATCGGCCAGGACGCCTCCCGGATTGAGCACCTCTGGCAGGCAATGACCCGCACCGGCTTCTACCGCGGCGGCCCCGTGTTCGGCTCCGCCGTCTCCGGGATCGACCACGCCCTCTGGGACATCAAGGGCAAGGCGCTCGGGGTGCCCGTGCACGAGCTGCTCGGCGGCCCGGTGCGGGACAAGGTCCGGGTATACGGCTGGATCGGCGGGGACGACCCGAGTGATGTGGCCGCCGCGATCGAGTCCCAGCTCGCCACCGGGTTGACCGCGGTGAAGATGAACGCCTCCGGCGCCACCGAACACCTCGGCTCGCTGGCGGAGACCACTGCGATCCTGGATCGTGCCCGCGCCGCGCGGGAGGCGCTCGGTGCCGACGGTGACTTCGCGATTGACTTCCACGGCCGCATCTCACCCGGCTACGCCCGCCGGCTGCTGCCGCTGCTGGAGGAGTTCCACCCGCTGTTCGTGGAGGAGCCGGTGGTGCCCGAGCTGAACACTGCCTGGGACCAGCTCGTGGCGAGCACCTCGATCCCGATCGCCACCGGGGAGCGGCTCTACTCCCGGTGGGACATGCTGCCGGTGCTCGCCGCCGGGGTGAGTGTGGTGCAGCCAGATCTGGCCCACGCGGGAGGAATCTCCGAGACCCGCAGGATCGCCGTGCTCGCCGAGACCTACGGCGCAGCGATCGCCCCGCACTGCCCGCTCGGACCACTGGCACTCGCCGCCGCGCTGCAGGTGGACTTCGCCAGCAGCAACTTCCTCATCCAGGAACAGTCCCTGGGCATCCACTACAACGCCGGTTCTGCGGAGCTGACCGACTACCTGGTGGACACGGAGGTGTTCCGCTTCTCCGACGGCTACATCCACCGACCCACAGGACCGGGCCTGGGCGTGCAGATCGACGAGAACGCTGTGCGCCGCGCCGCACAGAGCCCGCACCGCTGGCGCACTCCCGGGTTCCACCGCGCGGACGGCAGCATCGCCGAGTGGTGACAGTGGTGCCGGGCGGGTGGTGCACCTCACCGCCTCCACTCGGCACCGGCACGCGCCGGTGGGCCATACTCGTAACCGTGCGAACGTCCACCGAACCACGCCACCGCACCGGGGCGCGCCGATGAAGGTCGTTGCCGTCACCACGTGGTTCCCCACAGAGAAGGTGCCCACCTCGGGCACCTTCACCCTCGCCGACATCCAGGCCATCAAGTCCCGGCGGGAGGTCAGCGATCTGCGGGTGGTGCACCTGGTACCTCCGCACACCGACGACGGCACCCGCAGCCTCACCTATCGGGGGCTGGACGTGGTCCGGATCCCGATGCGCACCACCTCACCGGCGCAGATCCTCGCTGCTGGCAAAGCACTGCGGGAGGAGGTCCGTGGTGCCGACCTGGTGCACACGATGGCCTTCTCCACCCTGCTCGCGATGGCGTGGTGGCGCCCGAAGGCTACCTGGGTGCACACCGAGCACTGGTCCGGATTGACCACACCGAGCACCCTGCCGCTGCTCTGGCGCCTCGCCCTGCCGCTGCTCTGGCCGCTGGTGCGCCGCCCCGATGTGGTCACCGCCGTCTGTGACTACCTGGCCCGGCCGATCCGCGCCCGCCGCAGCACCGGACCCACTGTGGTGGTCCCGTGCATCGTGCCGCCACCGGAGCACCTGGACCCGCGGCCGATCCGACCCCGTACCCCCACCCGGCTGGTGGCCGTCGGGGGTCTGGTGGACCGCAAGGACCCGCTGATCGCGGTGGACACAGTGGCCGAGCTGGCCCGCCGCGGCGAGCCTGCTCGGCTCACCTGGGTGGGGGAGGGCCCGCTGCGGGAGGCAGTCACCCGCCGGGCACGCAAACGCGGGGTGCAGCACCTGGTCCGCCTGCCGGGAGCCACCGACTCGGCCGGAGTCCGCCGTGCGCTGGCCGATGCCGACCTGTTCTTCCTACCCACCAAGGGGGACAACTTCTGCGTGTCCTGCGCCGAGGCACTGGTGGCCGGCCGGCCGGTGGTGGTCGGTGCGACCGGAGGCCAGGGGGAGTACATCGACCCGCGGGTGGGTGCTCTGGTGAGCGAGCAGGAGGCGAGCGCGTACGCGGACGCGATCTCCGCCGTCGAACGCCGTACCCGCCACCTGAACGCCTCGGATGTGGCCGCCACGGTCGGTGACCAGTTCGCCGCAGACCAGGTGGCCGCCCAGTACGCCGCGGTCTACACCGGGACCGGCACCCGGGCCGCCCGCCGTGACTGAGCCGGGCTCCGGTTCGGACCAGGTGCGCCCCGGTGTGGACCTGGTGATCGCCGTGCACACCCCCGAGCGCCCGATCGCCCGCGCCGTGCGGTCGGTGCTCGACCACAACGGCGACGGGGTGCGGCTCACCGTGGTCTGCCACAACATCGACGCCGCGACCATCCGCGCCGAGGTGGACGCCCAGCACCGGGACCAGATCACCTGGTTGGAGCACCACGACGGGCGCCACCGGCCCGCCGGCCCGTTCAATGCCGGCATCGAGGCCGCCACCGGCGAGTTCGTCTCCATCATGGGCTCGGACGACACGCTGCAGCCCGGCGCGATCTCCTCCTGGTACTGGCTGGCAAAGAACACCGGCGCTGAGGCCGTGATCGCCCGCCTGGAACGGGACCACCGGGCTGTGCCCACACCACCGACCCGGCCCTGGCGGCGCACCAACCTGGACGGCGTCAAGGACCGGCTCTGCTACCGCTCCGCACCACTGGGTCTGGTCTCCACCGCGGCTGTCGCCCGGCTCGGGCTGCACTTGGACGAGAAGGTGGCCACCGGTGACGACGTCGGCTTCGTCACCCGGCTGTGGTTCCACTCCCGGGTGGCTTTCGACCGCCGCGGGCCCGCCTATGTGATCGGTGAGGACGCCGCGGACCGGATCACCTACCGCCCGCGGCCGGTGGCCGAGGAGCTGAAGTTCCTCAGCCGGTTGCTACGCCGATCCTGGTTCGCTCGGCTGGACCTGCAGCAGCGTCGGGCCGCTGTGGTGAAGTACCTGCGCATCCACCTGTTCGGCGCCGTCTACCACCGCCCGGAGCCGCAGATCTGGACCCAGACCGAGCGTGCTGATCTGTCCGCGGTGGCACTGGCGCTGTTGCGGGCGGCGCCCGGGTGCGAGGCTGTGCTCTCTCGGGCAGACCGGGCCCTGCTGGATGCGATCGTGGCCGGTGACGGCGCAGCGGAGGTGCTGGTGCACCTCGCCCAGGCACGGCGTCACCACGGGCGCCCGGGTACCTTGATCACCCGCGACCTGACCCATGTGTTCGCGCGGGAGGCGCCGCTGCGGATGATGGCGGCCTCGGTGCTGACCCGCTGACCCAGGTGACCCAGAAACCCAGGTGACCCGGAACTGCTGGTTCGATACTTCCTGCGCCCGGTCGGCACCCCGGAGCACGACTCCCTGCAGCAGGTGACGAGTGAATCGATTCACCCCGTTCAGAGGATGGCGCCGGGGTTGAGCAGGCCGCGGGGGTCGAGCGCATTCTTGATCGTGCGGTTCAGCGCGACCACCTCTTCGCCCACGTAGTCCGGTAACCAGGCCTTCTTCGTCCGGCCCACCCCGTGCTCGCCGGTGATCGTTCCGCCGAGGCCGATTGCCAGATCCATCACCTCGCCGTAGGCGACCTCGGCGCGGGCCGCCTGCGCCGCATCGTCGGGGTCGAAGACCACCAGCGGGTGGGTGTTGCCGTCACCGGCGTGGGCGATCACGCTGATCACCACCTCGTGCCGGGCGGAGATGGCGGCGATGCCGGTGACCAGAGCGGCCAGCTCCGGCAGCGGTACGCCCACATCGCCCAGCAGCAGCCGACCCTTGGCCTCCACGGCCGGGATCGCCTCCCGCCGGGCGGCGGTGTAGGTGGCGCCGACGTCCTGGTCGTCGGTGACCAGCACCTCGGTGGCTCCGTGCCGCCGGAACACCTCGGCGATCGCGTCCACCTCAGCCTTGCCGGCGTCGCCGGGCTGGTCGGACTGCGCGATCAGCATCGCCGCCGCACCGCGGTCCAGACCGTAGCCGTGGATATCCTCCACCGCGTTGATCGCCGCCGCGTCCATGAACTCCAGCATCGAAGCGCGCACCGTGGACGCGACCTCGAGCACGGCCTGGCAGGAGGCGCCCAGCTCGGCGAACGTGGCCACCACGGTGCATGCGGGCGGCGGCGGCGGGATCAGCCGGAGCACGATGGTGGTGATGATGCCCAGCGTGCCCTCGCTGCCCACGAACAGCTTGGTCAGCGAGAGCCCGGCTGCTTCCTTGATCCGTGGCCCACCGAGGTTTACCGCAGTGCCGTCGGCGAGCACCACGGTCAGGCCGAGTACGTAGTCGGTGGTCACCCCGTACTTCACGCAGCACAGCCCGCCGGCGTTGGTGGCCACGTTGCCGCCGATCGAGGAGAACCCCACGCTCGCCGGGTCCGGCGGGTACCACAGGCCCACTTCGGCCACGGCTTGCTTGAGATCGGCGTTGATCACGCCGGGCTGCACGGTGACCATCCGGGTGACCGGGTCGATCTCGTAGTCGGTCATCTCCGCCATCGAGACCACCAGGCAGCCGTCGACGGCGGAAGCTCCCCCGGACAGGCCCGATCCCGCGCCGCGGGGCACCAGCGGGATGCTGGTCTCACCCGCATAGCGCACGATCGCCTGGACGTCCTCGGTGCTGCGGGGCAGCAGCACCGCCAACGGCACACCCGCGTTCGGGTCGAGCGCCCGGTCCCAGCGGTGCGCCTGCAGCTCGTCCTCGGCGCTGAGCACCTTCACCCCCGGCAATGCCCGCCGCAGCCGGTCCAGCGCGTCGTCGAGGTCCGGGCCGGGGGTCACCATCAACTGTGTCCTTCACATCGGGGATGCTTCGGAGTCTATCGCCGCCGATGGGCAGCTCTCCCCGGCTGCCGAGCCCCGCGACCGGTGTGAGCATCGCTATTCTCGGCGCTGTGAGACGGATCGTCGCCGCTATCGGCGCACTGCTGGTCGTCGCCGGGCTGACGGCATGCAGCCCCGAGCAGAGGCCCCCGGGATATCTGGACGTCGTGCCGGGGTTGGCCTTCCCCTCGGTGGACCAGGAGGTCACCGATGCGTCGGTGGTGCTACCGCACCTCGCCTATGAGTTCACCTCCATGGAGGTCACGGACACCATCGAGCAGGGGACCGCCCGCGCCTTCGCGCTCGGTCAGGATCCGTTCGCGTCGGCGTCGGGAGAGGAGTTCGTGCTCGCGCGACTCGATCGCGAGACGCCGACTCATGCCGGGACCGGCGATCTGACGGTGACGTTGCTGGCGGGTGCGGTGGAGCACGACCTCACCGAGGAGCTGACCGCCCGAACGGCGCAGGACCGCATCCTGCTCCTGGTGAGTGTGCCGGAGGGCAGCGCCGTGCACCTCGAGTTCACCGAGGGCAGCCAGACGACCACTCTCGATCTGCGCGCGGGGAGCTCAGCAGAGACGCCGTAGCCACCCCGGACCACCTGCTGCGCGCTCGCCGCTCTCAGGCGCGCGGAGTTGGCGGCGGGGTGGTGCTGCGGATCGTGGCGTCCAGCTCACCGAGGTGCTGGTCGACGGCGGAGATCTCCTCGCGGAGCTGTCCCACCGTACGTGTGGTGCGGGTGAGCTGCCGGGTGAGCTCGGTCCGTGCGCTCTCCTGGTTCGCGACCCGGGCCGCGAGGGTGCGCAGCTCCGCACGGTTCCGGCGGACATCTGCGGCCAGATCGGACAGCCGGCGCCGGGCATCGAGCTGCAGCAGCACCACGGTCACCACGGCGGCGAGCAGGAACACACCGGTCCACCCTTCGCCGCGCCAGAGCAGCAGTCCGGCTCCTGCCGCCGCCGCAACCACCACCGCGACCATCACGATCTTTCGTCTGGACACCGGCGCATCCTTCCTCAGGCAGTGAGCTGAGACTAGCCCAGCCAGGTCAGGGCACCACTGGGCTGCTCGGAGCCGTTTGCTCGGCTTCGGCCAGCGCCGCCGCCAGCGCCAGGCGGATCTCCTGGGCTGTGGCGGTGCGGGGGTGCACCAGGTGCAACCGGTCACCGCGCTGACCGTCCGCCGGCGTACGCACGGTGAGGCTGATGACCTGCTGGGTTGCGCCGTCGTGCTCGGGAAGTGGCTCGTGCGGATCGCTGCTGCGCCGCACCCACCAGCCCGGGCCGTGGGGCGGCTCCGGGGCCGGGGGCTGCTCACCCGGCAGTGACCGGATCTGCGCCGTGAACCGGGTATAGCCGAAGCGTTCAGCGACCCGGCTGCGGGAGTGCTCCACCTGCGTGGCGTAGGCGGCCGGATCGGCGACCCACCGATGCACCAGCGCCACCACCTCGTCCGGTTCCGCGTACAGCACGGTGTCACCGAAGGTGTCCCGGTGCTTGGGGGAGACGATGGTGAGCACCCCGCTGGCCGCCGCCTCCAGGATCACCCGCCCGAATCCCTCGGTCGCCCGTGGGTGGTCCAGGTAGAGGAAGATGTCCAGCCCGGCGAGGAACTCGCGCACCGGCTGGGCCTGGTAGCTCTCCAGCTCCCAGTTGCCGGGGACCCGATCGCTGCGCCCGGCGGCGCGCAGCAGCTGGGGCACTGTGCCGGTAGCGCCCATCATCCGCACCCGCACGTCCGGTCCGAACCCGTAGCCGGTCAACAGCTCCTCCGCCGAGGCGGGGAACTTGATCGGTTCGTCCCGGGAGTAGCGACCCACCACCAGAGCACGTCCGGGCGGACGGGCCGGCCGCACGTGCCAGTGGTCGGCGTCGATCACCCCGGGGTTGTCCCAGTCGGTCAGGTCGGCGCCGCCGGTGCGCTCCAGCTCCCGGCGCAGCGTCGGGCTCTGTGGCACCCACTGCGGATCGACGCCGAACAGCTCGCGGGCGTGGGCGCTGACGTCGGCGGGAACGTAGCGCGGGTCGGAGCCATCTCGCTCGGCCGGCGCCTGGTTGGCCACGATCAGCAGCTGCTGTGGGCGGACGGCGCCAGTGATCTGCGGGGGATACTGCAGGATTGCGGGGTCGCGCAGCAGGAGCGTGCCGAGGTGCGCCCGCTCATCGAGGTGCACCCACTCCACTGCGCCGCCGGCGAGCAGCGATCGCACCGGCGCGCAGAGC
>DXBY01000161.1 GCA_019116305.1 Candidatus Ruania gallistercoris | reverse complement strand
AGGAGATGCTGGCGTTCATTGCCGCGTCGCGGGTCACGTTCTGTATCGTGCATAAGCTCGACCGGCTCGCTCGCAACCGTGCCGATGACGTGAAGATTCAAGAAGCACTGCTCGCAGCGGGCGTCACACTCGTGTCAGCGACCGAGTCGATCGACCAGACACCCTCGGGGATGCTCGTGCATGGGATCATGTCGAGTATTGCGGAGTTCTACAGCCGAAACCTCGCCACCGAAGTATCCAAAGGCTTATCGCAGAAGATCGCCCAAGGCGGCACCCCGATGCGCGCGCCCATCGGATACCTCAACGTTCGCACGACGGACGATAATGGCCGTGAAGTCAGGACAGTGGAAGTCGATGCCGAGCGCGCACCACTGATCCGGTGGGCATTCGAACGCTATGCCGAGGGCGAGACTTCGGTGACGGGGCTGCTGCGCGACCTCACCGCGCGTGGACTGGTATCGGTGCCGACACCGAAGCGCCCCGCGAAACAGCTAGGGAAGAACAGCCTGTATAGGGTACTGACGAACCCGTACTACGCGGGTGTGATCCGCTACAAAGGTGCCCTGTATCCAGGCGCGCACGAACCACTCATCGAGCCTGCTCTATTCGATCAAGTGCAGTCGCTCCTGAAAGCGCGCACCGCGAAACAGACACGGCACGTCCAGCACGCCCACCATCTCAAAGGCCTGTTGCATTGCGGCACCTGCGGGTCACGCATGTTGCTCGATTTCGCGACCAACCCGCGCGGCACCACCTACGCCTACTTCATCTGCTCCGGCAGAGCCGCAAAGAAGACCAGTTGCACCAGGCGGGCGGTGCCTGTCGCGGTCGCTGAACGCCTCGTCGCTGACTCCTACGCAAACATCACCATCAGCGACCAGACCTACCGTGATCTCGCTGCCCAAGTGGATGCGGCGTTCGATAAACGCATGACTGGCCGCGACCAAGAAATCGCCGACCTCATGGCGAACCGCCAGAAACTCGAAGCAGAAAGTGACAAACTGCTGGCCGCGCACTTCGCCGACGCGATCGACCTATCTACTCTGAAACGACACCAAGACCGCATCCGAGCAGGTCTGGCAGACGTGAACCAGCGGCTTACTGAGCACGACAAGCACCACACCGGCGGCAGGGCATTCCTCCACGACAGCCTGCGGCTACTCACTGACGCGCACCGTGCTTATGCCCGATCCGGTGACGCGGATCGGCGGCTCGCGAACCAAGCCTTCTACGCCCGCCTCGACATCACCGACGACGAGCAGCTACGCCCTAAGCTCGCTGAACCATTCGCCACGATCATCCGCGAAAGCAGCGAAGAAGACGATGACGACGCAGGCGCGGGGCATGAGCGAGGGGGCAGAAACGACTTACGGGAACAACCCACATCTTCCGATGTCGCCTGTTCCCGTAAGACACTTTTGGTGGAGCCAACGGGACTCGAACCCGTAACCCCCTGCTTGCAAAGCAGGTGCGCTACCAATTGCGCCATGGCCCCTGGTGTGTAGTTGTCGTTCCGTGCGCCGATCCGGCTTTCCGACTCGCGCGCTGCGCGCCCGGGCGATTCTACTCCGGTAGCGGGTCAGTCACCGCGGCCCACTGCTGGCGAACCTCGCGGTCCTCGGCCACCTTGCGCCAGAGTACGATCCCGGCAGCCGCCAGCGCGGCGAGGGCCAGGACCTTCTTCACGAGGATGCTCCCTCCACAACCGGCAACGTGGGCCTAGCTGGACTCGAACCAGCGACCTCTTCCTTATCAGGGAAGCGCTCTAACCGACTGAGCTATAGGCCCCGAGGCTCGCGATTCACACGCGAGCGCGAGCAGCAGACTACCTTAGGCGCGCTGCTGCGACCAAAACGTGCCAGTGAGCCCGATCACGCCCCGGTGAGTTCCGCCGTCGCGCGGACTGAGTGGCAAGCCGTGCGCGCTGCGGCTCACTCGTCGGTCAGCGTCAGGTGCAGGCCACCGACCATCGCAGCCACCAGGTTGTAGATGAACGCCCCGAGCGTGCACAGCGCCGTGAGCAGCACCACGTCCACGATCGCCACCACGGTGGCCACGGAGATCACCCGGGAGAACTCCACGTACTCGAGGAGCTCACCGAACTGCTCCATGGCGCCCATGTCCTCGATCAGGCCCTGGATGTTGGCGAACACCTCCATCGAGTTCAGCACGCCCCACACCACGGCGGTGGCCACCACGATGCCGATGCCGATCGCGATCGAGAGCAGGAAGGAGAGCTTCATCACCGACCACGGGTCCACCCGGGAGACCGCGAGCCGGATCCGCCGGGGGCCGGTGTCCCCGCCACTCTTCTCCGCCGAAGTCTTCGCACCGGCGGAGCCGGCCGGCCGGGCCGAGCCGCCAGCCGAACGCGGATCCGACGAGGGAGCGGCCTGCGTCTGGGTGCCCGTGCCGGCCCCCGAACCGGACGGGGGGACGCTGGCCGGAGGGATCGATGCGGGCCGTTGCGCCGTCGATAGGTTACGGGCCGAGGTCCGCACCGGAGTGCTGCCGGTGTGCTGCGTGGGGTGGCTCATCGGTTCTCGTCCTCGCCTTCCGCCGATGCTGCGCTAGACGCTACGCCATCAGCGCCGCTGCTGGCATCCTCAGCCTCCAGAGTGTCACCGCCCTGGTCGGCCTCGGCTTCCACGGCCTCCACCTCGGCTTCGGCCACAGACTCCAGGTTTCGGGTGATCGCGATGATCCGATCGCCCTTGTCCGGTTTGGCGAACGTCACACCCTGGGTGGTGCGGCCGGTGAGATTCACTTCACTGACCGCAGTGCGCACGATCTTGCCCTTCTCCATGATCACCAGCACCTCGTCATCGGCATCGGTGATCAGCGCACCCACCAGGTCGCCACGGGCCTCGACCAGGTTCGCCACCTTGATCCCGAGGCCGCCGCGACCCTGCACCCGGTACTCCGAGATGCGGGTCCGCTTGCCGAACCCGCCCTCAGTGACCACGAACAGGTCGGAGTCGTCCCGCACCACGGCCATCGAGAGGAGCGAATCGTCCTCGCGGAACTTCATCCCGGTCACCCCGGACGTCGCCCGACCCATCGGCCGAAGAGCCGCGTCAGTGGCGGTGAACCGCAGCGACTGACCCTTGCGCGAGACCAGCAGGAGGTCCTCGTCGGCGTTCACCACCCGGGCCGAGACGAGCTCGTCCACCTCCCCGTCGGCGTTCTCCCGCAGGTTGATGGCGATCACGCCACCGGTGCGGGAGGAGTCGTACTCGGGCAGCCGGGTCTTCTTCACCAGGCCGGACTTGGTCGCCAGCACCAGGTACTCGGCCTGCTCGTAGTCCCGGATCGCCAGCACCTGGGCGATGTGCTCATCCGGTTGGAAGGCCATCAGGTTCGCCACGTGCTGGCCCTTGGCATCCCGACCGCCCTCCGGCAGCTCGTACGCCTTTGCCCGGTACACCCGGCCCAGGTTCGTGAAGAACAGCAACCAGTGGTGCGTCGTCGTGACGAAGAAGTGGTTGACGATGTCGTCCCCGCGCAGCTGCGCGCCACGGACGCCCTTCCCGCCGCGGTGCTGGGCACGGTAGTTGTCCGTGCGGGTGCGCTTGGCGTAGCCACCGCGGGTGATGGTGACCACCACATCCTCTTCGGGGATCAGGTCCTCGATGGACATGTCACCGTCGTAGGGCAGGATCGTCGTGCGGCGCTCGTCACCGTACTTGTCCACCGTCTGGGTGAGCTCGTCGCCCACGATGGTGCGCTGCCGCTCCGGGGAGCCGAGGATGTCCCGGTAGTCCGCGATCTCCGCCTCGAGCGCCTTGAACTGGTCCAGGATCTTCTGCCGTTCCAGGGCGGCGAGCCGGCGAAGCTGCATCTCCAGGATGGCGTTCGCCTGGATCTCGTCGATCTCGAGCAGCTCGATCAATCCCTGGCGGGCCTCCTCCACCGTGGGGGACCGGCGGATCAGCGCGATCACCTCGTCCAAGGCATCCAGCGCCTTGATCAGCCCGCGCAGGATGTGGATCCGGTCCTCGGCCTGCTTCAGCAACCACTCGGTGCGGCGTACCACCACCTCGATCTGGTGCTGCACCCAGTGCCGGATGAACGCGTCCAGGCTGAGCGTGCGCGGCACACCGTCCACCAGGGCGAGCATGTTCGCACCGAAGGTGTCCTGCAGCTGGGTGTGCTTGTAGAGGTTGTTCAGCACCACCTTGGCCACGGCGTCGCGCTTGAGCACGATCACCAGCCGCTGCCCGGCCCGCCCGGAGGTCTCGTCCCGGATGTCGGCGATGCCCTGGATCCGCCCGTCGCGCACCAGCTCGGCGATCTTCGCAGCCAGATTGTCCGGGTTTACCTGGTAGGGCAGCTCGGTGACCACCAGGCAGGTCCGGTTCTGGATCTCCTCGACCTCCACCACGGCGCGCATGGTGATCGAGCCGCGCCCGGTGCGGTACGCCTGCTCGATGCCCCGGATGCCGAGGATCTGCGCCCCGGTGGGGAAGTCCGGACCCTTGATCCGCTGCAGCAGCGCGGCGAGCAGCTCCTCGGCGGAGGCGTCCGGGTTCTCCAGCAGCCAGTGCACCCCGTCGGCCACCTCGCGCAGGTTGTGCGAGGGGATGTTCGTCGCCATCCCGACCGCAATCCCGGAGGAGCCGTTCACCAGCAGGTTCGGGAACCGAGCGGGCAGCACTGTCGGTTCCTGGGTACGGCCGTCGTAGTTGTCCCCGAAGTCGACAGTGTTCTTGTCGATGTCGCGGACCATCTCCATGGCCAGCGGCGCCATCTTGCACTCGGTGTACCGCGGGGCGGCGGCCGGATCGTTGCCCGGGGAGCCGAAGTTGCCCTGCCCGTTGACCAGCGGGTAACGCAGCGACCACGGCTGCACCAGCCGCACGATCGCGTCGTAGATCGCCGTGTCGCCGTGCGGGTGGAACTGACCCATCACGTCCCCGACCACGCGGGAGCACTTGGAGAAGGAGGAGTCCGGCCGGTAACCACCGTCGAACATCGCGTACAGGATCCGCCGGTGCACCGGCTTCAGCCCGTCCCGCACGTCCGGTAGCGCGCGGGAGACGATCACGCTCATCGCGTAGTCGAGGTAGGAGCGCTGCATCTCCAGCTGGAGATCGACCTGCTCGACGCGGTCGGTGAGCACCTGCTCGGGTTCGCCGCTGGTGGGGGTGTTCTCGTCGGTCACTACTTCAGTTTCCTAACTCAGACGTCGAGGAAGCGCACATCGCGGGCGTTGCGCTGGATGAACGAACGGCGTGACTCCACGTCCTCACCCATCAGCACGGAGAAGATCTCATCCGCCGCCGCCGCCTCGCCGATCGTCACCTGCCGGAGCGTGCGGGTGTCCGGGTCCATCGTGGTCTCCCACAGCTCCCGGTAGTCCATCTCGCCCAAGCCCTTGTACCGCTGGATGCCGGTGTCCTTGGGCAGACGATGGTTCTTCGCCAGACCCTCGGCCACCATCGCATCCCGCTCCCGGTCGCTGAACACGTACTGGTGCGGTGCGTTCGTCCACTTGATCCGGTACAGCGGCGGCTGGGCCAGATAGACGTGCCCGTTCTCGATCAACGGGCGCATGTACCGGAACAACAGGGTGAGCAGCAGGGTGCAGATGTGCTGACCGTCCACGTCCGCATCGGCCATCAGCACGATCTTGTGATATCGCAGCTTGCTCAGGTCGAAGTCCTCACCGATGCCGGTGCCGAAGGCGGTGATCAGCGCCTGGACCTCCTGGTTCGCCAGCGCCTTGTCCATCCGCGCCTTCTCCACGTTCAGGATCTTTCCGCGGATCGGCAGGATCGCCTGCGTCTCCGGGTTGCGGCCCTGTACGGCCGAACCACCGGCGGAGTCACCCTCCACGATGAACACCTCGCTGATCGAGGCGTCCCGGCTGGAGCAGTCCTTCAGCTTCCCGGGCAGGCCACCACCCTCGAGCAAGCCCTTGCGCCGGGTGGCTTCCCGGGCCTTGCGTGCCGCGAGTCGGGCGGCTGAGGCCTGGATCGACTTGCGGATGATGTCCCGCGCCTCGTTCGGGTGCGACTCCAGCCAGGCACCCAGCTGGTCGAACACCACCTTCTGGGTGAACGTGCGCGCTTCGGTGTTGCCCAGCTTGGTCTTCGTCTGGCCCTCGAACTGCGGTTCGCCGAGCTTGATCGAGATGACGGCGGTCAGCCCTTCGCGCACATCGTCACCGGTGAGGTTCTCGTCCTTCTCCTTGAGCAGCTTGTTCTCGCGGGCATACCGGTTGATCAAGGTGGTCAGCGCTGCCCGGAAGCCCTCTTCATGGGTGCCGCCCTCGGAGGTGTTGATCGTGTTCGCGTAGGTGTGCACGCTCTCGGTGTAGGCCGCGGTCCACTGCATCGCGATCTCCAGGGAGATCTGCCGCTCGGTGTCCTCGGACTCGAAGTCGATCACCTCGGGGTGGATCACCTCGGTGCGCTTGGCGGAGGTGAGGTGCTTGACGTAGTCGATCAGGCCGCCGTCGTACTTGTAGGTGACGGTACGGGTGCGCTCGGACTGGGCAGCCTCTGCCTCATCGTCCTCCCCGGCGACCTCGTCCGCCGTGCCGGTGTGTCGTTCGTCGGTGATCGTGATCTGCAGCGACTTGTTCAGAAAGGCGTACTGCTGCATCCGCGAACGCAGCGTCTCGAAATCGTACTCGGTGGTCTCGAAGATCTCCTCGTCCGCCCAGAACGTCTGCACCGTGCCGGTCTCGGCCGTGGACTCAAGCTCCTGCAGCTCACCGACCGGGGCGCCACCACCACCGAACTCCTGGCGCCACAGGTGCCCATCCCGGCGCACCTCGGTGACCATCCGGGAGGAGAGGGCGTTCACCACCGACACCCCGACACCGTGCAGACCACCGGAGACGGCGTACCCACCCCCGCCGAACTTGCCGCCGGCGTGCAGGATGGTCATCACCACCTCGACCGTGGGGCGTCCCTCAGTGGGATGGATCGCCACCGGGATGCCGCGGCCGTTGTCCGCCACCCGCACCCCGCCGTCGGCCAGCAGGGTGATCTCGATGTGGTCGCAGTACCCGGCGAGCGCCTCGTCCACGGCGTTGTCCACCACTTCGTAGACGAGGTGGTGCAGGCCCCGCTCACCGGTGGAACCGATGTACATACCAGGGCGCTTACGAACTGCTTCCAGTCCCTCGAGAACGGTGATGTTGCCGGCGTCATAGCCAGTCGACCCGCTTGCAGTGGATCCGGGCTCTGGCCCTGTCGTCTCGTCAGCCACGTTCTTCTGGCGCTCCTATCGTCATCGGTGCACGGCTACGGCACCGATCCGGGTGGAGCCGGTGCCACTACGTGCCGGCCCAGGGTGGTGGTGAAGGTTCACTGCCCCCCGGACGGTTCTTCGATTCTACCTCGAATGTGTACAGAAACCGAGTCTGTCCACAGCGTTGTCCACAACGCCTGCGATCGGTTGCGGACAACGGTTCAGCCGTAGGTGTCCCGCGGTCCACGGCCGCCTTGCACCCGGCGCTTCCCGCGACGCCACGAGGGTCCCCCGGGACCCAGCACAGTGATCGAGGTGACCACCCCTTCGCCGACCTCCTCGGCGAGCCGCCGATCCAGCTGCGGGGTGAGCAGACGGATCTGGGTGGCCCAGGCGGTGGAGTCGGTGCGCACCACGAGCACACCGTCGGAGAAGGTCTCCGGGGTGCAGTGGTCGGCGATCTGGTCACCGACCACCTCCCGCCACCGTCCGATCACGCCGCCGATGGACAGTGGTTGCTTCCAGCCGAGCAGGCCGGCCAGGTGCTGCACAGTGTCACCGAGCGGAGCGGGGTCCCTTGCGGACTCGGTAGCCACGGGCAGATACACCCCGTCATCACGACGGCGGGGCTTGCGTCGCGTAGTACCCATCCCCTTGGCCCGGGCTGCTTCCCGTGCGCGCGCCAGCGCAGCGCGCGCTGCGCCGTCCGGGTCGGCATCGCCCGGGCCGGAACCCTCTAGGTCTGTGCCACCCGGGTCCGCGGGATCCGGATCGGCGCTGTTCGCGCGGCGATCGTCCGGTCCGCGGGCGGGTTGGCTCCGGTCACCGGACACGGGTGGCCACCGATCCCATCACATCCACCCGGGCCCCTTCGAGAACCTCGGGCACGTCCTCGGCCACGGCGGCTGTGATCAGCACCTGCTCTGCCGGGGCGATCAGCCGGGCGAGGCGGTCCCGCCGTCGCACATCCAGCTCGGCGAACACGTCATCGAGGATCAGTACTGGCTCAGCCGCTTCGTGCCAGTCGTCATCGGCCTTGAGCAGCTCGTAGCTGGCCAGCCGGAGCCCGAGCGCCAGCGACCAGGACTCCCCGTGTGAGGCGTACCCCTTGGCGGGTAGCTCGTCCAGGAACAGCTCCAGATCATCGCGGTGCGGGCCCACCAGGCTCACCCCGCGTTCGATCTCCTTGCTCCGCAGGTGTGCCATCGCTTCGAGCAGCCGGGCCTCCACCACATCCACCTGGGTGAGTGCGTCCACATCGGTGTCCTCACCACCGCTGGTCCGCGCACCACCGGGCCCGTCCTGCCCGGCCATCGCCCGGTCCACACTCGCCCGGTAGAACATCCGCGCCTCGCTCTGCCCGGCACTGACCTGCTCGTACGTGCGGACCAGGTGCGGACGCAGCGCGTTCACCAGCTGGACCCGCGCGGCGACCAGCTGGGCCCCGGCCGCGGCCGCCTTGTCGTCCCAGACGTCCAGAGTGCGCAGGTCCAGCGTCGTTCCCGAGCGCCGCTGGGTACCGGCGGACTTGAGCAGGGCGTTCCGCTGGCGGACCACCCGCTCGTAATCGGTCCGCACGCTGGCGAGCTTGGGGCTGAGCAGCACGAGCAGCTCGTCCAGGAACCGGCGCCGTCCGTCCGGGTCACCTTTGACCAGGCTCAGGTCCTCCGGAGCGAACAGCACGGTGCGCAACCGACCGGCCAGGTCCCGGGCCCGCGGTAACGGCGCCCGGTTGTACCGCGCCCGGTTCGCCTTACCCGCCACCAGTTCGAGCTCCAGCAGCGAACTACGGCCGGCATCTGCCACCTTCGCCTGGATGATCGCCCGCGGCGCCCCCGCCCGCACCAGGGCCGCATCGGCGGAGACTCGGTGGGAGGAGAACGTGGACAGGTAGCCGAGGGACTCCACCAGGTTGGTCTTACCCTGCCCATTCGGGCCCACCAGGGCGGTGATACCCGGTTCGAACGCGAGCAACAGCTCGGCGTAGGAGCGGAAGTCGGTCAGCGCCAGATCAGAGACGTACACGAGCCCTCACCGCCCGGACCGGGCTCCGCTCAGGGCGAGCCGGATGAAGAAAGGTGAGCTCCGCCGTCATTCAGCGGAGGATTTCGTGGCGTGGCCACCGAACTGCTGGCGCAGTGCGGCCACGGCCTTCATCGCCGGGGAGTCCTCCTGGCGGGAGTCGAACCGCGCAAACAGCGCCGCACTGATCACCGGTGCCGGCACCGCCTGCTGGACGGCCTCCTCCACGGTCCACCGGCCCTCACCGGAATCGGCCACGAAACCGCGGATGTCGTCCAGGTCCGGATCCTGGTTCAGGGCCTTCACCAACAGCTCCAGCAGCCAGGACCGCACCACGGTGCCCCGCTGCCAGGCCTCGAAGATGGCACCCACATCACCGATCAGGTCATCACGGGCGGCGAGGATCTCATAACCCTCCGCATACGCCTGCATTACGCCGTACTCGATGCCGTTGTGCACCATCTTGGCGTAGTGCCCGGCACCTACGGGACCGGCATGCACGAACCCTTCGTGCCGGGGACCGTCCGGGCGGAGCGCATCGAAGACTGGCATCAGGTACTCGATCGTGGCGTCATCACCGCCGACCATCAGCCCGTAGCCGTAGGTCTCGCCCCAGATCCCACCGGACACGCCGGCGTCCACATACTTCAGGCCCGCCTCGCCCAGCTCTGTGGCGCGGCGCAGGTCATCGGAGAACTTGGAGTTACCTCCGTCGATGATCACGTCCCCGGGACCGAGCAGGCCGGCGAGCTCACCCACGACCTGCTCGGTGACCTCCCCGGCCGGCACCATCACCCACACCACCCGATGATCGCCGTCGAGCGTTGACACCATCTCGGTCAGCGAGGCGACGTCGGAGATCTCCGGGTTCTGGTCGTAACCGGTGACCTCGTGGCCCTTGCTGCGCAGCCGGTCACGCATGTTGCCGCCCATGCGGCCCAGTCCAACGAGTCCGATGTGCATCTGCGCGGTCCCTTCGTGCGGTCGGCGTGGTCTCTCGGCGATCAGGCTCCGAATCGGATCGGCATCAGCAGATAACGGAACTCCTCCGCATGGTCGGTGCCGTCGATAGAGTCCTGCCCGGTCATCACCGCCGGCTTGGACGGATGGGTGAAGGAGAGCCGGACGAACTCCGAGTCCAGCGAGCTCAGCCCGTCGAGAAGGTACTGCGGGTTGAACGCCGTACTGATGTCCTCACCCACCAACGTGGACTCGAGCGCTTCGGAGGCCTGGGCGTCATCCCCCTGCCCGGCCTCGAGCACCACCTGACCGTCGGTGAAGGACAATCGGATCGGGGTGTTCCGCTCGGCCACCAGAGCGACACGTTTGGCCGCCTCGACCAGCTCACCGGTAGCGGTGATGGTGTGTGTGCTGGTCTGTTCCGGGAACAGCCGCCGCACCGGCGGGTAGTCGCCCTCGAGCAGCAGCGAGGTCGTCCGGCGCCCGCCGGCCTCGAAACCGACGATGTCGCCGCCCTCGGCCAGGGCCAGCTCTACCGAACCCGCGCTGGAGAGGTTCTTCGCCACATCGGACAGGGTCCGGGCCCGCACCAGAGCCACCCGGGACACATCCGGTGCGGCCGGAGACCAGCTCACCTCGCGCATCGCGAGCCGGTAGCGGTCAGTGGCGAGCATGGTGACCGTGTCCCCTTCGATCTCCACCCGCACTCCGGTGAGCAGCGGCAGCGTTTCGTCCCTGCCGGCGGCCATCGTCACTTGGGCGATCGCGCGGGCGAAGCCGTCGCCGTCGATCGAACCGGTCACCTCGGGCAGGTCCGGCAGCGAGGGGTACTCCTCCACCGGCATGGTCAGCAGCGTGAACCGGGAGGCGCCGCAGACGACGGTCACCCGGTTGCCTTCCACCGCCACCTCCACCGGCTTGTTCGGCAGCGCCCGAGCGATCTCGGCGAGCAGCCGGCCGGAGACCAGCACGGAACCGGCTTCCTCCACCTCGGCCGCCACGGTGGAGCGTGCCGAGACCTCGTAGTCGAATGTGGACAGCACCAGGCTGCCCTCGGCGTCGGCGGTGAGCAGCACCCCGGCCAGCACCGGTGAGGGCGGGCGGGTCGGAAGGCTTCGAGAAGTCCAGGTGACGGCGTCGGCCAGTACGTCTCGCTCCACCCGGAACTTCACGATGTGGGCCTCTTTCTGTTCGTCGTGCGTGGGCTACTGAGCATAGTGAGTCGGTAGCGGGTCATGTCCATGGCTCAGCTGGAGCAGGACAAGGGTCTGCCTCCGAGGTTAGACGACGCTACGCCGATGTGGGTGCCCGATCTCTGATTCGATCCGAGCCGGGTCTCCTCGGCCGGCCCCAGCAGCAGTTGTTGGTTGTTCACAGCCGGATGAAGGTTAAAGGTCTCGTGGTCGTCATCGGTGCTGTGGACACTGGGGGAAACTTAGATCCTTGCAGGTCAGCGGGCAGCAGCGGGTGTGGACAGAGGCGGGCACGGCGGTGCACAGAGCCACGGGGCAGCTGTGCACGGCAGAGTCCGGGCACAGCTGCGTCCACGGCTGAGCCGGATGTTGTCCACGGAGTGAGGCCGGGTTTTCCACGACCATCCACAGCGTTGTCCACAACTGTGCATCACGGTGGTTCAGGAACGCTGCTGCTGCTTGATCCGGTTGGTCAGCTCGGTCACCTGGTTGAAGGTGGAGCGCCGTTCGGCCATCTGCTGGCGGATCTTCTTGTTCGCGTGCATCACCGTGGTGTGGTCCCGGCCGCCGAACAGCTGCCCGATCTTGGGCAGCGACAGCTCGGTGAGCTCGCGGCACAGGTACATCGCGATCTGCCGGGCGTTGACCAGTACCCGGGAGCGGTCCGCACTGCACAGCGCCTCGATGGTGACGCCGAAGTAGGAGGAGGTCTGCGCCATGATCATCGACGGGGTGATCTCGGCACCGTCGGTGTCGGTGATCAGGTCCTTGAGCACCATCTCGGCCAGGGGGAGGTCTACCGACTGCCGGTTCAGGTTTGCGAAGGCGGTCACCCGGATCAGGGCACCTTCGAGCTCGCGGATGTTCGAGGAGATCTTGGAGGCGATGTACTCCAGTACCTCGCTCGGTGCCTGCAGTGACTCGCTGCCGGCCTTCTTGCGCAGGATGGCGATCCGGGTCTCCAGGTCCGGCGGCTGGACATCGGTGATCAGACCCCACTCGAACCGGGACCGCATCCGGTCCTCGAACCCGTTCAGGTGCTTGGGCGGCAGGTCGGAGGTGATCACCACCTGCTTGTTGTCGTTGTGCAGGGTGTTGAAGGTGTGGAAGAACTCCTCCATCGTCTGTTCCTTGCCCTGCAGGAACTGGATGTCGTCGATGAGGAGGACGTCCACCTCGCGGTACCGGCGCTGGAACGCTTCTGCCTTGTCGTCGCGGATGGAGTTGATGAAGTCGTTGGTGAACTCCTCGGAGTTCACGTACCGCACCCGGATCCCGGGGTAGAGGCTCTTGGCATAGTGCCCGATCGCGTGCAGCAGGTGGGTCTTGCCCAGACCGGACTGGCCGTAGATGAACAGCGGGTTGTAGGCCTTGGCCGGCGCTTCGGCGACGGCGGTCGCGGCAGCGTGCGCAAACCGGTTCGAGGAGCCGATCACGAACGTGTCGAAGGAGTAGTTCGGGTTCAGCCGGGCGTTCGGGTCCACTCCCGTGGCGTAGTTGTCCACTCGCGGAGCCGGGGCCGGCTCCGTGGGACGCTCCACAGTGCGCGCCGCGGCCGGCTGCTCATGGCTCTCGGCTGCGGCCGGAGCCGATGTCGGCCGTTCGGTGGAACGGGGCTCGACCTCGGAGTGGTCCTGGTCCTCCAGGGAGGGGTCCACGGTCACCGCGATCCGCACCGTGCGGTCCAGCGCGGTGGAAAGGGCGGAGATGATCGACTCCCGGGCCCGGGTCTCGATGTAGTCCTTGGCGAAGTCGCTCGGTACCGCGAGCAGAATCGTCTCGTCGATCACGCCCAGGGGTTTCGTCAGCCGGACGAACCCGGCTTGCGCGCCGCCGAGGTTGCCGCGGCTGTCCAGGATCTCGACCGCTCGGCCCCAGGCCTGGTTGAGGTCGCCGGGATCGACTGGTGACTCGGACACTGGACCCCCTGCCTGAAGGACTGATGACGCTGACTGTGGCGTTGGTGGATGCTGACGGTGATCCACAACTCTATCCACAGTCTGTGTGTAACCGCGCGTCGTCCGACGAACGTTGATCTGCTGCGGCTGAGGACGCTGGGTGTGCGCTGCCCCAGACTGCGAGGGTAACGATGTCCCGAGGGTTTCTGCCAGCCGCTGTCCACAGGAGGGCGGAGATGGTGAGCAAGCCCATGTTCGCGCCGTTTGACCATGCTTCCGGACAACACGTATCGTGGGTCAGTCATATGGACGACTGTGCCCGGGTGCGGCACGAGGCGTCCGTTGCGTCTTCCGCCTCGCGATCCGTGCAGGCGGCACACTTCCCGACGTCTTGGAGCAGACCCGTGAGCAAGCGGACCTTCCAACCGAACAACCGGCGCCGAGCCAAGGTGCACGGATTCCGACTGCGGATGCGTACGCGCGCCGGCCGTGCGATCGTCTCGGCGCGCCGCCGCAAGGGCCGCAGCGCCCTGACAGCCTGAAACGCTGAGGGCGGTGCTGCCGGCTCGCTTTCGGATGCGCCACGGCGACGAATTCGCCCAGGCGATCTCCTCCGGTGCCCGCAGCAGCACACGACGCGTCGTGGTGCACTTCTTCACCGGATCCACCCGGGCCGAAACGGCCCGGGTGGGTTTTGTTGTGTCCAAAGCTGTCGGCGGAGCCGTACAGCGGAACCAGGTCAAGCGTCGGCTGCGCGCCGTGATGGCCGAGGATCTTACCGAGCTGCCGACCGGTGCGGAGGTCGTGGTCCGCGCTCTTCCGTCTGCCGCGGGTGCGAGCTTCGCCGAGCTTCGTGGGGATCTGCGTCGGTCCTGGCGGCGGGCGCAGGAGAAGGACCACCGCCGGCATGGCAGCAGGGTGCCGACCGGGGGGCGGGTGCGATGACGGCGGAGACCGCTTCGCGTCATCCACTCACCTGGATCCTGACCGGACTGGTGCGTGGCTACCAGGTGATCGTCTCGCCGTGGTTCGCGCCGCGCTGCCGGTACTACCCGAGCTGTTCGGCATACGCACTCGGAGCGTTGCGGCGGCACGGTCCGCTCACCGGGACGGTGTTGGCTGTTTGGCGGCTGCTGCGGTGCAATCCGTGGTCCAGCGGTGGAGTGGACCAGGTGCCTTCCCGGGAGCAGCTGCCGTGGCGGCGGTATCGCCACGCACGCTCGGAGCACGAGCACAGCACGACGGATCCGGATGGTCCGCCGTCGGGCACGGACGACATAGCCTGGGGCGCAGACCGTAGGTTCGAGAACAGACTTTCCCACCAGAGTCCGCGGGAGCGGATCTGACCTTAGGAGACCAAGCCAGCTGATGGGTTTCTTCGACACTGTGCTGTGGCCATTGAAGGTGGCTGTGGCCTGGATCATGGTGCGGGCGCACGATGTGCTCACGTTCCTGGGCATGGACCCCGCGGGTGGCTGGACCTGGCTGCTCTCGATCGTTGCCCTGGTGATCGTGATCCGGATCCTGCTGATCCCGCTGTTCGTGCGCCAGATCAAGGCTTCTCGCGGTATGCAGGTGGTGCAGCCGGAGATCCAGAAGCTGCAGAAGAAGTACAAGGGGAAGACGGATCCGGCGTCCCGGCAGGCCATGCAGCAGGAGATGATGGCCATCTACAAGGATGCCGGCACGTCTCCGTTCGCCTCCTGTCTGCCGCTGATCGCGCAGATGCCGGTGTTCTTCGCGTTGTACCGGGTGCTGTACTCCCTGCCAGAGCTGGCCAGCGGCAACTACCACCGCGGGGACACCATCGGTCCGCTCACGCAGCAGCTTGCCGGTCAGATCGAGTCCTCCACCGTGTTCGGTGCACCGCTCTCAGCCAGCTTCATGGGCGACGACGCCACGGTCGCGGTTCGAGTGGTGACCGCGGTGCTGATCGTGATGATGTCGGCAACCACACTGTTCACGCAGCGGCAGCTGACGATGAAGAACATGCCGGCGGCGTCCTTGGACAACCCGATGGCGCGGCAGCAGCGGATGCTGATGTACATCTTCCCGCTGATCTTCGTCTTCATCGGCGTCAACTTCCCGATCGGTGTGCTGATCTACTGGACCACCTCGAACCTGTGGACCCTCGGCCAGCAGTTCATCGTGATCCGGAACTCGCCGGCGCCCGGCTCTGAAGCCGAAGAGAAGTATCTGGCCCGGAAGGCGAAGAAGAAGGCCCGGAAGAGCCGCGGGGTCTCACTGGAGGACGACGGCACACTGAAGCTGGAGGACGGTGAGTCGGAGTCACCGCAGGAGCCAGAGGCTCGCCAGCGTGTGCAGCCGAAACGAAATGTCCCGAGATCGAAGCGTAAGGGCAAGGGGGCAGCTGCCGAGTAGGCAGCCGGCCAGCAGGAGTACTCGAACCATGCCGGCAGTGCCGGCCCAGCGCACGGGC
Organism: Candidatus Ruania gallistercoris; assembly: GCA_019116305.1. GTDB lineage: Bacteria > Actinomycetota > Actinomycetes > Actinomycetales > Beutenbergiaceae > Ruania > Ruania gallistercoris. The sequence goes on along the minus strand of DXBY01000161.1, from coordinate 198 downwards.
GCAGCTGTGTGCGCCACGACGAGGAGAGGCAGAGACGATGACGAATGAGACAGCGGCACAGGGTGATGTGGAGCTGAAGCCGGAGGCAGAGGCGGTTCCGGACGCACGAGTCGTACTCGAGGAGGAGGGTGAGATCGCTGCCGACTATCTTGAGGAGCTGCTGGACATCGCGGACCTGGATGGTGACATCGACATCGA
>DXBY01000026.1 GCA_019116305.1 Candidatus Ruania gallistercoris | reverse complement strand
CCGCCCTCCACAGAGCCGTCGATGCTGGACTCGCCGTCCTCCAGGGTCGGCGTGCCGCCGCCGGTACCGCCACCGCCAGTACCACCGCCAGTGCCGCCACCGGTGCCGCCGCCCCCCATGCCGCCACCGGTACCACCACCGCCAGTGCCACCGCCACCCATGCCACCGCCGGTACCTCCACCGGTGCCGCCGCCACCGCCGCCGATGCCCCCATCTTCGCCGGTGATCTGCCCCTCGCGCTGCTTCTTCTCCTGCGCTGCCCGCTCATCCGCCTGGTCATAGTCGGACGCTGTGCTGCGCAACGCATCGGCCATAGCTGTGGACTGCGTGTTCGCGTCCCGCAGCAGCGCACTGACCGTGCTCTGGAAGTTCACGTACGCGGAGTGCGCCCCGCCACCGAGAAAGCTGAAGTCCGCCGAGTCCAGCGAGAGACCCTCGGCCTGGCTAGCCGCCTGGGAGTAGCTGTCCGCCACCCCGTCCCATACCTGGGCATCCGCACGCACCAGCTCGGTGTCGACGGTGACCTCACCACCACCCATATCAGTTCCCCTTCAGCTCAACGGGTCACGCCGAGGCGGCGCAACAACTGGTCCGGATCCGAGCCCAACGCCTGCATCGCAGACAGGCTCGGGTAGTTCGCCAACGCCTCGTCCGGGTCGAACTCGCTGTCCTCGGCGGAAGCGCGCAGTGCCTGCACCACGGTCCGCTCGATCATGCTGTCGCTGCTGTTGGCCAACCATCGGTCGTCGATGTCGATACCCACCACCATCTGCCCGTCCCGGCGCACTCTGACGGCACGGTCGGGTGTGCTGGTCTCGCTCTGCCGCTCGACCTGCTGCTGCAGCTGCGCCCGGAACGAGGCCAGCTCCGCCCGTGCCCCACGGAGAACGTCAAACATGATCCGGGCCTGCTCACCTGCCTCGGGGGTACTCGGGTCACCCGGCTCCTTCTGCGGCGGCACCGGCCGGGCGGACGACTCACCAGTCGCCTCCCGCTCCCCTTCAGCCACCGCATCGGTCCAGTCCGACATCCGCGAGGCTTCGGCCGCGCGGTAGGCCTGCAGCATCGCTTCCTCGAGGCCCTCTTCCCCGACCAGCTCGCGCCAGTCCTCATCCAGGTGCAGACTCTCCACCCGGCCATCTGGAGCGAGGACCAGTTCGACCGCCCCCTCGCCGTCCTCACCGTTGATCGTGCGGCGGATCGCATCCGACGCCGGACGTACCGCCTCGCGGAGCGTCGCAAGTCTGCCGGCGATCTCGTCCAGGTTCTGCTTCAGCCGGGCCTGTTCATCGCCCATCGATTGTGCCGCCACCGGCCCTCCAGTCATTCCTCAGTATTGCGAAAGCCTAGGCCGACGCCGTCACCTCCGTCGACGGGGAGCACTCCCCATCCGTCCGAGCACCAGGGCGACCAGGCTGACCGCGAGCGTTCCAAGCAGCACCCAGGTCACCACACGACGGTCGTCTGCCCACGGGTCCTGGACATCGGCGATGGTCAGCGGTTCCGGATCTTCGTTCACCTCCTCGCGGCGTTCATGGCTGGGCGAGTCCGGCCCCGGCGCCGTACCGTCGTCGATGAAGGACAGCGCCTCGTAGGGGCGGATCTCTCCCCAGCCGGTCTCATCAGTGCGCGCCGACGGGTCGGCGCGCATCGCCGTCACCATGATCCGGTAGGCCCACTGCTCCGGACTCTCGTCCGGATAGGCGCTGGCAATCAGCGCAGCCACCCCAGAGACGTAACCAGTGGCGTAGCTGGACGACGGATGCCCGTCGTCCAGGGTGCAGTCACCCACATCGAGATACGTGGTGTCGACCTGCGAACCAGGCGCGACGACATCGACGAACTCGCTGGCGAAGGAAGCATCGGCGGCGTACGCGCCGGACTGGTCCACGGCGGCCACCCCGAGCACCCCGTCGAAGGCGGCCGGGTAACGGACAGTAGCGTCCTGGTTCTCCGTAGTGCCCCGGTTACCGGTACTCGCCACCACCAGCGCTCCCTCGTTCTGGGCCACCCGGACCGCACGGGCAAGTGCGGGATCGTCGGAGGCGGTGGACAGGGACACGTTGATGATGTCGGCGCCGTGCTCGGCAGCCCATTCGATCCCTTCGGCGATCCGTGCCGGTGTCGGCGGGTCCTGATCCGAGACGAACAGCCGAACGGGCATGATGCGCGCACCGGGGGCCACCCCCACCACACCCGACCCGTCCACCGGTTGAGCCGCGACCTGTCCGGCGATCGCCGTGCCGTGACCGTAGACGTCCTCATCCGCGCCGCCGCCCCCGTCGGCCAGGTTCGTCCCACCGACCAGGACACCGTCCAGGTGTGCATTGCCACCGGCCACCCCGGAGTCGAGCACCGCCACCACCACACCGTCCCCGGTGCTCAGCCGCTGTGCCTCGGCCACCCCCATCCGTGCGAACGCCAGCGGTTCGCGAGTCAGCCACAGCGTCTGATCCGGGCTGCACTCGCCGCTGTTCTCGGTCCGGACGTCGACTACCGGCGGCCCGGCCTGGGCGGGCGGTGCACCCGCGAGCGCCGAGAGCCCGGCCGCCAGCGCCAGGCTCAGCCCGGCGGCCAGGTGCCGTGCTGGCCGGAGGTGCCTCGCCCTCATGTAGCGCCCATAGCCGCGGCCTGGCTGAGCTCAGGTCCTTGCGGGAACAACCGCACCCAGGCGGCGGGCACCGTGGTGGCGCTGTCCACGGTGTAGCCCAACCGCTCCACGTCCTCCACGGTCGCCACCGGGAAGTAGGTGCCGCGCTCGTCGATGAATCCCCAGGCGTTCCCATCCCCGGAGCCCGCTGCCGCCACCAGCACGGCGTGCCCGGGCTCGACCGCGACCCCGGCGGTAACCGGGTCGCGGTTCTGCGTCAGGGTGGCCGTCGGATTCTCGACGCTGGTATCCAGCCGGGCGCACGGGGCTCCGGTCACCGGGTCCGGCCGCTGCTCGGGCCAGTCAGTGGGGAACATCCCGGTGTCGGCGCGTTCGATCGCCTCGACGTCCCCCGCGGTGAGCTGGCGCGGCTCCATCAGGGACTCGTCGTTCACGCCGAGCGCGTAGATCTCCAGGGCGAAGTCGCTGATCGGCGCCAACGTGGAGTCCTCGGAGACCACGTACATCCCAATCCGCTCCTGCGTGGAGTCCACCACCTCGATCAGCTGACCGACCTTCAGGTCCATGTCCCCGGCGGCTCCGCCCGCGGGCTGACCTTCCTGACCGAGGACCACCGGCGCCAGCGGTGTGCCCTGCTGGTACAGGTTCAGCCAGCTGGCCGATACCTCGTGGACCTCGGTGGCGTCCAGGCCGAGGGTGAGCTGCAGTGCGGACAGGCTGGCGAAGCTCACCTCGTACCGGTAACCGCCGGCGATGTAAAAGTACCGGTCCTCGTTGGTGACCAGGACCGCCACGTCCTCGGCCGGCAGGGCCGCACTGGGCCCCACGCCGGTAGCAACTTCCCCCTCGGGCGCGGCACAGGCTGTCCAGACCCCGCCGAGTAGCCGGTCGCCCCCGGGCAGGGCATCCGGGGCGCCGGCGATCCCTCGGGGCGCGGGGGCCCGCTCCATCCCGTCCAGGTCCTCGGCGCTGGCCTCGACCACCTCCGTGGTGGAGGTGATGAGCCGGGCGCTGGAGAGGTTCAGTACCGGGTACAGGGTCCCGTTCACCGCGACGTAACGGGTGCCCTCGTCCTCGACCATCACGATCGAGGAGTTCTCCCAGCCGTCCTGCAGGCCTCCGGTGAACACGCCGGCGATCAGCGTGCCGAGCAGCACCAGCACCGCCAACACGGCGCCGAGCACTACTCCCCGCAGCGGTTTCGTCGGGGCGAGCTCGCGTCCACCGGGTGCACCACTGACGAACGCTGTGAGCAGTCGCCTCCGGGAGAACTTCTGCGCCTGGATCAGTTCCTGTTTCGACGCCATCGCTCAGACCAGGCCCGCAGCGAGCACAGCCAACGGCAGCAGTAACGCGATCGTGATCAACTCTGCCGGGTCGCCCAGCCGGCTCAGCCACAACCGCCGGGCGGGCACCAGGAGTCCCATCCCGACGATGAGCGCCGCCACCAGGACCACCCCGAGCACCAGTGCCGTCGCAGCACCGGGGAAGGTGAGCACCCCGGAGTACACCGTCAGCACGGCCCCCAGCATCGCGGTGGTGGCCACAGTGGTGATGTCCGCCCGGGAGTAGACCACGCGGGCGCCGAGCAGCATCCCGAGGTAGCAGAGCACGGCCATCGCAAACCCGTACCAGCCGGTGCCGATCACCACCGGGGTGGCGACCAGTGCGATCACGCCGGTCGCGATCCGCAGCGCCACCTGGAACCTCAGGCCCCGCTGATACCGCTCCCGCACCTGGCGATGCTCGATCGGCTCGATGTCGGTGTAGATCTCCGAATCGTCCCGGGCGCTGACCACCCGCAGCGGGGTAGAGGCGAGCGCGAGCCACGGGATACCTAGACCGGAGACGCCGGCGACGGCCATGGCGACCACGAGCACTGTGCTCACCGAGGCGCCGGCGAATGCCACCGCTGCACCTCCCCCACCCAGCACCAGACCGACCACAGCCGGTATCAAGGCGTACTCCCGCCGTCGTTGACCGAGCAGGAAGCCTGCCACCCCGGTGACCACCATGGCGGCCCCGCCGAAGACGAGAGGCATTCCCCAGCCCGGTGCGTCCGGAGCGGCGGTGAAGCCGGCGACCCCGGTGTACAGCGCGGCGACCAGGACCAGAGCAACAGCGGCCTGGACCGGTGCCTTGGTGCGGTCCAGAACGATCGCACAGGCCAGCAGCACCACCCCGCCCAGACCGGCGACGATGGTCGGCACCATGGAGGCGTCGGTGAGACCGGCGGCGAGCAGCAGTCCACACGCGGCGGCCAGCAGCACCGCGGCGGCGACCGTGGTCGTGGTCGCGGTGTCCTTCGCGGACCACGGGTTCGACTCACGCTCGACCACGTCGGCGACCGCCTCCACGATGTCGTCGTAGACGTCGTGGTGGGAGTCCTGGCCGCCGAGCTCGAGGGAGAGCACGTCACCGTCCACGACGCCCTGAGCGACCAGGGACCGGTCCAGGTCGAGCACGTGCCCATCGGCACGCACCATCCGGAACCCGGAGTGCGCCGTCTCCGGCTGGAACATGTTCAGCCGGCGCGCGAGCGAGGGCAGCACCTCCACCACCGGCACCACACCGGGAACTCCCACATCACTGCTGCGTTCCCCGGACTGTACGGAGATCCGTAGCAGCTGACCGGCTACGGCCGTGCCGGTGTTCGGCTCGGTCATCTCACTCCCCCTGGTCGGGCTACTTGCGGCTGGCTCAGTATAGAAAGCACCACGACCGCAGCGTAGCGACCCTCACCCTTCGAGGACGACGGTGTGGCTCACGGGGAGTAGTCCCCATCGACCTGAGCGCCCGGTGCACCTAGAGTAATGAACTGTCACCGGAACCCACCGGTGAAGGGGGTCCCGATTTGTGGCCCGACGCAGGGTGGCCGTTATGGCACCCACGACATCATGGAGGTGACCGTGGCAAACGAAGTCTCAGCCGCGGATGGTGCTATTGCACGCGGCGCACAGATCGTCGCCGAGTCGAAGCAGACGCTGAACAGCGAGATTCAGTCCCTTGAGGCCAAGCTCTCCGGACTCGGCTCGCAGTGGCAGGGTGCTGCTGCTACCGCGTTCGCGTCCCTCATGGAGAACTGGCGGGCGCAGGCTCGCAAGATCACCCAGAGCCTGGATGAGTTCGAGGCGAACCTGACCAGTTCGCAGCAGACCTACACGGCCGCCGACGACTCGTCGACGTCCGCCATGAACCGGCTTCAGGGCCGGCTGGGCTGACCGAGGAATAGGGAGAACTAGAGACAATGTTCAAGGCCAACTTCGGCGGCATCGCAACCGCTAGCGCCGACATCATCGGCGGCGCCAACAAGATCGAGTCCCAGCTGAACGACATGGACAGCCGGCTCGCCCCGCTCCGCTCCGACTGGACCGGTGCGGCAGCTGAGTCCTACCAGCAGGCGAAGGCCAAGTGGACCCAGGCCATCACCGAGATGAAGCAGCTGCTCACCGAGATCGGTTCGCAGGTGGGTCGGGACGGCGAAGAGTTCCAGGGCGCCGACACCCGCAACGCGCAGCGCTTCGGCTGATCGGCTGAGTCAGCTAGCGCAGGTAGTTCGCCGAGGCCCCGAGGAGATGCTCCTCGGGGCCTCGTCGTGTGTCCGGACGCTTCTGCCTCCACTGGCGTCCGCCTCCGCACCGGCACCTGCGCTCGTCTGCAGCCGCAGGGGGCACGCTGAGCACTGCCGCTCGCAGCCTGCGGGACCCTACACAGACACCGGGAGCTGCTCGGCGGGCAGGCGGCGTTGTGGGCTCAGCTGGTGTGGTCGCTCCCGTCGGTCACGGTGACCCGGCGGGTGCCGAGCAGCACCACAGTGCCCACTGGGAGCGCCACCCGCTGGTGCGGGGTCAAGTGCGCCTGCCGACCGTCGGCCATCTGGACGGTGGTGCCGTTCGCCGAACCCAGGTCCTCCAGCCACAGGTCGCCACCGACCAGCCCGAACCGGGCATGGGTGCGCGAGAGGGACCGCTCCGGGTCCGGGACGGCGACCAGCTGGGCGTCGGCGTCCTCGTCGGGGCTGCGTGGTGCCCGGCCGATGTACCCGCCGCCGAGCACGTTCACCGTCTCCCCGTTCTCCAGCAGGAGACCGCGCAGCGCGGGTACCTGGGTCTCGTCCGGCACGTCCTCCTCCGGTGAGGCCGCGCTCGGTGCGCGGTGGCTGGGCTGGTCCGCTGGGGACTGTTCGCCCGGGGCGGGCTGCTGCTGTGCGGCGGCTTCCTCGGCCTCCCGCTCGGCACGTGCGGAACGGACCGCTTCGGCAAAGCCTTCCGGGGGCTCGGCGTAGGTGAAGTCCAGGGCGGAGGTGCCGCTCTGGGTGGCCTCCGGCACCTCGGAGGCCGGGGGTGGCACCGGGGGCGGGGGCACCGGTGCGTGCTGGACCGGGCCCTGAGGTACTGGTCCGGGCCCGACGCCGGTCTGTGGGCTGGGTATGCCCGGCCCGGGTGCGTAACCCTGGGGTGGGCCCGCCTGCGCAGCGTAGGGATGCCCGGCGTAGGGCTGGTGCTGGTGCCCGTGAGCGGCCGGTGCACCCATCGGTGCCGACCCGGCAGGCATCGGCGGCGGACTCCACTGCCCGGCTGCCGAGGCGTCCACCGGGGCGCCGGCACCGACCAGTGCGGGTTCGCCCTGGCCGCCCTGCGTGCCCGGGGCGAACCTGCTGCGGGTGGTTGCGGCAGCGGCGCGGTGCAGGTCGATCACCCGCACGCCGGTCACCTTGTCGTGCCAGCCCTGCCGGTGACCGCTACGGTCCCATCCGGAGCTGGCCAGCATGACGATCTGACCCACGGCCACCAGGTGCCCGGCGAGCAGGATCAGGCCGCGGAGCACTGCGCGGCGCAGCCCTGGCGCTCGCAGCTCACCCAGCTGCACGGTGCGCAGGCCGAGCAGCCACTGCCCGAGTGTGCACCCGGTCCGTGCCTCCCACGCCACCTGCACGATCAGCACCTCCACGGCGAGCACGATCGACAACAGGTAACCCTGGGTGAGCAGATACCCGCCGCCGGCAAGGATGAGCACCGCTGCCAGGTCGATGCCGTAGGCGGCCAGCCGTCGGGGTACCACCGCTCCTGCGTACCGGCGGTTCTCGGTCATCGCGACATCATCCGTCCCAGCTCGTCGATCAGTCCGGAGGCCAACAGGCACGCGGTGGGCACGAGAACGACGCAGAGCCCGCCGAGCACATCACCCGCACGGGACCAGGCCACCGACCGCCACCCCTTCGCCAGCGGCACCACCAGCGCCACGCACAGCACACCGAGCAGCAGCAGCCCGGTCGCCAACAGCACCGCCCCCAGCTGCAGCACCTGCAGGGTGTACCAAGCCAGGAACACCAGCATCAGCCCGGCGGTCACCCGCGTGGCGATCTTCACCATCGGCCGCCACACGGCGCGCGGGTACAGGCCGAGGAACACCGTGACTGCACACACGGCGCCGAATGCGCACCACCCGGCCAGGGTGCGCGGCACGGACATGCCGAGCACCGCCGGGGTGGTGGCCAGTGCGGCCGCACAGGTGAGCAACGCGCCGACGTCGCTGCGCCGTCGCGCGATACGCACGGTGCTCATCACCTCCTCCCAGTCCACGGTGCGGGGGGCGCGCGGGGTGATGGCACGCACCGATTCCGCCTCCCGGATCAGGTAAGGGATGTCCAGCAGGTCCTCCTCCGGCACGTTCAGCGACCAGGACGCCAGGGCCCGCAGCACCAGCGGCACGGCGGCGAGGATCAGGGCTGCCGGGGTCAACGGCGCCATCTCGAGCAGGAACGCCCCAGCGACCAGCAGCGCCGCGGTCGCGAAGAACACGGCGACCACGGGAGTCAGAGTGCGGGTGGGCAGTCGCAGCCGTGCGGCGAAACCGTGCTGGATGCAGGCGACCATCCCCCCAGCCAACAGCGCCACCACCAGCGGGGTGCGGACACCGGTCGTGGTCATCCCGATTGCGAGGAAACCTGCAGCGGCGCCGAGGACCGGAGCCAGGATCAGCGTCGGCACCGAACGCCGCGCCTGCGGGTGGACCAGCAGCACGGCCGTGGTGGCGAGCAGGACCAGGGCGCCGGCGAGGTTGTCTGCAGCCACACCGGTCGCCGTGGCCACCATCCCGGCCACTGCCAGCGCGCCCACGGCCACGGCGACGAGCACCGGCCGGTCCTCCGGCGCGGTCCGGACCCGGCGTCTGCGCCGGCGGCGCTCCGCCTCCCGCTGCACCGGGTCGAAATCTCGGTCGTGCACCCACAGCAAGGTGCCTGAGGGGGTGTCCGCCCCGATCGAGGAATCCAGGTCCAGCGGTTCCCCGGCGAGCGTGGCCACCCCTACCCGGCCGGCATCGATCCCGGTGGCGCCGAGCAGCTCGCGCACTGTGGAGTCCGCCGGCACGGTGAGAGATTCGCGACCGGAGGTGCTGGCCAGCACAAGGTGCACGGTCGGCCCCGCCATACCTGACCCCCAACCGGCCGTCGTCCACACCGCCACCAGCGGCTCCGTCGCCGTCATAGTATGACAGGCAGCCATGGCCGAGCACAGGTGGGGGTTACTCCTCGGATGACAGCACAGTCGATAGCACCAAAGGCGCCGACACCCGCGCCCTCCGGACAGGTGGTTCTCCAGCCGCCACCGGACCTGCCCAAGCCCGAGGGTGCCTCGAACAGCCTGATGATGGCCGTGCCGATGCTCGGCTCGATGGGTTCGATCGCGTTCATCTCCCTCTCTCAGGGCGGCGGTCCGCAGAAGTACCTGATGGGCGGGATGTTCCTGTTCATGGCGTTGTCCATGGTCGGGATGAACATCTGGCGACAGCGTTCCAGCCATGCCACCGAGGTGACCAACACCCGGCGGGAGTACCTGGCCTACCTCGCCGAGACCCGGGAGTCGGTGCGGGTGGCGGCACGCCGGCAGCGCCGGTACGCCCAGTACTTGCTGCCCGAGCCGAGCGCACTGCCGTTCCTGACCGAGGACGGCACCCGGGTGTGGGAACGGGCACCGGACCGCAAGGACCTGCTACTCACCCGGATCGGCACCTCCACACAGCCGCTCGCGTTGGACCTGGAGGAAGCGCCGGTCTCCCCGCTGGCGCAGGTGGACCCGGTGAGTGCCTCGGCTGCGCACCGGTTCGTCCGTGCGCACGAACGGCAGCCGAACCTGCCGCACGGACTGGATCTGCGCACCACGGCCTGTGTCGAGGTCGCCGGACCGGAGCTGCGTGCCCGCGCCCTCGCCCGGGCGATGGTCTGCCATCTGGCCACGTTCACCCCAGCCGACCAGTTGCAGGTCGCGGTGATCGCAGCACCGGAGGCGCTGCCCGCATGGGAATGGGTGAAGTGGCTCCCGCACGCGCACTCCACCCGGGAGCGGGACGCCGTCGGCTCGGCCCGGATGATCGGCGAGACCTGGGCGGACATCGAGGGCCTGGTGGCCTCGGGGCTGGCCGACCGGCCGCGGTTCGGCACCAAGGGCGACCCGCCCCGTCCGCATGTCCTGCTCGTGGTCGACGGCGGGCAGATCCCGGCCGGGCACCCGGCGATGAGCCATGACGGGATCCACGGCGTGACCGTGCTGCACCTGCCGCAACGGTGGGACGAGCTCACCAACCGGAACGCGGTACGGCTGCTGCTGGAGCGGGATGGCAAGGGCCGCTCGACGATGAGCATCCTGCGCTTCGGTTACGCCGCGCACCCGGCCACCCCGGACTCGATGAGCGTGACCGAGGCGGAGGCCACAGCTCGGCGGCTGACCCCACTCCTGGACGAGGGTGATGGGGGCGAGAGTGGGCCGGCAAAGGCGATCTCCGCAGAGCTGACCGACCTGCTCGGCCTGCCGGATGTGCGCGACTTCGACCCCGAGGTGGCCTGGCGACCCCGGCTGCCCCGGGACCGGCTCCGGGTACCGATCGGGCTGACTTCGCACGGGCAGCCGATGATCCTGGACATCAAGGAGTCCGCCCAGCAGGGGATGGGCCCGCACGGGCTGATGATCGGTGCCACCGGGTCCGGGAAGTCCGAGGTGCTGCGCACCCTGGTGCTGGCCCTGGCGATGACCCACTCCAGCGAGGACCTGAACTTCGTGCTGGTGGACTTCAAAGGTGGTGCCACCTTCGCCGGGATGGCGGAGATGCCGCACGTCTCAGCGGTGATCACCAACCTCGGTGACGACCTCACCCTCGTGGACCGGATGCAGGATGCGATCACCGGTGAGATGGTGCGCCGCCAGGAGATGCTTCGCGATGCCGGCAACTTCGCCAACGTGGGCGACTACGAGAAGGCGCGCAAGGGTGGACGTGGGGACCTCACTCCCCTGCCTGCCCTGCTGATCGTGGCCGACGAGTTCACCGAGCTGCTCACCGCCAAACCGGAGTTCACCGAGCTGTTCGTGGCGATCGGCCGGTTGGGTCGCTCGCTGCAGATGCACCTGCTGCTGGCCACGCAGCGGCTGGAGGAGAGCAAGCTGCGCGGCCTGGAGTCGCACCTGTCCTACCGGATCGGTCTGAAGGCGTTCTCCGCGGCCGACTCCCGCGCGGTGTTGGGTGTCCCGGACGCGTTCAACCTGCCCGGGGGCGGTGGTCACGGGATCCTGAAGGCGGACGCCGAGACGCTCACCCAGTTCCGCGCCGCGTACGTGTCTGCTCCGCCGAAGGCGCGCCGCCGGACCCGGACGAACACCACTCAGGTCAGCGACATCAAGGTCGAGTCCTTCACTGCCGCCCCGGTGATGTCCGCCACGCCCACTGTGGCTGAGCCGGAACCGGTGGTCTCGAACGAGCCCGAGGAGAAGCGGGTCCAGTTCGACATCGCCGTGGAGCGGATGCAGGGGCACGGTCTGCCCGCCCACCAGGTGTGGCTGCCACCGCTGGACGTCCCGCCCACGTTCGACCAGCTGTTCGGGGACCTCACCGAGGACCCGCAGCTCGGCCTGGTCTCACCCCGGTGGCGGGAGGCCGGCACACTCAGCTTCCCGCTGGCGATCGTGGACCGCCCGCTGGAGCAACGCCGGGAGACGTTGCGGATCGACCTGGGCGGTGCCGGTGGGCACATGGCGATCGTCGGTACCGGGCGGTCCGGGAAGAGCACGCTGGCCCGCTCGGTGGTGACCGGGCTCGCCCTCACGCACACTCCGGCCGAGGTCCAGTTCTACGTGATGGACTTCGGCGGCGGGACGTTCACGCCGCTGTCCTCCCTGGCGCACGTCGCCGGGGTCGCGTCCAGGAACGAGCCGGACGTGCTGCGCCGGATGTACTCGGAGGTGCTGGGCCTGGTCAACGCCCGGGAGCAGTACTTCAAGGACAACAACATCGACTCGATCGAGACCTACCGGCGCTGGCGTCGAGAGGGCCGCGCCGATGACGGGTACGGCGACATCTTCCTGGTGATCGACGGCTGGCCGACGCTGCGCGCCGAGTTCGACGACATGGAGATGGAGCTGCAGGCCCTGGTCGGCCGCGGTCTCACGTTCGGGCTGCACCTGATCGCTGCCACCAGCCGGTGGATGGACTTCCGCACCGCCGTCCGGGACGTCTTCGGCACCAAGGTGGAGCTGCGCCTCGGTGACCCGATGGACTCCGAGATCAACCGGCACGTCGCCAAGAACGTCCCGAGCGACAAACCCGGCCGCGGACTGACGTTCTCCGGCCATCACATGCTCACCGCGTTGCCCCGGGTGGACGGCGACGGTGACCCGGACAATCTGGGTGCCGGGGTGGAGCACATGATCGAACGGGTGAACGCCGCCTGGAAGGGACCGGCCGGCCCGAAGCTGCGGCTGCTGCCCGAGGAGATCACGCTGGAGCAGGTCCGGGAGCAGGCGACCGGCCGGATGTCCCGGCGGATCCTGCTCGGGGTCAACGAGGCAGCCTTGGCGCCGATCGGCCTGGACCCAGCGAAGGAGAGCCACCTGTATGCCTTCGGCGACTCGGCCTCCGGCAAGTCCTCGCTGCTGCGTGGTATCGCCCGCGAGGTCCAGCGTCTCGCCACCCCGAAGGAAGCCCAGATCTTCGTGGTGGACTACCGCCGTGCCCTGCTGGCGGAGATCCCGGAGGACTACCTGGCCGGGTACTACACCACCGCCGAGCAGGCCTCCGGGGAGCTGCAGGACATCGCCGCCTACCTGCGCACCCGGTTGCCCGGTCCGGATGTGACCCCGCAGCAGCTGCGCGCCCGGTCCTGGTGGAGCGGTGCCGAGGTGTATGTGCTGGTGGACGACTACGACCTGGTCGCCACCACCACCGGCAACCCGATCGCGGCCCTGCAGCCACTGCTCGCGCAGGCCAGTGACGTGGGGCTGCACCTGATGCTCACCCGACGCTCCGGTGGTGCGTCCCGGTCGATGTTCGAACCGGTGCTGCAGACCCTCCGGGACCTGTCCGCACCAGGGCTGGTGCTGTCCGGGAATCCGGAGGAGGGTGCCCTGATCGGCAAGGCGAAACCGAGGCCGATGGTGCCGGGCCGCGCGCAGTACGTCACCCGCGCCCACGGCAACCAGGTGGTGCAGCTGGTGCACGCTCCCTCGACGACCTGACCGGGGCTGCTACCTGCGACGGTACCTTCTCCGCAGCGACCGCCCGGAGATCCTGGCCCGCAGCCGGTGCCGCCAGGGCATCGTGGCGGCGATGGTCGGTCCGGCACGCTGCACGTCCTGCCAGTACTGACCGGTCTGCTCCTCGTCCGGGTCCTCGGGGGCGAACACCGCGGCATCGGCCCGGGTGGCCAGCGTCAGCACCCCTGCTCCCGGTGCCCGGGGATGCACGTCGACGGCGGCCTCCCGCCGGGTCTTACCGGCTGCTACCGGGATGCGCAGGTCCACCAGGACATCGCGCAGCTCGTCCCAGCCGCCGCTGATCCGCTCCACGGTGGTACCCCGGGTGCGCCGTCGCCGGCGCCGGAGCCCCTTGGCGAGCAGGATCAGCAGGAACGGGCTGAGCAGCAGCAGGAGTGGCACGCCCACGGCGGCGGTGATCAGCGGCCAGAGGACCGGGTCGCCCTCCTTGGTGTAGTCCTGGTTGTCCACCTGAGTGTCGTCCCGGTCCTGCGGCGGCACATCCGGCGGTTCCTCCGGCGGGGGCGGCGGCTGCAGTACCTGTGGCTGCGGGTGGTCGGCCGGATCGGGATCCTCGGCCTGCGGGATCTGGTCCTCGTCCGGGGTGGGGAAGAACGGCACCCAGCCGACCCCCTCGAACGGCACCTCCACCCATGCGGTCACGTCGTTCCCGGTGAGGGTGACCGTGCCAGCGTCCGGCACATCGAATCCGAGCACCACGCGCGCCGGGTACCCCAGCGCGCGCACCATCAGCGCCATCGCGGCGGCGTACTGCTCGGCGTCGCCGACCATCTGCTCTCCCTCGAGCATCTCCTGCAGCCGCGCCTCACCGTGCCCGGGCCGGGACGGTACCTCCCCCTCCAGCCCGTGGGAGAAGAACCCCTGGGTGCTCAACGCGGCCGCGACCGCCTCGATCTTCGCGTACGGGGTGTTCGCATCCTCGGAGAACTGGCTGGCCATCGAGCCGATCGCATCCGGGACGTTCTGCGGCTCGGGCAGGGTCACATCGGCCACAGCGAGCTCGGTGACGTCCTCGGCATCCACCTGGGCCGCCGGATCGGCCACCAGCTCGACGTCGTCTCCCTCGGACAGCCCGGCCAGCACCATCCCGGTGTCGGTGGCGCTGTTGTAGTAGAAGCTCTCGGTGAGGTCCTCGGTCTGCCCGCCGAGGAAGTCCACATCAACTGTTCCGCCGGCGTTCAGCACCCACCGGTCCTGGTAGCCGGTCACGGCGACGTCCAGGGTGTAGGCGTCCTCGGGGATCTCCACCTCGATCCGCTCCCCGATCCGGCGGAACACCCCGGTTCCGGGCGTGGACTCCCCGGTCACGCTCCACACCAGACCGTCGTAGCTGTCCAGTGCAGCCAGCCGCAGCCGGGTGCCGCCCTCGGGCAGCCCGTCCACGGTGAACAGGTCCGTCTCGGCGAGATCGTCGGCGTACTCCCGGTACCCGGCAAGCGGACTGGGAAAGTCCTGCGGGTCCGGCGGCGGCTCCACGTAGTCCCGGAGCACCACCCGCGGGGCTTCCGGTGCCGCGAACACGGACGCACCGGTACCGCCGAGCGCCGCCACGCCGAGCACGATGGCCACGGCGAGCACCCGGTTCAGCTCCAGCCGACCGGCCCGCCAGGCCACCCAGGTGATCGTGATCAGCACGGCGAGCACACCGAGCACCCCGGCGAGCACGGGCAGGTGGGTGGCGAACAGGATCGCGGCCACCAGCACCACTGCCGGGATCAGCAGGCTGAGGCTGTACCGGCGCCGGGCCCGCAGCGAGATGGTCACCGCCACCACCGAGCCCACGAAGGTGAGCACATACGGCAGGAGCAGCACCACTCCCCCGGCTCCCAGCGGTGGGGTCACGGTGAGCACGTGCTTCCACACCGTCACCATGCCCAACCCCATCAGCTGCCACGTGCGCGGTGTGGGGACCACCCCGAGCAGCGCCGTCGACGGGGCGGCCAGCGCACCGAAGACGAAGAAGCCCACCACGCTCGCGGAGAGGATGGTGAGCACACTGAGCCGGTAGGCGGCACCGGCCACGGCGATCATCCCGCCGAGCAGCAGGCCACCGATCACGGTCACGTACAGGCTCGCGTCCAGGTACACCGCTTGCAGCGGTGCGATCGCCATCCCGATCAGCAGCAACGGCACGACGGCGTTGATCAGGTGCGGAGGGGTCGCCCAGGTGCGCAGCGGGTCGAGCAGCTTCGTCCGCAGGCGCTCGGCTCGTTGGTCGCGGCGGCGCGCCGGAGCGCTGGCGGGGGTGCCCGCGCTCATGCTTTCAGCCTCCGGAACCCGCGCGGGAGGTCCTCGAGCGTGCCGAGCTCGAGCACGGTCACCGCACCGAGCCGGTGGGCGCGCATCTCGGCTCCCATCCGGCACTGGATCGCCAGTGCCCGCACACCACTGGGCAGCACCGCCCCGGCGGCCCGGATCTGGTGCGGGGAGACGGCCGAGCCGCAGACCACGATGGCGATGGTGGCGCGCATCGCATCCCGGGTGACGCTCCGCGCGAGGTCCACCACTCCGCCTGGCAGCCGGGCACTGTCCAGCCGGGTCAGGTCGTCGAGCAGGGCGCGCGGGCTGCGCACGTTGATCGCGCGGTGCTGGGTCAGTGCGCTCAGCTCGGACTCGGTACCGAGGGTGTGCAGACCGAGGGAGCCGACGGCGCTGATCGCCAGCTCGAACTCGTCCTCGTCGCCGTAGTCGCGCTCGTTCACGGAGAGCGCAGTGACCAGGTGGGTGCGCCGGGTCTCCTCGAACTGGCGCACCATCAGCTCCCCCACCCGGGCGGAGGAGCGCCAGTGCACGTACCGGCGGTCATCGCCCGGGACGTACTCGCGCAG